>JABFSI010000023.1 GCA_013140695.1 Sideroxydans sp. | reverse complement strand
GTGCAACAGGAGTTCACCACTTGTTCGGGGGATGTGCGTGACATTCATTTGTTGGTCGAAGGCATTCATTGTGCTGCGTGCGTGTGGCTTATCGAGCGCGGATTGAATCGCGCAGCGGGTGTGCAATTGGCAGAAGTGAATCTGGCTGGTAAGCGGCTACATTTACGTTGGGACAACCGTCAAAGCAAGCTTTCTGACTTGATTCGTGCGCTGTCTAGAATTGGCTATTCGGCAGTGCCCTACGATCCTGAAACCGCCGAGGGCTCGATTCAAAAAACTAATCGCGCCATGCTGTTCCGCTTGTTCTTTGCAGGTTTTGCAGCGATGAACATGATGTGGATTGCCATTGCCTTATACAGTGGCGCAAATCAAGACGAATTTCGTAGCTTCTTCCATTGGGTGGCCTTGGTGTTAGCGACGCCCACTTTGTTTTATTCCGGCTATCCTTTTTATCGCGGTGCCTTGGGTGGTTTGCGTGCGGGACACCTCACTATGGACTTGCCCATTGCGTTGGGCTTGAGTGTCACGTACGCCTATTCGGTATATGTCACGCTCACCAATAATCAGCATGGCGAAGTATTTTTCGATACCGTCACCAACCTCACTTTTGTGATTTTGATTGGGCGTTATTTGGAAGGCATGTTCCGTCACCAAGCCGTGTCGGCCACCAAGCGACTGATGGAATTGCAGCCGCGTGTGGCACTCGTGATGCGTGAGGGCATCGAGCAGATGACCCCCATTCGCGGCGTGATGTTGGGCGACCAAGTGCTGATTAAACCGGGCTACACCGTGCCCGTCGATGGCGTGGTGTTGGAAGGCCATAGTGCCGTGGATGAATCTATGTTGAGTGGCGAATCGTTGCCTGTGAGCAAGCGTGTAGGCGCAACGGTTTCCGCAGGCACGGTGAATACCAGCGGCGCATTATTGGTGGAAGTGCGTACCCAACTTAACGACACCACGCTGTCTAAAATTATTCAATTAGTCGAGGAGGCGCAATCCTCAAAAGCGCCAATTCAACGCTTGGCCGATACCATCGTGCCGTGGTTTGTGTTAGTGACGATGATTTGCGCGGCAACCACCTTTTTCATTTGGAATAGCCAGGATTTTGAGATTGCACTGATGGCGGCCACCTCGGTACTTATTATCACTTGTCCGTGTGCTTTGGGCATGGCGACACCGATGTCTATTGCCGTTGCATCGGGCTTGGGCGCTAAACACGGCATTTTGGTTAAAAACGGTTTGGTGTTGGAAACCTTGTCCAAGGTGACTCATTTCGTATTTGATAAAACGGGTACGCTGACCGAAGGCAAGATGAGCGTCGCGCAAATGAAGTGTGCGGCTGGACAGGATGACGAGGCCATTTTGGGCGTAGCGGCGGCAGTGGAGCGTTACAGCGAACATGGCGTCGCACACGCTATCACCGCGTATGCAGAAGAGCGGCAGCAATCTTTTCGCGATACGGTGGTGAATGATTTTCACGCAACTGCGGGCTTGGGTGTGGCGGCCAATGTGGCAGGGCGGCGCATTCTGTTAGGTAGCGCGGCTTGGCTTAAACAATGCGGCATTACACTCGATGCCCAACTTCATCTACACGCCCAAACGTTTGAAGCGGATGGCATGAGCTGTGTGTATATGGCGCAAAGTGAGCAGCATGTGGCGCTCATCGTATTGGCTGATCGCTTGCGCAGTGACGCACAACAAATGGTGGACGAGATGCGCACGGCGGGCATCAAGATGACTTTGTTGAGTGGCGATCGTCGCCCAGTAGCTGAAGCCATTGCCAAGCAATTGGGCGGTATGGAAGTGATTGCTGAAGTATTGCCGCAAGACAAAGATCGCGTGATTCAGCAATTACAAAACGAAGGTGCAATCGTGGCGATGGTGGGTGATGGGGTGAATGATGCACCTGCGCTTATCCGTGCTGACGTAGGCATTGCCTTGGGCTCGGGCACAGACGTTTCCGTGGAAAGTGCCGACATCGTGTTGATGCACAACGAGCTGAATAAAGTGTTGCAAGCCACCCAGCTGTCACGCCGCACCTTACGCACCATCAAACAAAATATCGGGCTGTCCTTCGTGTATAACGCCATCATGGTGCCACTCGCGATGATGGCTCAAGTGACTCCGCTGGCCGCCGCCATTACCATGCCCATAAGCTCGTTGGTGGTGATTGGTAACGCCGCGCGTATTCGCACCCTTTTTAAGAAGTGAGGCTCACATGGAAGTAATTTATAGCTTAATTCCCGGCATGATGTTTTTCGGCATTATCCTCGTCGTGTTGCTCATTTTTTCGGTGAAAAAAGGCCAGTACGAAGACATGGAAGGCAGTGGTAATCGCATCTTGATGGATGATGACGATGACATGATGCCGCACCCGACAAGCGCGTCGGATGCGACCAAGAAAACTATTGAGGAATAATCTCGCCGTTGGCGATTAAGGGCTTAACGAGTGCCTCAAAAGCCTGTGGAGCGACGTATTGCAACACAGGTTTTTCGCTACCCCCTAACGTTAAATCTAGCCCATTTTGCGGATACAGCCAGTGAACTGCACCCGACTGGGTTTCCTTAATCACTTGCGTGGGCTTGCCAAAACGTTTCAGAAATAACGCTTCATCAACCTTGACCCCCGGCATGTAAGTTAGCCCACTGATAGGTGAACTGCGCAAGCGCGCCACATCGTCTGGCGTTAAGGTAATTTTCTTACCACTTCCTGTTGCCGCCATGCGCAGTCCGCGCTCATACATGGTGTGCATTTCAGCTTCGGGTATCGATACGGTTAAGGCGACGCGCGAACGCAGTCCTGCCAAATTGATTTGCTCAAAAAACACTTCCGCAACCAACACGCCCGCCGGTGACTTAAATAAACTCGGTTCAGCTTGTTCCTTGAAGCGCACTTCAGCATCAGCGGGGGTTGACGTGCCCAGAGTTAAGCCGAATACGCGTACTGAATCAGGCGTGGGATGTTCGATGTGCCAAGGCAAATCGGTTTTGTCAGGACGGTCGCCGGGGATAAAAAATGCCCCCAGAATAATGACGACAGAAAAGATGCCGACACCCCAATAAATTTTGTTTTCGTTAGTCATGTGTGCTCGTGCCGTAAAAATTAAGAGACCGTTTCAGTGGCGGGGGTGGAACCACGTGGAAATTTATGATGGCGGGCTTGGTACATCGAATCATTACCCAGTACGATGAGCACCAACAGCGACACCATGAAAGGTAACAAGCCCACACCGCCCAGCAGTGCAATGGTGGCAATTTTTGACCACCCCATGATTTTCGATAGCCAAAAGCCGCCGCCAATGACGATACAGGTGATGGTCAGCAACCACATGAAGTGCGTATTGCGCTTATTGGCGACCACCCAATGTGCTTTAACGAAATCGGTATCGCTGCCACGAGCAACTTGTTTAGCTTTGAATAAGATGTAGCCCGTAATGATGAAAGAAGTTAGCGGCACAATCAGCACCATCAATGGAAAGGTGCTGAATACGCCAAAGGTGGAAGCAAAAACAAGAATGTGATTGAACACCAGATTGATGAGGAAAATTTCATGCGGCCATTTAGCGCGCGTCATCTCTTCTTTTGTGGCTTGGTAAGCTTGAGTCATGTCTTCTCCCTAGGGTGTTTTGATTGCGGTGCGCAGGATACCTATTTCAGTTCAATAAAGGAATGCAGTAGTGGGGGCATTAGGATTTGCCGACCAGCGTGCGTAGTCTGGGTAAGTCAAGCAATTCGATAGCACGTGCTTTAACCACTAACAAGCCGTCATCCTGAAAGTGCGAAAACGCACGACTCACGGTTTCCAGCTTCAAGCCTAAATAACTGCCAATTTCTAGGCGCGACATGCGCAGTTTTAATTGTGTGGCTGACAGCCCATGTGCCGCATTACGTTGCGACAAGTTAAGCAGGAAAGCGGCTAGACGCTCTTCCGCGCGCATCGAGCCTAACAACAACATAATGCCTTGGTCGCGCACAATTTCGCGGCTCATAATTTTGTGCAAATGGCGTTGCAGGCTAGGTATCTCGCGGCTCAACTCTTCCAACTTTGCAAACGGCAGTTCGCACACTTCACTGTTTTCCATCGCCACCGCCTCGCAGGTATGTAAGTCAGTGCTAATCGCATCCAAGCCGATAATTTCGCCTGCCATTAAAAATCCCGTGACCTGTTCACGCCCATCTTCCTGTAACACACGAGTTTTGAACGAGCCACTACGAATGGCGTGTAGCGATTTGAATTGATCGCCGATGCGATACAAGTAATCCCCTGAAGCAAAGCGATGTTTGTTAGTACTTAACTCATCAAGGCGCGTCATCTCACTCACCGACAAATCGACAGGCAGGCAAATTTCGCGCAGATTGCAACTAGAGCAGGCGATTTTGAGCGAGGCATTGGCGGAGGAAGGCACCATATTTGCGTTGAGGTTACTGCGCGTGGCAGCGTTAAAAAGGGCGCGCATTTTGACATATATCAAGACCTGCCAACGACTTACTGGCATAGTGTGAGCCTGTTTGAAAGGGATAAACATGAATGCAGCGGTAAATCAATTAGTTGTCGACTTGGAATTAATTCGTAGGCTGGATAAAAATGGCCCGCGCTACACCTCATACCCCACAGCGGATCGCTTTATCGAAGCATTTAATGCAGAGAGTTATAGCCAATGGATGGCAAAGCGTGAAATTGGCGGCGTGAGTCGTCCGCTGTCGCTGTACATCCACATTCCATTCTGTAACACGCTGTGTTTTTACTGCGCGTGCAACAAGGTCATCACCAAGGATCGTAGCAAGTCTGCCGAATACGTGCGTTACCTCATCAAAGAAATGGCCATGCAAGCCAAGCTGCTAGGCGAACGTCAAGTGGTGGAGCAATTGCACTTTGGCGGCGGCACGCCCACCTTTATGAGCGATGACGAAATTCGCGAAGTGATGGCAGCGATTGGCAAGTATTTCAAACTCATTCCTGATGGCGAATACTCCATCGAAATTGACCCGCGTAAAGTCAGCGACGAAACCATCGCGCTGCTCGGACAAGCAGGCTTTAATCGCATCAGCGTGGGCGTGCAAGACTTCGACGATGACGTGCAAAAAGCGGTCAATCGTATTCAAAGCGAAGAAGAAACCATGCGTGTGATTAATGCCTCGCGTGCAAATGGCTTCAAGTCGGTCAGCATTGATTTGATTTATGGCCTGCCCAAACAAACGTTGGAAGGATTCGGCGTGACTTTGGATCGCGTCATTGCCACTAATCCAGATCGCCTCTCTATCTACAATTATGCGCACATGCCGACCTTGTTCAAGCCGCAGCGACGCATTAACGAAGACGAATTGCCTTCCGCGCAAATGAAGCTGGATATTTTGAGCATGGCGGTAAGCAAGTTGACTGGCGCAGGCTATGTGTATATCGGTATGGATCACTTTGCGAAACCCGAAGATGAACTGGCCGTGGCCCAGCGCCAAGGTCGCTTGCACCGCAATTTTCAAGGTTATTCCACCCATTCCGATTGCGACCTCGTGGCGTTAGGCGTGAGCGCTATCGGCAAAGTTGGCCCCACCTACAGTCAAAATTATCGCGATCTCGAAGACTATTACGATGCGCTCGATCGCGATCAATTACCCATTATGCGTGGCATGGAGCTAAACGCAGACGACCTAGTGCGACGCGCCATTATTCAAGCGCTTATGTGTCATTTCGAGATTTCTAAAGAGTCGCTGAACATTTCGTATCTCTTGGATTTCGACAGTTACTTCGCCACCGAAATGAAAGAGTTGGTCGAGTATGAGAAAGAAGGTTTGTTGGAATTATCGCCGCAATGGATAAGCGTCACGCCCAAAGGCCGCATGCTCATCCGCAATATCTGCATGGTCTTCGACAAATACCTGCGTACTCGCACCGAACATGCGCGCTATTCCAAGGTAATATAGCGTCCATAAACAACGGCGCGAATAACGTGCCGTATAACGGAGGAGGCCTCGTCATTTTCGAGGTGCGCACATGAAAAAAGTAGATGATTTTCGTTTGAAGCTGGGCAAACACGAACTCGTTCCCATTATGATTGGTGGCATGGGCGTAGATATTTCCACGGCTGATCTAGCCTTGGAAGCTGCCCGTTTGGGTGGCGTTGGCCACATTTCTGATGCCATGTTGCCGACCGTCACCGACCGTCGCTACGACACCGATTTTGTCAAAGACAAATTGTTGCAATACAAAGCCAACATTGATAACTCTGACAAAACGAGTATCAAGTTCAATTTAGATCAGATTGCCGAATCTACCCGTTTGCATGTCAGCAAAACCATGGAGCGTAAACGTGGCAGTGGCATGGTGTTCATTAACGTGATGGAAAAGCTCACCATGAATTCGCCACGCGACACCTTGCGTGTGCGTTTACATGGTGCGATGAGTGCGGGCATTGACGGCATCACCTTGGCGGCAGGACTCCATCTGGGGTCGTTCGGATTGATGGAAGACCATCCGCGTTTTCGAGAGGTGAAATTAGGCATCATCGTGTCCTCTTTGCGCGCTTTGCAATTGTTTTTACGCAAGAACGTAAAGACCAATCGTTTGCCTGATTACATCGTCGTGGAAGGGCCATTGGCTGGGGGGCACTTGGGTTTTGGTATGGATTGGGCGCAATACGATTTACGCACCATTACCAACGAAGTCATCGCCTATCTACGAGCTGAAAAATTAGATATTCCGGTCATCCCCGCAGGCGGCATTTTTACGGGTAGCGATGCGGCAGGTTTTCTGCAAGAGGGCGCGGGCGCAGTGCAAGTTGCGACGCGTTTCACTGTTTCTAAAGAATGCGGATTGCCTGCCGATGTGCAACAAGAGTATTTCAAGGCCAGCGAAGACGACATTGAAGTGAACGGCACCTCGCCCACTGGCTATCCGATGCGCATGTTAAAAAACAGCCCATCCATTGGCTCAGGCATTCGCCCCGGCTGTGAATCTTATGGATATCTATTGGATGCAAATGGTCGTTGCGACTACATCGAAGCTTACAACCGCGAAGTGGCAGCCCACCCTAACGATAAAAAAATTATCGTCATGGATAAAACCTGTCTGTGCACCCACATGCGCAATTTCAAATGCTGGACCTGCGGACACCTCACCTATCGCCTCAAAGACACCACTCGCAAAGGTGCGGATGGCAAGTATCTATCCTTAAGCGCAGAGCATATTTTCAAGGACTATCAATTCAGCACCGGCAATAAAATTGCACTGCCAGATTAAAACGCGCTTGATTGACAAGCTACTTTGCCTCATAAAAAAGCCCCGTCTGCTAAACAGGCGGGGCTTTTTTTAGACCTAAAGCAAAGTATGCAGGCTTGCCAATCGTAAGCAACTGCGCATTCACTCAAAAATTCACTGCATAAGGTTGACACTCGCGCCGCATCTGGCAAAATTCAAACCCTAGAATTTCAGTCAAGTTTCACCCCCTCACTTTAGGAGAACATCATGGCCGTACTCGTAGGTAAGCAAGCCCCCGATTTCAACGCGGTTGCCGTTATGGGCAACAACGAAATTAACGAAGCGTTTAACCTGAAAAAACACATCAGCAAAAAATATGCGGTGGTATTTTTCTACCCACTCGACTTCACCTTTGTCTGCCCGTCCGAATTGATTGCATTCGATCACCGCCTAGAAGAATTTCAAAAGCGCAATGTGGAAGTGATCGGCGTGTCGATTGATTCGCAGTTCTCACACTTTGCGTGGAAGAACACCGCCATCAACAACGGCGGTATTGGACAAGTGCGTTACCCACTGGTCGCCGACATCAAACACGAAATTTGCAAAGCCTATGACGTAGAAGCCGAAGGCGGCGTGGCCTATCGCGGATCATTCCTGATTGACCGCGCAGGCGTAGTGCGTCACCAAGTGGTGAACGACTTGCCACTGGGCCGCAACATCGACGAAATGCTGCGCATGATTGACGCGCTGCAATTTACCGAAGAGCACGGTGAAGTATGCCCCGCTGGTTGGAGCAAAGGCAAAGCAGGCATGAAAGATAGCACCGAAGGCGTTGCTAAATATCTGGCGGCACACGCGAAAGATCTGTAATTTAAGCGCGCTGTTTCAACAAAAAGGCTGCCGTGTTCCGGCAGCCTTTTTGTTTGGGGCAACACTGCTAAAATCGACGCCATTGTTTATTCCGTGAGTCGTACGTCATGCTGATCTGGTTTGTCGTTCTCTATTTGTTGGTTTCCGTCGGCATCGGCATGTATGCCGCCACGCGCGTGCATAGCGCCAAAGATTTTGCGGTAGCGGGGCGACATTTGCCTTTACCTATCGTCACGGCGACGGTGTTCGCGACGTGGTTCGGTGCGGAGACGGTGTTGGGTATCTCGGCGACTTTTGTGAAGGAAGGATTGGGTGGGGTGGTGGCCGATCCGTTTGGGGCGGCGTTGTGTTTGATTTTGGCGGGCGTTTTTTTTGCCAATAAGCTGTATCGCATGAACTTACTCACCATCGGCGATTTTTACCGTCTGCGTTACAACCGCGCGGTGGAATTGATTGCGGCGGTGTGCATTGTGGTGTCGTATTTGGGCTGGGTGTCGGCACAAATTATGGCGCTGGGCTTGGTATTTAATATGGTGAGCGGCGGCGCGATATCGAATGAAATGGGTATGCTGGTTGGGGCGCTGATTGTGCTCACCTACACCACCTTCGGCGGTATGTGGTCGGTGGCCTTGCTCGATTTTGTGCAGATGACGGTCATTATGGGTGGCATGTTATTTATCGCATGGTGGGTCAGTGGCATGACGGGCGGCGTGGTGGCAGTGGTAAGCCATGCCGAAGCCGCAGGCAAGCTTAATTTTTTTCCGCAGGGCGATTACACGCATTGGGTGCCGTTCATTGGCGCGTGGATGACAATGATGTTGGGGTCGATTCCGCAACAAGATGTCTTTCAACGCATTACCTCGGCCAAGAATCAAAAGACAGCGGTACGTGGCTCTGTATTGGGCGGCTCTTTGTATTTCGTGTTCGCCTTTGTGCCCATGTTCTTGGCCTATTCGGCGACGCTGGTGGATCCCAAAGTGTTCGGTGATTTGTTGCAGCAAGATTCACAATTGATATTGCCCACGCTGATTCTTGAACACACCCCGGTGTTTGCGCAGGTCATCTTTTTTGGCGCATTGCTGTCGGCGATTATGAGTTGCTCCTCCGCCACCTTGCTCGCCCCTTCGGTGGCGTTCACTGAAAACATCCTCAAGCACTTCATCCTCAAAGACATGAGCGACAAGCAATTTCTGCGCGCCATGCGCATTACGCTATGGGTGTTTGGTGCAGTGGTGTTGGGGGTGGCACTCAATTCGCAATTAAGCATTTTCAAAATGGTGGAGAGCGCTTACAAAATCACCTTGGTGGCGGCCTTTGTGCCGCTGGCGTTTGGGCTGTATTGGCCGCGCGCCAACTCGCAGGGGGCGCTCTCGGCGATGGTGTTGGGCTTGGCGACGTGGATGCTGTGTGAAGTGTTTGAACCTTCCGCAATATGGCCGCCGCAGTTGTTAGGCTTGATGATGAGTTTTCTCGGCATGCTGGCAGGCTCGCTATTGCCAAACTGGATGGGACAACACGTCGAACCCCATCGGCAGACTAACCATCACATTGTGATGCAAGCCAATGCAAAGTGACATTCAGACTGACTGTCACGCGTCTGTCACAATTCTTTCATACCATCACAATATGACGACTCAACCCAGATGGAGAAAATGATGACAAGCGCCAACATTCTGCTGGTAGAAGATGAACCTGCGATTCAAGAATTGCTCGCATTTAATGTAGCGCAATGCGGCTACCGTGCCATTCAAGCCTTTGATGTGGCGAGTGCGCAAACCGAAATCAATCGCGCCTTACCCGACCTTATTCTGCTTGATTGGATGCTACCAGGCGTGTCAGGCGTCGAGTTTGCGCAACGTTTGCGTGCCGACTCGCGCACGCGCGACATCCCCATCATTATGCTCACCGCGCGCACCGATGAGCGCGACAAAATTCAAGGCCTCGAAGCCGGCGCCGATGATTACATCACCAAGCCTTTTTCGCCGCGTGAGTTGATGGCGCGCATTCGTGCGGTGTTACGCCGTCGTGCGCCGCAGATGACCGATGATTTAGTGTGTGCCGAGGGCATTGAGCTTTCGCCCACCACACATCGCGTGAGTGCGAAGGGGATGAGCATTGAGTTAGGCCCCACAGAATTTCGCCTACTGCATTTTTTTATGACGCATGCAGAGCGAGTGTATAGCCGTACACAATTGCTCGACCAAGTGTGGGGTGATCACGTGTTCGTTGAAGAGCGCACCATTGACGTACATATTCGTCGCTTGCGCCAAGCGTTAGAGCCCTCATCTACGGACAATTTAATTCAGACCGTGCGCGGTAGTGGCTATCGCTTTTCCAAAGAATAATCAGGCAGTCTATTGCCCGTCATTGCTCCGCGCGTTAAGCCCCGCAGCTTACGTATCCCACCGTATAATTCCGCCACCTCATTCTTAAGGTGGCGGCTGTGTTTGATTTCTGGCAACGTGCATTAGTCTTTCCTCTCATCCTATTAGCCCTCTCGTTTTTATTGTGGGGAGTGGCAGGGGCATTGCCCGCAGCGCTGCTGTTTAGCAGTGGCATTCTGCTACGGCTCATTTCTCATTTACGCAACTTGTCCGATTTACAACGCTGGTTAGATGCGCCCGACAGTAGCGTGCCCGATGGCACGGGCTTATGGGAAGACGCCTTCTCACGTTTGAACAAGATGACGCGCAAACAGAGGAAAGAACGCGAACAACATGCCGCGGCTTTATTGCAGCTTGAACAAGCCACCGCCGCCTTGCCTGATGGAGTCGTTATTCTGGATGCAACAGACCGCATTGAATGGTGCAATCGGTTGGCCGAACAGCACTTCGGCTTGGATGTCATGCGCGATACAGGGCAGCAAATTACCTACCTCGCACGTCAGCCCGAGTTTGTTCAATACCTCGCCATGCGTAGCTTTGTTGAGCCACTCGTATTGCGCGATGCGCGCCAAGAGGGCTTGGTATTGTCGATAAATCTCATCTCTTACGGCAAGGGTAAACACCTGTTGATTAGCAGCAACATCACCCAGCGTGAGCGCATGGAGACGATGCGCCGTGATTTTGTGGCCAACGTTTCGCATGAATTGCGCACACCGCTTACGGTGGTGAACGGCTTCGTGGAAACCATGCACGACATGCCGCATCTCGAAAATGAAATGGCGCGCCGCGCGCTAAATCTGATGGGCGACCAAACCGTACGCATGGAAAATTTGGTGGATGATTTGCTCGCCCTGTCGCGTTTGGAAAATGATCAGAACCCAGTGCGTGAAGATAGGGTTGATGTGGCGGTTATGTTGTCCGACATTCAGCGTGAAGGCGAAGCCGTGAGTCAGGGCAAACACACCATTCACTTAAACATGGAAGGTGCGACTCATCTGAAAGGCAGTACGGAAGAGTTGCGCAGCGCCTTCCTTAATTTGCTCACTAACGCGATTCGCTATACCCCGAACGGCGGCGATATTTGGATGTTGTGGACGAATACTCAAGGGCACGCACAATTTGCCGTGAAAGACAGCGGCATTGGTATTGCCGCACACCATATCCCGCGTTTGACTGAACGCTTTTATCGCGTGGACCGCAGTCGTTCGCGCGAAACGGGCGGCACGGGATTGGGCTTGGCGATTGTGAAGCACATCGCGATACGTCATCAGGCCACCTTGGACATTGCTAGCGAAGAAGGCAAGGGCAGCACTTTTATGCTGCAATTCCCTGCGACGCGTAGCGTGGGGTAATATCCCCAGCAACGCTATAATGAATGGCGGCAGTACTCACCATTTTTTCGTGCCCTCGGCGGGGCATGACAGGCAATCCGAAACCATAGGGGTGAATGATGATTGCTAAATTGCTCAATCTGTTGTGTCTCAATCAGTCGTTTGCCGAACACGAACAGCACTTCAAATATAAAGTCATTTATCTCACCAGCATTCTCTCGCTGGTCGCGTTGATTGCTTTCGGCATGGGGTTTTATCGTTGGCAGTTTAGTCCGCTTATGGGCGCCATTGACTTCGTGTTTGTGGCCATGGCGGTGGGCATATGGGTGGGCCTTAAACGTAATCGGCAACGTATCGAAACGTGGAGCACTTTGGCACTTCTGCTGTCCTTTGCGCTGTGTTATTCCATCTACTTACTCGCCCCCTACCAATCCAATCGCCTCTCGATATTTTTTCTACTCGCAGCGGCCGCCTTGTTTTTACAAGGTGTGCGACGCGGCATGTTGTGGGTTGCTTTCATCTTAATAGGCTTGCTGGTAGCGCATTACGTGCCCCTGTTGGATTCTGGCTATTCCCATTTTGATGTAGTGACGGGCGCTTTATATCTGCTTACTTTGCTATTCATGTTTGCAGAATTTGAGCGACTGTTGCGCGAGCATCGCGTCGCTGAAGAAGAAAACGAAGTGCAACGACGTTTGGATGCGCGCTGGAAGATGGCGCTGGAAAGTGCGGGCGATGCGATTTGGGATTGGGATATTCAAGCGGATAGCGCGAGTTACTCCAAAGGCTATACAGAGATGTTGGGCTACGCCGAAGATGAGCTTGGACACAAGCCGAGTGATGTAAGAAATCTGCTCCATCCGCTGGATGCGGCGCAAGCCAGCGCTTATTTTCAGGCTTACGTGGCAGGCGGTTGTGTAGGTCAATACAGCACGGAGCAACGCTTTCTTTGCAAAGACGGAAGTTATAAATGGGTGCTGTGTCGCGGTAGCGTAGTGGAACGCAGCGCAGACGGTAAAGCGTTACGCATGTTGGGCACGCATGTGGATTTGTCCAATTACAAAAAAGTAGAAAGCAATTTGTTGGAAAGTGAAAAGCGTTTGAGTATGGCGCTTGACTCCGCGCAAATGGGGGTGTGGGAATACGACGTGGCGACGCAGCAAATGTATTGGTCGCGTGAGGTGTACCACTGGTTGGGGTTAGATTATTTTTCTCCCAGTCGAGATGCGATTAACACCTTAATCCACCCTGAAGATTTAGCGCGCATTCGGGCACTGAAGGAACAGGCCAGCCTAGATCATCTGCCGTTCCTCGTTGAATTCCGCTACGGCGCGCCGGAAAAATATCGCTGGGCTGAAGAGCGCGGCGAGGTGAAATTCGATGCGCAGGGTAGGCCTGTACGCGTCATTGGTACCGTACAAGACATCACCGAACGTAAGCGCGTGGATAGCGCATTTGAGCGCGCGCGCGTCGCATTGGAAGAGCAGCGTAGTTTGTTGCAGTCGGTTTTGGACAATGCGCCCCTAGGTATCTGGATGACTGATGCGCAAGGCAAAGCCAAATTTGCCAATCACAATTTGTGCCAAGCGACGGGGATTAGCGAAGCGCAATTTTTGAATGCCTCCCACTACACCGATGTGTTGCCTATGGATATTGCGACCCGTTGCAAAGTGGCGGACGCCGCTTGTCTCGCGCAAAAAGACCCGTACCAGTCACAAGAGCGCATTAAATTTACCGACGGGCGTGAACATTTGGTCGAAGTCACCAAAGTGAAATTGACCTATAGCGATGTGTATAAGAACTGCATCATCGGCATTGCGGCGGACGTGACGGAACGCCAGGAATACGAAAATCAACTTGAACACATCGCACACTTTGATGCGCTGACGAGTGTGCCTAATCGCGTATTGCTCGCCGATCGTTTAGTGCAAGCCATGGCGCGCACCAAACGCGATAAGGGCATGATGGCAGTGTGCTATCTCGACCTGGATGGCTTTAAGCCAGTGAATGACAACTACGGGCATGCGGTGGGTGATCGCGTTTTGGTCGAGGTGGCGCGACGCATTAAGAACGCCATTCGAGAAGACGATACGGTGGCGCGCTTGGGCGGCGATGAATTTGTCGTGTTATTGGTGGGCATGCTGGCACCTGAAGAATGCGTGGGTAGCTTGCATCGACTGCTGGAATTGATTCACGAACCCATTGAGATTGAATCGCACATGGTCATTCTGAGCGCAAGTATTGGCGTGGCTATTTTCCCCGAGGGAGAGCAAGACGCTGACACGTTGATGCGTCATGCTGATCAAGCCATGTACGCGGCTAAACAGTCGGGTAAAAATCGCTATCACCTATATGACGCTTCACATGATTTGCGCGCGCGCTCACATCACGAACTCGTGCAACAAATTCGCACGGCGCTAGCGCTAGGCGAATTCGAGTTGTATTACCAACCCAAAGTGAATTTGCGTACGCGTGAGATGGTCGGCGTGGAAGCACTCATTCGCTGGAATCATCCAGAGCGCGGCGTGTTATTGCCAGGCGCTTTTTTGCGTAGTATCGAAAATACCGAGTTAGAGATTGAATTAGGTGAATGGGTGATTCGCAGCGCTTTAGAACAGATTAAAGCGTGGCGCAAAATGGGGCGCGATGTAAAAGTCAGCATCAACATCTCGGCCTATCAATTGCAAGCGAAGCACTTTGTGGCGAAACTGAAAGCGCAGGTGGATTACTACTACAAAGACGGCTGCGTAAATTGTTTGCAGATTGAAGTATTGGAGACCGCTGCCTTGGAAGATATTGAAGTGGTGGGCGCCATCATTCATGCATGCCGTGAATTTGGCGTGAGCTTTGCGTTAGACGATTTTGGTACGGGTTATTCTTCGCTTAAGTACTTAAGTTATTTCGACCTCGACACTCTCAAAATTGACCAGTCGTTTGTGCATGACATGATGATTGAAAAAGGTGACTACGCCATCGTGCAAGCGATTATTGCGCTCACCCGCTCCTTCGGACGTGAGGTGGTGGCTGAAGGGGTAGAAAATGAAGCGCAGTTTCAAGCCTTGCTCAAGATGGGTTGTGAGGTGGGACAGGGATTTGGAATTGCACGTCCGATGCCCGCGATAGACCTGATTGGGTGGCGCGCGAGTTAAGCAGTTTGTATCCTAGGGGCACAGCACTGTTTGTGTAACAAGCTAATATCGGAGGCAATGTGCTGCGCCCTTTGTGGGAGCCCGATTCATCGGACGAAGGAATTTGGGAAGAGCCCATCGCCCGATGAATCGGGCTCCCACAGAAATCAGGGCAATGCATCGTCCGATGAATCGGGCTCGCACAAATTAAAACCGTTCTTACAGTGGTGTAAAACTCACTCGTTCAAAATCGCTGCCTTTGTCTACGCTAAATCCCAGTGTCACTTTTTGTTTGCTGCCATTTGCCAGCAGCAAATCGAGAGTACGTCCTGTGGCAAACCAGTCGCGCGGCAATATCAAACTGGCGGGCAGTTTTGCGCTTTCGAAAGCAGGCAACATCAGGGCGGCGGCGGAACCCGATTGCACACTTTCATTGCTGGTGTCACCGCGTATAGAAATAGGCTGGGGTTGTCCGAGTAAGTAATTTAATCCCATGTACAGATAGCCACTGCGCGTCACACTAATCATGTGCACCCACGCTAATTTGTGTTGCTGACTGTTGTTGGGCGTGAAGACACTCACCAATTGATTGACGCCCAAACGTTCACCGTGCGACATCGTGCGCAACAAGCGTGCTGTCATCAGGTCATCTTGATCGACCTGCCACTCTTCGGGTACAAACCCCAGCTCTTGCAAGGCATGTTGCCCTGTCGAGTCCAACACACGCCCGAATGTTTCAATTTGGCGGCGTGCATCTTGTTGCGAGGTCGATTTATCTTTTACGGGGCGGAACGGTTTTTGCGCGAGTTGTGAATAAATTTTTTCCAGTCCAATACATAGCTGTACATGCGGCACTTTACGCGCGGTCTCCGCCAGTGAATCGGCTTGTGCCTCGCACCAACAAGCATGCAGCTTATTGAGTAACGTCACACATTCTTTACTCGACAATTCATTGCCTAAAGCGGCTTGTTGCGGCAACTGTCCCTGCTGCAACAAAATGGTTTTCACGCGAATTTGTTTGGAGAGCGGCACCATCGCGATAAAGCGCATGCAATCTTTATCCACGGCATGTTGCAGTGATTGCAAGCCGTGCGCACTGGATAGATCAATGCCGAGCGGCGGCGCATCGCTTTTGCTGACGCTACAGCGCGGCGTAATAGTGAGCGCATCACTCCATAAGTTGAGCCAGCGTTCAACCACTCTGTACTGTGTGCGACTCAATCCCAAAAATCGCGCACGATGCATCAGCAGGGTGCTGGCATACAGCGTGCTCGCGCTAATCGGTTGTCCAGCGTAGTCGTACTCGTCAGGTACTTTCTCGTTATGCAGTTCAATCGCTTCGATGTGCGCATACAAAGCATGAAACTGCTGCCAGGATTTGGCATCGGGCTCGCAGCCTGCACGTAGGAAATTGGTGATTTGCAAACCGCTGTAGTGCATGGCGCGCTGGCATAAAAGCGCGATGTAGCCCGTCAACGCTTTATCTCCTGTTTCAGCCCCTTGCAAACAGCGCAAGTAACCGTTTAGAAAACTCTGCCACAGGCTGGAAATGGTTAACAGCAAAATAAATTCATCGTCAGACAGGGGTAGTTTTTTGCCCGCCAATTTGCGTCCTGTGTCGGCTTGTACGAGCGAAATGGTTTCGCGCAACACCTCCAAAGTTTGCAGACGATCGCTACCTTTAAGGGCACAACGATTAAACTCATCTAACTGTTTGCGCAGTGCGGCGAGGGCCAAATTTAGATTAGTGAGTTGCAGCTGCCCCAGCCACAGCGTGCAAGAAGCCGCATCTTTGAAAGCGGGGCGCGCCAGATCGTCAGTGGGGTCGAGTGCAAGCATGCGGGGACTATAGCAACACGCGTTCAATGCCGCCATCATTGGCGGTGGCGACATAGTTAGCCATCCAGTTCTCGCCCAGCAAATGCTTGGCCATTTCCACCACGATGTAATCCGTGGTCGTTCCCGCATCGTCGTTGTAGCGACTCAAACCTTGCTGACAGGCGGGGCAAGAGGTAAGAATTTTCACTTCCCCCGTGAAGCCATCGGCACGTAAGTCTGCCGAACCCTTGCGCATTTCTTCTTCTTTGCGGAAGCGTACTTGCGTGGCAATGTGTGGTGAAGTGACGCCGAACGTGCCCGATTCGCCGCAGCAGCGCTCGTTCAAAGGCACGTCAGTCCCCATCAGTGTCTTCACCACATCTAATGATTTGTAGGTCTTCATCGGCGTATGGCAGGGCTCGTGATACATATAACGTGTGCCTTCTACGCCATTGAGCTTCACGCCTTTTTCGAGTAAGTATTCGTGAATATCGAGCAGGCGGCAGCCCGGGAAAATTTTACCGAACTCATATTTTTGCAGCTGATCCATGCACGTGCCGCACGACACAATCACCGTCTTGATGTCGAGATAGTTCAAGGTGTTGGCTACGCGATGGAACAGCACACGATTGTCCGTGGTGATTTGGCTGGCCTTGTCTTTCAAGCCCGAGGCATTTTGTGGATAGCCACAGCACAGATAACCCGGCGGCAATACCGTGGTCGCACCCGTCTCATACAACATGGCTTGTGTCGCGAGACCCACTTGTCCGAACAAGCGCTCTGAACCACAACCGGGGAAATAAAACACCGCTTCGGAATCTTCGCTGGCGATACGCGGATTGCGAATAATCGGCACGATGTCGTTGTCTTCAATGTCGAGCAACGCGCGTGAGGTTTTTTTCGGCAGATTGCCGGGCATGGGTTTGTTGATGAAATGAATCACCTGTGCCTTCAGCGGTGCGCGCCCGACTGTTGCCGGTGGTCGCTTAAGTTGTGCGTCGAGCAAGCCCATGCCCTTGGCAATTTTATGC
Source organism: Sideroxydans sp. (assembly GCA_013140695.1). Lineage (GTDB taxonomy): Bacteria > Pseudomonadota > Gammaproteobacteria > Burkholderiales > Gallionellaceae > Sideroxyarcus. The sequence continues at coordinate 17,132 of JABFSI010000023.1, read as the reverse complement.
ACGAAGCGCTGCAATTTATACGGCAACTCAATCGTGAATTTGCGCGCCACTTTGATGGCGAAGGGGTCGCTGGTATTGAGGTAGTGCATTGAGATGGCGCCCACCAAACTGAATTTTTTCTTGCCTTGTTTGCGCAAAAAATCGCGCATGGCCATCGACACATCACCGAAATCAATATCCACTGGGCAAGGGTTCAAACACTTGTGACACACCGTGCAATGGTCAGACACATCGTTGAATTCGTCGAAGTGCTTGATGGAAACACCGCGTCGCGTTTGCTCTTCGTACAAGAAGGCTTCGATGAGCAAGGAGGTGGCCAAAATTTTATTGCGCGGCGAGTACAGCAAGTTGGCACGTGGCACATGCGTGCTACACACGGGCTTGCACTTGCCACAACGCAAACAGTCTTTAATGGAATCGGAGATGTTGCCTAGCTCACTCTTTTCGAGAATCAAGCTTTCCAATTCCATCAAATTAAAACTCGGCGTGTAAGCGCGCTCAAGGTTGCTACCGGGCAATAACTTGCCCTTATTGAAGCGACCTTCTGGGTCGACTTTCTGCTTGTAGGCAATGAAGGGGGCAATCTCTGCGGCATCCAAGAAATCAAATTTGGTGATGCCAATGCCATGCTCACCCGAGATAACGCCGCCCAAATCTTTCGCCAATTGCATGATGCGATCCACTGCGCCATACGCCTGTTGCAACATGGCGTAATCATCCGAATTGACGGGAATGTTGGTATGTACATTGCCATCACCTGCGTGCATGTGTAGCGCCACAAACACGCGACTCTTCAACACACTCTGGTGAATCGATTCCGTTTTTTCAATGATGGGCAGATAAGTGCTGCCATTGAATAATTGACGCAAGGGGTCACGCACTTCGCGTTTCCACGAAGCGCGCAATACATGGTTTTGCACTGCGCTGAAAATGCTTTCCCCTACACTGATTTCGCGGGGGGCAGACTCGCCGAAGGGGTGTGCCGACATTGGCGCATCCAAGTTTTCCAGCAGCCACGTCCAGCGCACGCGCACCTCTGCCAGCAGTTGTTGTGCCGATTGCGCGCGATTGCCGAGCAATTCGGCATCGCCGAGTTGTGCATCGTCTTGATAACGTAAAGGCAATTCGCCCGCGAAGAAAGTGTCCAGCGCGTCCAACAATTTAATTTTGTTACCTAGTGATAACTCGATGTTGATGCGCTCCACGCCATCGCAATAGTCGCCCATGCGCGGCAGGGGAATCACCACGTCTTCGTTAATTTTGAATGCGTTGGTGTGCTTGGCGATGGCGGCAGTACGCGCGCGATCGAGCCAGAATTTTTTGCGCGCTTCGGCAGATACTGCGATGAAACCTTCGCCGTGACGTAGGTTGGCCAGTCGCACAATTTCTGATGCAACCGCCCCCACCGTGCGCTCATCGTCCCCAACCACATCGGCAATCAACACCATCTTGGGGCGCGTACCGCGCTTAGATTTGGTGGCGTAGCCCACTGCTTTTAGATAGCGCTCGTCCAAATGCTCTAAACCTGCAAGGAATGCAGGGTCACCCCCTTCCCCCTGCAAGGGGGAAGGGGTGGCGTGTTGATTGAATAGCGCGGTAATTTCGACGATGGCAGGAACAGCCTCATGCACTTGTCCGAAAAACTCCAAGCACACGGTGCGCGTAAAAGTATGCGCACGATGCAAGATGAAGCGCGCTGACGTGATGATGCCATCGCAGCCTTCTTTTTGAATGCCGGGCAGCCCGGATAAAAATTTATCGGTGACATCTTTGCCCAACCCCGCTTTGCGGAAAGCGCCGCCAGGGATGGTCAAAATTTCGGGCTCGCCGATGGGCGTCGTACCATTCTCTTGATAGCGCGTGATGCGGAATTGCGCGCTTTCAACATCGTGAATTTTGCCGAAGTTGTGATTGAGGCGCACTACTTCCATCCACAATCCATCCGGCGTGACCATTTTCCACGAAGCCAAATTGTCCAGTGCCGTACCCCACAGCACGGCCTTTTTGCCGCCCGCATTCATCGCCACGTTGCCGCCAATGCACGAAGCGTCGGCCGAGGTGGGATCAACTGCGAACACCAAATCGCGGGCTTCGGCGGCTTCCATAACACGGCGTGTTACCACGCCTGCACCGCAATGGATGGTGGCGTAAGGTTGATTCGCGTCGGGTAGCGTGAGGGTCTCGATGGGCGAGATAGCATCGAGTTTTTCGGTATTGATAACCGCAGAAAATTTATCCAATGGAATGGCGCCGCCGGTGTAGCCCGTGCCACCGCCGCGTGGAATAAGCGTCAGCCCAAGGTCGATGCATGCACGTACCAAAGGCGCGACTTCTGCTTCGGTGTCGGGGTGTAGCACCACGAAGGGATATTCCACGCGCCAGTCCGTGGCATCGGTCACGTGCGACACGCGTGCTAGACCATCGAACTGAATGTTGTCTTTACGCGTGTGTTTGCTCAAAGCGCGCAAGCTGCGTTTGCGTAATTGCAACGTCGTTTCAAAATCGGCGGCAAAGCGTTCGACGGCTGCATTGGTTAATTCGAGCAGACGCTTCACAACTTCGTTGTCTTGGCGGCGTGCTTCGATAGCATTGAGGCGGTGATGTAGCGCGCCAATTAAAGCCTGACGGCGCTTGCGATTGGAGAGTAAATCATCTTCCAAATACGGATTGCGGGTGAGCACCCAGATGTCGCCCAGCACTTCGTACAGCATCTGTGCTGAACGGCCTGTGCGACGTTCAGCGCGTAAGGTTTCGATGATGTCCCACGCTTCGCTGCCGAGTAGACGCAAGACAATCTCGCGGTCAGAAAACGAAGTGTAGTTGTAGGGGATTTCGCGGAGCCGAGCGTTCATGGTCATGCCTTTATTTCAAGGTGCGCATTCTACCTTAAGCCCTCTAATCTCTCGACCCCGACGCGGATACGGATAAAATGGCGCGCATTGTGGGCGGGCCCCTCGCCGCCTTTTTACGCAAGGAGTTTTTATGTTGCATGCCTTTATTTTGAATAACGGACAACTCAAACGCAGCGTTATTACGCTGGGCGACGATCTGACGCAGGCTGCAATCACGTGGCTAGATTTGGTGGATGCCAGCGAAACAGAGCGTGCTTGGGTGGAATCAGCTTATGGTTTATCGCTCCCCAGCCCCACGCATTTGCGCGACATCGAAGCCAGTGCGCGTTTTTATGAAGAAGACAGCGTGCTACACCTGCGTTCGGATTTCTTGTCAGGAAAAGAAAGCCATGCGCATAGCGTGGCGGTGGCCTTTGTGTTGAAAGGCGAAACGCTCATTAGCATTCACGAGGAAGATCTACCGATTTTCCGTTTGTTGCGCATGCGCTTGCACGGTGAAACCGGTGCGTTTGAAGATTGCCGTGATGTGTTGGTGGAACTATACGGCATGGATGTTGAATTTTCTGCCGACACCTTGGAAGAAGTGTATGAAAACTTAGGCAAGGTGAGCCAAGGCGTATTGGGCGCAACCTTAAGCGACAAACAGGCCAGCGCGGCACTCACAGAAATTGCCGAAGCCGAGCATGTTAATGGACGCATCCGCCGCAACGTGATGGATACGCGACGCGCGCTGTCGTTTCTCATTCGCGGCAAGCGCTTATTGCCCGCGCAAATGGAAGAGGTGCAGCAGATTCAGCAAGACATCGAATCGCTAGACGGACACACCGCCTTCTTGTTCGACAAAATAAACTTCTTGATGGCCAGCACCGTCGGCTTCATCAACATCAACCAAAATCGCATTGTGCGGCTGTTTTCGGTGGTGTCCGTGGCCTTGCTACCGCCCACGCTGATTGCATCTATCTACGGTATGAATTTCCAGTTCATGCCTGAGTTGGCGTGGAAAATGGGCTACCCATTTTCATTGCTACTCATGGCACTGACGGTGAGCATTCCCTTGCTGGTTTTTTATCGCAAAGGCTGGTTGAAGTAGTCCAACCAATATCTTGTCGGCGGCGAGACACGCGCTACTAGGGTTTGTGGGAGCCCGATTCATCGGGCGATGGTTTTCATTGAAAGGAGCATCGCCCGATGAATCGGGCTCCTACAGGCGTGATGCGCTAGCAAGTCTATTCAGGCGCTGCGTCCAGCAGTCGCTTCAACACCGCCCCTGCCAGCATCATTCCAAATAGCGGCGGCATGTAACTTATCGTGCCGTTCACCGCGCGCGGGCGGCCTCTGCCAGTGGGTTCGGGGGGTAAGGGTGCGCTGGGATGTTCATCTGAAAATACAGTCAAAATGCCTTTGTGTAGGTCGTGATGTTTGCGTAATTTTTGGCGCATTTGTTTGGCCAGCGGACACATATCGGTCTGGCTAATGTCGGCGATCTTGATGCAGCTGGGATCGCGCCGATTGCCCGCCCCCATGCTCGACGCCACTTTTAATCCGCGCTGATGACTTTCCACCACCAGCGCGATTTTGCATGACATGGAGTCAATGCAGTCAATGACATAATCCACATCGGCAGGCACCAGCTGATTCACGTTTTCAATGGTCAGAAAATCTTTGAGCAAGGTCACTTGGCAATCCGGGTTGATGTCAGCAATGCGTGCTCGCATCAATTCGCCTTTGGACTGGCCGATGGTAGAGAGCAGGGCAGGCAACTGACGATTGATATTGCTGACCGACACCACGTCGTGATCGAGCAAGGTCAAGCGCCCCACGCCTGCGCGCGCCAGCGCCTCCGCACAATACGAACCTACGCCGCCTAATCCCCCCACAAAAATATGCATCGCGTGTAGTCGGGCGATGCCTGCATCGCCCAGCAATATATGGGTGCGCGTGAATTGGGGTGGGGTAGTGTTCATAAATACTTTCGAGTGAAATTAATCTTAAGTCGCAAAGGGTGCGCAGGATAACCAAGAGTGGCGCGCTTGAGTGAGCGTAAAGAAATGTTAAATGCCAAAGGCGTTAGTCAACTATTTAGGGCGCAACCGTCAAAGAGTGTCACGTTCGGGGGGAGGGGGGTACGCCTAAAGACCTATAGTGATGTGGGGGGTAAGTCACTAAAATGCGCCAGCGTAAATGCGGCTTGTGACTTGAGCTTGCGAGGAATCGGAGAGTATGAACAAAATCAAAAATAAGTTGGCGTGGGTGTTGGATAGTGATGCTGCAAATTTGAATGCCATTTCCCGTGTAGGTCAGCAAGTCGGATTCCAAGTTAGAAGTTTTCCAGAGTTCCATCATTTTTCTTCTGAATTTAACGAGCAATTAAGCGCTGCCTGTTTAGAGGGAAGTGCGAGTTGCATCATCATGAACGTACGCACCTTGGGACGTGTTGATTTGTTAGCTTTACCCAAAGTGCTACAAACTATCCCCAAAATTTTTATTGGCGCAGCCCACGTGAGCTGCGAATTAGAGCGCTTGGCCCGAGTGGGTATGTTTGATTTTATTGCGCAACCCTTCACTTTGCAGCGCCTACAGGACAGTTTGGATAAGGCATTTGCACATCACGCTCATTTGTTAAGTAGCACACATCAGGTCAAGCAGCGCTTTGATTTATTAAGTAAGCGCGAGCATCAAGTGGGCGCGCTGGTGGTGCAAGGTCTAACCAATCAAGCGATTGCAGAACAGTTAGCTATTTCAATTAAAACCGTGAAGGCGCACCGCGCTAAAGTGATGGTAAAAACCGAATCCAATACCTTGGTGGAGTTGCTTAGAAATTATGATGGCTATGCACTCGTCTCCGCAGGCGAGCCCGCAGTTGGTGTGAAGCCAGCTAAACCCGTTCCCGCGAAATCTTGATTACCCCTGAATAGAAAATGAATGCACTGACGCTTCCTACTATTGGCACTATTGCACAACGCACCATCGTAAAAGGCAACTTCACGATGACCGTGCGCATTGCGGCCGAATTGATGCGGCAGCACGACGTAAATAGCTTACTCATTGAAGATGGCGTGCAACGCTTTATATTTTCTATTGATGAATTATTGGAATTTTTGCATCAGGGTGGTTCGGCTAATTCGCTGCTGCGCGAGGCACCCGTACATCTCATTGCCTGCATCGAAGAGGGCAGCAAAGTGAATCATGCGCTGGAATTGCTGGAACACACGGGACAGCGTTATTTAGGCGTGATCAATCATGCGGCTGATTTGGTGGGCCTCATTAGTCGTCATGATATTTTGCATTCAATTGATCCTGCTGCGCTCATGGAGCGGCGCGTAGTGGGAGATATTTTTGCGCGCAAAATGCCAGTGATGTTCACGGCGGATTGGATTTTGGAAGACGTGATGCACCATTTGCGTAAATGGGATGATTCGATTGTGGTTGTGGATGCAGGACGTGCCATCGGCCTCATTACGCCACAACACGTGTTTGACGTGATGATGCAAGAACAAAGTGCGCAGCATCCGCTTGCGCATTACATGGTGAGCCCGGTGATTACCACGCCCATCAACTTCACGTTGCAACAAGCGATGGAACAAATGCACGAACACCTATTGAATCAAGCCATTGTGGTGGATCAGCAGCAACGTGTGGTGGGCTTGGTTTCACAAAGCGAAATGATTGGTTACGCCTACGGCTCGTGGATAAACATCATGCAAAGTCAAGCTGCGGAATTGCACGCATTGATTGCGAGTTTGCAGCAAAAAGCGAGCGGCTTAGAGCTGCTGACCTTGAAGGATGATTTGACAGGCTTGGGCAATCGCCGTCAATTTCATCAACAAATGGTTGCGGAAATCGACCGTATGCGGCGCTACCACGCGAAACCTTTTTCGCTGGTTATGTTTGACGTGGATCACTTCAAAAAAGTGAACGATCATCACGGACATCTGGTGGGAGACACTGCCTTGCGCAGGATGGGGGCGGAGTTAAATGGTTTCACCCGCGCCACCGATACCGCGTGTCGTTGGGGTGGCGAAGAATTTGCCGTGCTCTTATCCAGCACCTCACTCGAGGCTGCCGCTATATTTGCGACGCGCTTCAAAACCCTCATTCAAAATTTAGAATTCCCTAACGGACTCAAAATTACGGTCAGCGCTGGCGTGGGTGAATATGTGCTGGGCGAATCGGAGAATTTATTTTTTGAGCGTGTTGATCAAGCCTTGTATCGCGCTAAAGATAAGGGGCGCAATTGCGTCGAATTGGACGAACGTCAGTAAATTCCAGCGTGCCCCCACAGAAATCGCCTCTCGAATTTTGTAGGAGGCCGATTCATCAGGCAAAGGGCTCTTCACACCTCCCTTCGCGCGATTAATCGCGCTCCCACAGAATCCCCAATTTACAGGGGCAACACTTGTCGCGCGTTGTGCGTGGTGGCTTGTGCAATTTCTATCAGCGGCATGCTGCGTAAGGTGGCTAAAGTTTGCGCGATGCTCACTAGATATTCAGGTTTGTTGGGCTGTCCACGTTGCAAAAAATCAGGCGGTATATCTGGCGCATCGGTCTCTAGCACGATACTTTCCAAGGGCAATGTCGCTGCCAATTCCCGCAGTTTGGTGGCGCGCGAATAAGTCATCGCGCCGCCGAATCCTAGTTTGAATCCCAGTTTGATGAACTCGTCCGCCTGTTGACGACTGCCATTGAAGGCGTGCGCGATTCCGCCTTTTACTTTGTACTGCCGTAGATGTTTGAGGATGGTGTCTGTTGCTTTGCGGATGTGTAGCAACACGGGCAAGTTGAACTCGCGCGCCAACTTCAGTTGTTCTACGAAAAAGAATTCCTGCCGCGCTTGGTCGTAATGATTGATGAAGAAATCCATGCCGATCTCGCCCACTGCGATGGGACGATGCTGTTGCAGATAGTCGCGTAACACGAGCAAGTCATCCGGCATCGCCGTGTCGGTGTACATCGGGTGGATGCCGTAAGCAGGGGCGCAGTTCGGATACTGTTCGCACAGCGAGCGCACGCTGTCGAAATTGGCGCGGGCTACCGAAGGCACGACGATGCGGCTCACCCCAACCGCTTGCGCATCGCGCACGACATTGGCTTGTGTGTCGCCGAATTCTTCGGCATCTAAGTGGCAGTGGGTATCAATAAACATTTAAGTTGTCTGTCATTCTCGCCCTTCGACAAGCTCAGGATAAACTGGCTTGCAGCCAAGCGGGAATCCAGTTCATTAAAAAATTCTCCGCAACGCGGAGGCAAAACCTAAAAGGCACTTTGAATAAACTCGCTGGATTCCCGCTTTCGCGGGAATGACGGTGCATTTAGAAATTGTTGCCATGTTAAACTTGCCCCATCAATTAAGCGAGATAACACCATGTCTGGAAACACATTCGGCACCCTCTTCACCGTCACCTCCTTCGGCGAATCACACGGCGCTGCCATCGGTTGCATCGTGGATGGTTGCCCACCCGGTATGGAGTTGAGCGAAGCCGACATTCAACTCGACCTCGACCGTCGCAAACCCGGCACCTCGCGCCACGTCACCCAGCGCCGCGAATCAGACACCGTGGAGATCCTCTCCGGCGTGTTCGAAGGCAAGACCACCGGCACGCCCATCGCATTGCTCATCCGCAACGAAGACCAGCGCAGCAAAGATTACGGCAACATCGCCGACAGCTTCCGCCCCGGCCATGCGGACTACACCTATTGGCAGAAATACGGCATCCGCGATTATCGCGGTGGCGGTCGTGCCTCAGCACGTGAGACGGCAGGGCGCGTGGCCGCCGGTGCCATCGCCAAGAAATGGTTGAACGAAAGATACGGCGTGGTCGTGCGTGGTTACCTCGCACAACTCGGCGAGATCGTCGTGCCCTTCAAGAGTTGGGATGACGTGACTGCGGAAGGCAACAGTTTCTTCGTGGCGGATGCGAGTTACGTCGCACAGTTGGAAGACTACATGGATGCGTTACGCAAGAGCGGCGACTCCATCGGCGCCAAGTTAGCCGTCGTTGCATCCAATGTTCCAGTAGGTTGGGGTGAGCCCGTGTTCGACCGCATCGATGCCGACATCGCGCATGCCTTGATGGGTATCAACGCCGTGAAGGGGGTGGAGATCGGCGCTGGTTTCGATTGCGTCACGCAGCGTGGTAGTGAACACGGTGACGAGCTCACGCCGAATGGTTTCGCTTCAAACAACGCAGGCGGCATCTTGGGTGGCATCACCACGGGGCAAGACATCGTCGCGCAATACGCCATCAAACCCACTTCCAGCATCCGCATCGAACGTAACTCCATCAACAAAGCGGGTGAGGCAGTGAAGGTCTCTACAGAAGGTCGTCATGATCCTTGTGTCGGCATCCGCGCTACCCCGATCGCGGAGGCGATGTTGGCGTTGGTGTTGATGGATCATGCGTTGCGGCATCGGGCGCAGTGTGGGGATGTGGTTTGTGAGACGGTGAGAATTTAGGCGTGCGATGAGTAATCGCACTTGTCCAAAATGTGGAAAATCTGCATACGGATTTCCGAAATGTCCTTGGTGCAGTTCAATGTATTTTCAAAATGAGAGCTTGGTCACGAAGGATGAAGTTGAGGAGGTTCGGGTGGATAGGCAGACCAGAGGATTCTGGTTCTATGTGGCATTGCTAATCCTGATATTTGGTCCCATTGTCTTGGGGGTATTAGGAGCTGGGCTCATGATGCTGAATGATGCACTTGGATTTTCGCCTGTAAGCCAACACGGGCTTATTGCGGCGATGCTTTGGATGCCTATGGGCTCCTTTGTGACATGGCTAATTGCTGCTGTGCTTATTGTTGTTGCTCTGGGTTGGGCAATATTGAAGGGGATTTTTAAGAGCCGCTCCTAACTTGTGTAGACTTCTACCGCAGCCAGCGTAGGGCGCAATAACCAGCGGGCATTGCGCCGCATGGAGTTAAAGCAACACCGTCGGGGATTGCCCGACAGCAAGTTCCTTTCTTTTGCTTCGCCAAAAGAAAGGAACCAAAGAAAAGGCGACCCCGGTGCGCCGCCCACTTCGTGGGTTCCCTGCGTTGCTCGACTGGTCAGGCGGCTGCGGAACTCGCGCTACGCGCTCAGACAGTCCTCGCCGAAATCCCCTGACCAGCCTGTGCTACTCGGCGGCGTACAGGGGAAGGAAGTTCAAAGGCGGTGAAGCGGTTTTGTGTGCGCTGCGCGCACGAGTTTTTTTGTTGGGGCGAGGCGGGCGTTGCCCGCCTCGCGGGTTCTGGGTTTGGGGTTTTGCTTTTGATTTTCATTCCCTTCTGTAGCGCTGAGGGCGGGCGATAAAATTGGGGAGAAGGCGAGCACTGTTTGAGCACGTGGCCGCGTAGCGGATCGTGCGAGTTGCGCAGCCGCCCAATTTTATTGACTGATCGAAGGAACCCGAAGGGCGATACAGTAGGGGCGCCTTCTTTTTGGTTACTTTTTCTTTGGCGAAGCAAGAAAAAGTGACTAGCTGTCGGGCTACCCCCGACGGTTTTGTTTGTAGATTTTTAAGCATCACGGCTAAAGGAAATATATGACCACTCGTTCCCTCTATCTCTTACTCCTCATCCCACTCATCATCCTGAGCGCCTGCGCCATCCTCGTCCCCAAAGACTATCTCGTCACCCACGATCAACTCGAACGCGCATGGAGCAAGTCATTCCCTCTACAGCGTGAGTTGGGTCGAGGGTTGTTCAACGCATCTATCGCCACGCCCGAGGTGACTTTCCTTACAGCGCAGAATCGCATCTCGTTAGCGACCAACTTCTCGGTCTCTTCTTTGTTGGCGGGTGGGGTGAAGGGGCGTATCGGTTTGTCGGGTGCGTTGCGTTATGACGCAACGCAGCGAGCTTTGTATCTGCAAGACCCTAATATCGAAAATTTGGAGGTCGATTCGGGCTCGGCTGCATTAGGCGAGACGATGCGCCCAACTTTGAACATGATGTTGAACGAGTATCTGCGTGCGAATCCTTTGTATCAGTTCAAGCAGGATGAGATGCGTTATGCCGGAAACGACATCGACATCACGAAGATATCGGTGGTCGAGAATGGCATCAAGTTCGATCTTAAGGCTCGATAACCTCGCGCCACGACGATGACTACATTACGCCTCACCCAATGGTTGACCTTGTTCGTGTTGTGCATCAACGCGCTCGGTATGGTCACGCCCATCATCAATGCGGGCGATTCGGTGACGTATGCGGCGCTGTCGCAATATATCGCGACGCATAACGATTGGGCATTTCTGGTTTTGGATGGGCAGGAGTGGTTGGATAAGCCGCACTTTCCGTTCTGGATCACGGCGCTGTCTTTCAAATTGTTCGGCATCAGTGCGTTCGCTTACATCCTGCCGGGTTTCCTTTTTCATCTGATCGGCGGTTACTACACCTATCGCATCGCGCGCATGTTCTACGGGCGTGAGGCGGCATGGTTGTCGCTGCTGGTGTATGTGTCGGCCTTCCACATGATGTACACCTCGACCGAGGTGAAGGCGGAGACTTTCCTCACGGGTAGCATCATGGCGGCTTCCTATTATTGGTTGCGCTACGACAGCGCAACGAAACTGAAGTATCTGTTGTTGGGCGCGTTGTTCAGTGGCGTGGCGATGATGACCAAGGGCGTGTTCACGCTCATCACCATCACCAGTGGTCTGGTGTGCATGTGGATGTATCAGAAGCAGTGGCACAAGCTGTGGAGTGCGAAGTGGTTGTTCGCCCTTGGTTTGTGTGTCGTGTTCACAGGGCCTGAGTTGCTTGCGTTATATCTACAATTCGACTCGCATCCAGAGAAGGTGGTGTTCGGGCGTACCGAAGTGTCGGGCATCAAGTTCTTCTTATGGGATAGTCAGTTCGGACGTTTCTTCAACACGGGGCCGATCAAGGATGCGGGCGGTGCGCCGTATTATTTCGTGGCGGCGTTCTTGTGGGCATTCTTGCCTTGGGTGGCGGTGTATGTGGTTGCGATGGTCTCAGGTTTACGCAATTTCGCCGCACGTAGCACCGCTGAGCGTGCGCAGTTCGTGTACTTGTGTGCGGCGTTCTTCATCACCTTCATCATGTTCAGCGCGACGAAGTTCCAGTTCGATTACTACACGGTCATCATCTATCCCTTCGCGGCCATTCTTTGTGGTCATTATTTGGCGGGCGTGTTGGCTGAGGTGGGAGGGCATCGCAAGTTGTTGATCGCGCAGATCGCTACCACGCTTTTGTTGGTGCTGATGGTGGTAGGTCTCGCGCTTTATGTTGGCAAGATGTCGTTGAGCGCAGTGGTGGTGGCGATGTTGGTCGTAGCTGCGATATACGCCTTCGTCTATCGTGCCCGCATGCGCACCAACATGCTAATGGTCTTGCCCGTGTTCGCCGTATCGATGTTGTATGTGTTCTTGACGCTGATGGCGACAGCGACTTATCTCTCGGCGAGCATTCCTTACAACGCTAACAAGGTGTTGTCGAAAGAGCAGAGCGCACCAATCTATGTGTTGCAGATGGATGTGATCGTGTCGCGCGAGTTGGCGCTGTACAACACGTCACCTTGTTATGCGGTGAGTGAACTCGCGAACCTGCCAACCAAAGGAGATGCGTACTATCTTTTGATTCGTGGTGCCGAATTGGATTCATTAGTTGCGAATCTGGGCAGGGTGGAGCAGATCGCACAAGGTGATTGGGTAGTGCATAAGACAGGAACGCTGCCGCGTTTGCTCAATTTGGCAAAGGGCGATGAGCTGTTGGAAGACATCCGCCTCGTGCGCGTTACCCCCAGCTTACGCTAGCAAGGGAGATTAGCGTTTCACGCGCTTATACAATCTGAAGCGTTCGTTCTCTTTGCCTTTGCGTCCGCCTTCCCATACTTTTTCCCAGCCGATTTCGTCTTCGATGGGCTTGGCGATGCGGTCGCCTTGCACTAACAGTAGCTCGCATACGCGGGTAGCTTTTTGGCGCAAGGTGATGTCGCCGAAGTATTGCAACATGGCGCGCTGGTTGTCGCCCACGCGTACATCGGCAATGCAGTTATATTTTTTGGGCAGTGCTTGTTTCAGCTCAACCACCATGTAGCGATAACTCTTGTCGGCATCCAGTAGTGGCAGCCACAGGGTCATTGCCAATATCCACAGCAAGCTAATACCCGCTGCCCAGTTGGTGAGGGAGCGGCGTACCGAGCGTCCCACTCGCCAAATCATGATCACCCACAGTACAGTGACCACGACTGCAACCCAGAAGGCGACCGGATCAAATACGGGGATGAAATTGGGTTGCATGGCTTGCAAACGTCGGGTGAGCCAAGCGCCGTTGCTTACCAGTAGACCTGTCCAACCCGACCACAACACAATAGCTAGCATGGCAAATGTCATCATGCCAAACCAGTCGAGCGCATTGGCTGCGCCGCGTCGTAAGGTAGATAAAGCGGCTGTGGCAAGCAGCACGATGGGCAATAACATGGGCATGGCGTTTTGGTCATTGATGTCGGCCACGCAACTTAAGCTGACAAACATCACCAAAAAACTCACCAGTAGCAATTGGAATTCAGGCTCATTCCATACGCGTTTTCGTGCTTCCCATACCGTCCATATCGCCAGCGGCGCAGCAGGCCAAGCTAACCAGGGCAGGGCTTTGAGGTAGTAGAAAATGTTGTTGTGATTGTCGCCGCGTGCGTATTCAACCCAGCGTCCAATGTTGCGCGTCCATGCCCAGTCAAAAAATAGTTCTGGAGAGTGCTGGTACAACAAAAACGGCCAAATCGTCAGCAAGGGTGCGGCGCATAAGAGTGCGATGCCTAGCGTGGAAAAATAGGCGCGCGTGCGCCAATGACGGAACAACATTAAGCCAAGGCTAATCAACAGAAAGAGTAAAGGCGCAATAAAGCCTTTGCTCATAAAGCCAATGCCAACCCCGAGTCCAATGAACATACCTGCCAGATAGGGGCGCTTTAGGCTTAAGGCATACCCGTACAGCAAGATGGCACAGCCAGTGAGCAGGGCGTTGTCGGTAAGAATCTCGTGTGCACGCAGCACCATGCCGAGGCAGCCAATCAGCAAAATCGCGGCAGGCCACCCACGATTATTGCCAAATAGCTCGCGCCCCGTTAAGCCTGCGAATAACAGAGTGAGTGCGGTGTAAAAACCAGAAGCGAGGCGTGCGCCATCGTGTAGGGGCAGGATGGGTGCAAATAATTTAGCGAGAAGTGCAGCCGTCCAATAATACAGCGGCGGCTTATCCAGATACGCTTCGCCCGCCAGCGTAGGGACTAGCCAATCGCCGCTTTGAATGAAGTGGTAAATCAGCCCAAAGCTGTAAGCCTCATCAGGCTTCCACGGATCGTGCCCCACCAAGCCTGTGAACACCCAAACAGCGCATAAAAAAAACATCAACCACGCCTTGAGCGACGTGATTTCTGGTTCTTTCATCTGGGTGTAGTAAGCGTACATTTAGCTCGATGTCTTAATAGTTACCAATCTACAAAAGAAAAAGGCAGCCAACGCTGCCTTTAATCTTAATACGTATTTCCCAAGCCTTAAGCTGCTGCTTTAGCGCCAGTCTTGTACTTGTTGTTGAATTTCTCAATACGGCCAGCCGTATCAACAATCTTTTGTGTACCTGTATAGAACGGGTGACACTCGGAACACACTTCAACGTGCAGTGTGGGTTTGCCCAATGTAGAGCGAGTGGTGAACTTGTTGCCGCAGCTGCAAGTAACGGCGACATCATTGTATGCGGGGTGAATGCTGGCTTTCATTTTGTGCTCCTAACTAAAATTGGGCGCGGCGGTTGTACGCGCACGGATACCTATAAGGGCGCGCATTATCCATAAAAAGGGGGGCTTGGGCAAATCTTTCAAAAATGCCTACTTGATTTGTCCTCGTTCGATGCTAATACCAACCATTTTGCAACTGCGGATGGCTTGCAGCTTGGCGACGCTGACTTTGACCCAAGGGGCATTGAAGTCTTTGAGAATGATTTGAGCTATGTGTTCGGCAAGGGCTTCCAGTAAAGAAAAGTGACCTTCACTTAATACACTCTGTATATGTTGGGCTACCTGTGAATAATCGAGGGCATCGTTGATGTCATCACTTTGGCAGGCGCGGCTATTGGGCAAGGCGATGTCGATGTCGAGTTGCAAGGCCTGCGGGACGCGCTTTTCTCGTTCATAGATGCCTATAAGGGTGACGACTTTGAGTTCGCGGATGAAGATGATGTCCATATCGAGGCGGTTTTGGTTGTTTGGTGGTGGTAACGCATTCAAGTAGAATGCGGCGCTTTCGCATTTTAAGGTAATCCTGATGACTACTCTGATCTTTGTTGTGTGTGCCTATCTGTTGGGCTCGATCTCGTTCGCGGTGTTGATGAGTAAGGCGTTCGGTCTCGCTGACCCGCGCACCTATGGTTCGGGCAATCCCGGGGCGACCAATGTGTTGCGCAGCGGCAAGAAAGCGGCGGCGGTGTTGACGCTGTTGGGCGATGCGGCCAAAGGCTGGATGGCCGTGTTCCTCGCCATTAAATTCGCACCTCACGATAGCAATGGCCTATTGATGGTCGCTTTAGTGGCGTTGGCGGTGTTCCTTGGGCATGTATTCCCTATCTTCCTCAAGTTTCAGGGCGGCAAAGGCGTGGCAACCGCTTTAGGCGTGTTGCTGGCATTGAGCGGTTGGATGGGGTTGGCTGTATTGGGGACTTGGTTGTTGATGGCGGTCGTGTTCCGTTATTCCTCGCTGTCCGCTTTGGTGGCGGCAATCGCGGCTCCTATCTATGCGATGTTGTTCCAACTGCGGCCTGAACTCGTGTTCGCAACGGCAATCATGTCCATGCTGCTGATCTGGCGTCACAAGAGCAACATCCAGAATCTGATGACGGGCAAGGAAAGCAAGATCGGTAGTAAGAAGAAAGAAGAAACTCAATCCGCGTAATTCAATTCCTGCAAATCCCAGCGCGGCTTCACGTTGAAGCGGTAGTCGCGCTGTGCTTCTTGATGCTGTAAACGCATCGCGCCTGCGAAGGCGATCATTGCTCCGTTGTCGGTGCAAAATTCCAAATCAGGGTAAAACACCGTGCCGCCGCGTTTGCTGATGTCATGGTGCAGGCGTTCGCGTAACAGCTTATTCGCCCCGACCCCCCCCGCAATGACCAATTGATTTAGCTCTGTTTGTCCTAATGCGGTGATCGCTTTTTGCGCAAGCACATCCACAATGGCTTCTTGTGCCGCATGTGCAATGTCGGCGCGCGTCTGCGCATCCAGTGTGTGTTGTTGAGTAAGCGTCAAAACGGCCGTTTTTAGCCCACTGAAACTAAAATCAAGATCGCCACTGTGCAACATGGGGCGCGGTAGTTTGAAGCGCCCAGCTATTCCGCCAAGCGCTAGTTTGGCGAGCAATGCCCCGCCTGGATATTCCAGCCCTAACAATTTGGCGCTTTTGTCGAATGCTTCGCCTGCCGCATCATCAATGGACTCGCCTAATAAGGCATAGCGTCCCACGCTATCTACACGCATCAGTTGGGTGTGACCGCCTGAAACAAGCAAAGCAACAAAGGGAAAGGTTGGCTTGGGATTGGATAGCAAAGGGGAAAGTAGATGTCCTTCTAGGTGATGCACTCCAATGGTCGGCAAGCCTAATGTATAGGCGAGTGCACAGGCAACACTCGATCCGACGAGTAACGCTCCCGATAAGCCAGGGCCCTGCGTGTAGGCGATAGCGTCGACATCATTGAGTTTGCAATGCGCTTTAGATAGCGCAGAGCGAATAAGCGGAATGGTGTAACGCACGTGGTCACGCGACGCGAGCTCGGGTACCACGCCGCCATATTCATTATGTAAAGCAATTTGACTATGCAGTGTGTGCGCGAGTAATCCGCGCTCTGTGTGATAAAGCGCAACACCTGTTTCATCACAGGAAGATTCGATACCTAATATCAGTTTCACGATGCATTGCCGCAAGTATTTTCGAGAGGCGCATTGTACGTTTAGCCATCGTTATAAGGAGTGTGTGGCGATTTGAAAAAATGTTTGCATAACGCCTTGACGTAAATTTTTTGCTCCCTATAATGCGCGCCTCTCCGCTGTAGCGGGATTGGAGTGAGGATAAAACCTCACTTGCGATTGGTAAGTAAATCGCTCATCCTGAGCTGGTAGGGATAAAAAAAGAAAGTCGGAATTAAAGTTGACAGAAAGATTTTAGTCTCTATAATGCGCACCTCTTCGACGCCGAGGCGTTCAAGAAAGTGGTAAAAAGCTCCTTAAAAATATATATAAAACAATCGATTAGTGTGGGTGACTATGTTGAGGTAGACGAATTTCGCTTAGGC
>JABFSI010000120.1 GCA_013140695.1 Sideroxydans sp. | reverse complement strand
ATTCATCGGGCGATGATTTATTGAGAGGTCCATCGCCCGATAAATCGAGCTCCCACAGGAGGAGGGGTTGTGTTCAATGATTCCCTACAGGCATGAAGCGATTATTGAGCTGAAGTTGCATCAGCATTTGATAAGAGGCTAATAGCTTAAGCTCCAATGTGTTCGCTGTTTCCGGGGCTAATGCGGGCGACGTACCAATGCGCTTGTCCAGATTGTGTGAGACCCAGCCCTCACGCGTGATCCAATCCATCACATCGCCGCGTACCGTGAACGCCGCACGGTCTGCATTGCGCGTATCGTCCATCAGTGAACGTCCCAGCCCTGCATAGGTGACTGACCAGCCGCCCAGATCGATCAAAGTCGGGATGATGTCAGCTTGACTGCCTACGCGCTCATCGATGCCTGCCTTCACGCCAGGGCCGACGATCAACAATGGAATGTGGAACTGGTTCGGCACATGTTCAGATTTCTCGACGAACTCATTGGCGTGATCTGCCGTGATGACAAAGATGGTGTCATCAAAATATCCATCGCGTTTCGCAGCCTCCATCAGTTGTCCCAATGCCCAATCGGCATAGAACAGTGTGTTCAAGAATTTGTCCCGATCCGAACCACTGGTGAATTTGTTCCAGCGTGCATCAGGAATGATCCAAGGCGTGTGGGTCGTCGAAGTGAAGATGAATCCCAAGAATGGTTTCTGCGCACTTGCGAAGAGCTTGTTCGCTTCTTGGAAGGTGTTGTGATCCCAAGTGCCCCAGGTCTTTGCCTGCTTGGGATGTTCGTGTACGTTCGGTATCTCTTCCGCGCCACGGTATTCTTTGAAACCGGCACGTGCTGCGATGGAATCGAAGTGGAACGAACCATGATCGCTGCTTTGCAAGAAGATCGTCTGGTAGTTCTGGCTCTGCGCCAATTCGCCGATGAAACTCAAACGGTTCTGCTCCATACCCAAGCCCAGCAAAGGCATAGAAGGCAAGGTGGGTTGGCTTGCCAGTATCGCCGCCGCCCCTTGGATGGAGCGCTGACCATTGGCATAGAAATGCGTGTAGAGACGCCCCTGTTTGGCTAACTGGTCGAAGTTCGGCGTCGCTCCCAGTGCTTGCAGTTTCATCTCGTGACGTATCGCATCCATGTGCAATGCCCCCCAACTTTCCAGCATCAGCACGACCACGTTGGGTTTCTTCTTATGCATATCGCCAACGGTGATGCGGGCGAGCGGATATTCTGGAGAAATGAAACGAACATTCGGACTGGCGAGCTGTGCTTGTACGATGGCATCCGCTTGCGCTTGTGGCATGAACGACTTTACTGGCGGTTCCTTTTCAATCAGCGCATGCGAGATGGCGAACGCGCCATTCATCGTCAGATAACCTTGGGCTAAGGAGTCGGAGAAGAACGCCTCGCCGACGCCCATCGGTTTTCCCGTGTAGCCGCCTCGACCTGCGATCAAGAGCAACAGAAATAAGATGGGGAGCATCAACAGGCGCAACCATGGGCTGTGCGGATGGGCAGGGATGGGGCGCAACAAACGCCACCACAACCATGCGCCCATCGAGGTGGCCAGCGCGAACAAGAGCAGCGCTGTCTTGTATTCCATCAACGCGATGCTCACCATCGAACCCACATCATTGGATAGGGTGTTCACCTCCGAGCCGATATGCCGATGCACTTGCCCGAAGTAGATCGTGTCCATCACCATCAGCAAGATGAAGAGTATCCATGCGACGAAGATGAATGCCCCCCAAGCATATTGCCAATAACGGTGATGACTCCAACGGAACGGCAACAGTAGGAGCAACACCGGAATGCCGATCATCATCACTGCGATGGAAATGTCGAAGCGCAGGCCGACGATGAACGCGACCAGAACCTGCCCAAAGCTCAAGCCACTGAAATCATCGGCATGGACCACATAGAGCGCAAGGCGCATCACCGTCGCAGGCAAGATGAAGATCACCAGCAGGACGAGGATGCGCAGATAGGGATGGGCGAGCCACGGCGAAAGACGCTTGATCATGTTCGACGGCAGGCAGATTGGCGAAGGTGGCGAGTCATGGGCTGAATTATAATTCGCCCGTGACCGCAGATGCGGCGACTTGGGCAATGACACACGATGACGAATCCATACAAAGGCAAGACCGGTTTGAAAAGACTCTGGAACGCGATGTTCTATTCCATGGATGGATTGCGTGCCGCATTCAAACACGAAGACGCGTTCCGTATGGATGTGTTGCTGGCCGTGGTGTTGATCCCCGCCGCATTCCTCACCTCGGCGAGCGGCTTGGGTAAAGCGCTGATGGTGGCGAGTGTGTTATTGCTACTCATCGTCGAGCTATTGAATTCGGCTATCGAAGCCGCAGTGGACCACACCTCGTTGGATCACCACCCCTTCGCCAAGCGTGCCAAAGACATTGGCAGCGCGGCGGTGTTCATCAGTCTTGTGACGATCTGTGCAGTGTGGGGCTTGGTGCTGTTGGGATAGTGGCTTGCGCGGGTGGCATTAAGATTTGAGTGCCCGCTTTGTGGAGATGAGAAATCGTGGTTAGATTTCGCCAATCGGCAATCTGCGGACACTAATCAGTGTACATATAAGTTGCTCGAAAGCGGACATGGTTGCCCGCTCTAAAACATAATGCGAATCACTTGGGCTATTTTGAATTTGTCTGTGTTGGCGTTACCTCTCTCGTTGAGCTTCAATTGTATGAAAGGCTAAACTGAATGAATCCGCACAAAATTGCTTTCCACTTTGTCATGATGCTCTCACTGACATCTTGCGATTCTGGCAAACAAGAAAGTATCTTTCCCGCAATGCCAGTTGTATCCGCCTCTTCCTCGCCTTCCAACACCAGCTTCGGTAGCACGCCAGCGAGCGCAGTTGACCCAGTTCCAACAGAAAGCGCCTTGTCTTCAGATATCGCCGACACCCCGTTACATCAAACTAGTTCAGAGACTTTTGTAACTGATGAAACAGTTTATGTAACTGCGCCGAGCGCCGCTATAGATTTGAATGGCACGGTTGTTTCTTTGCCCATAGGTGCCAGTGCCAAGATTAAGGGGGATGCTGAATCATGTTCAACTGAACATGATTCAGTTGAGGATGTGATTTGTGTTTTTATCGGTGAAATCTACGGAGACGAGATTGATCCTGGATTTCCGGATGGTTTCGCGTCACCCGTCCGGTTTAGCCATAGGCGGCCCATGTTGGCAGATTTGCTGACGGAATATGATAAAACGCCCAAGGAGAACAAAGACATTAGAAGGGAATTGGCCGAAAAGGCATCTGCACTCGATCCTTGGAGCAACGAGGCCCATAAACGGCTGATCGAAGTATTGAATGAGATCGGCGACCGTAAGGCAACTGATGCGGCGGAAGACACTTATCAGCGCTACCAGAAACACCTGCCCCAGATTGTTAAGGGTGAATTTCCAACAATTTTCAATTATGACGGCAAACAAATTAGACCATTTGCTGCCAATGTGAATGGAGTCATTGGAGAAGCTGGTTCAAGTGTGGCGAGAAATCGCGGGTCATTTTTCTATGTATATGGCGAACATCAAGCTGGCTTTGCAGTTACAACGCAATCCTTTTCATGTGAACCAAGATGTCCATCGCGCATACCGGTAACAAACATCAATTTGGAAGGCAAGCCGACAGATCCCAAACTGGAAGGAATCTATGCCACAAATTTCATTTGGACGGAAAGGAGCAGGCCACTGCCTGCTGTCACTAGCGATCAAAAAAACAGATTAACTAACATGCTTAAAAAAAGCGTTGCCCATTACACCGCAGAAGCAGCTTCTGCCGCGCAAGCAGCACTTAAATCCGGAAATATTAATGTCTTGTCAGGACAACTTTCGGAGGACGGACGTATCTTTCTGGTTGGCGGACTGGAAATCGGCTCAGCAAGCGACGAGCACTACAGTGGTATGCCGTATGTTTCCGAGTTTGTCATTCTGGAACAACAAAAGGACGGTAGTCTCATTGAGGCGGCTTCCAACGTCCCGAATTACAAGGCGGAATATTGCAATATTTCAGGCATCCTCAGGGATATGAATGGAGATGGGATAGATGAAATCATTACGTACTGCAATTCTGGTGTAGAGGGACCGTATGCCGATAATTTGAATGGGATTCTTCAGCGTATCAATAATCAATGGGTGAAGGCATTCTGAAAGGTTACCAAGTAATTTGGTGGGCAGAATGATGTCTGCTTTGGGGAGCCGAGTTCACAAGGCGGACTAACTGAATTGGGTTAGCTTCTGCCAAATGCTATGTCCGCTGTCGGGCACTCTAAATTTAAATCTCAGCAGGTTCGTCAGCGAACCATTTCCCAATCACGCCTTCCGCTTCTGCTACTCCCACCTTCTTCAAGCTAGAGAATAGTTGCGCTGAGCATTGAGGGAAGTTCTGCTGCAAGAAGGCATTCACCTCACGCAAGGTCTGCGTGGATTGCTGGCGGCTCAACTTGTCCGATTTCGTCAGCAGGATGTGTACGGGTTTCTGTGTGATGGCGAACCAGCCCATCATCCATTTATCGCGATCGGTAAGTGGGTGGCGTGCATCCATGATGATGATCAAACCCGCCAGTTCCTCGCGCGTTTGCAGGTACTCACCCAACAGCTCTTCCCAATGCGCCTGCACATCAGGCGGCACTTTGGCGTAGCCGTATCCCGGTAAGTCAACGATGAAACGTTGCTCGCCCAGATCGAAATAGTTCAAGTGTTGTGTGCGTCCCGGTGTCTTACTGGTGTAAGCCAGACGCACGTGGTTCGCCAGCGTGTTGATGGCACTGGATTTGCCCGCGTTGGAGCGGCCAACAAAGGCGACTTCCTTTCCGCCGTGGAAAGGAAGGTCCTTGATGTGGTTGACCGTGGTGTAGAAGGTTGCTTTGGAGAAGAGTCCCATTATTTCCAGGCCGCGAAGACTTTGTCGGCCGCAGCGATGGTCGCCGCGATGTCCGCATCGCTATGCGCCGCCGACACAAAACCAGCCTCAAATGCAGATGGTGCAAGGTACACACCCTCGGCCAGCATGGCATGGAAGAAGCGATTGAACGCGGCCTTGTCGCTGGCCATCACCTCGGCATAAGAGGTCGGGACGTTCGCGCTGAAATACAGGCCGAACATGCTGCCGATGGATTGCGCGCTGAAGGGGATGCCGTGTTTCTTGGCGACGGCGGTCAGGCCTTCGGTCATCTGTTTGGCGAGTTGCGTCAGGCGATCGTAGAAGCCGGGCGCTTGCACCAGCTTCAAGGTGGTCAAGCCTGCGGCGACGGCGACGGGATTGCCCGACAAGGTGCCTGCCTGATACACCGCGCCGAGCGGGGCGAGGCATTGCATGATGTCGCGACGTCCGCCGAATGCTGCGGCAGGCAGACCGCCGCCCATCACCTTGCCCAACGTGATGAGGTCAGGCTTGATGCCGTAATGGCCGTGCGCGCCTTGCAGGCCGACTCGGAAACCGGACATGACTTCATCAAGGATCAGCACCGCACCGTGCTGGGTGCAAAGCTTGCGCATCGCATCAAGGAACTCGCGCTTCGGTAAGATCAGATTCATATTGCCCGCGACAGGCTCTACGATGACAGCGGCGATCTCGTTGCCATATTCGGCAAAGGCTTTTTCCAAACCGGCGGCATCGTTGTAATCCAGCACCGTGGTCAACGCGGCGATCTCGGCGGGTACGCCGGAAGAGCTAGGTTGGCCGAACGTCAGCGCGCCGGAGCCCGCCTTCACCAACAGGCCATCCGAGTGGCCGTGGTAGCAACCTTCGAATTTGATGATGCGTGAACGCCCCGTGAAGCCGCGCGCCAAGCGGATGGCGGTCATCGTCGCCTCGGTGCCGGAGCTGACCAGACGCACCATCTCTAGCGACGGCAAAATCTTGCACAAAGTTTCAGCGATCTCCAACTCGGCAGCTGTCGGTGCACCGAAGCCCAAGCCTTCGGCAGCCGCAGCTTGTACTGCTTTCACCACTTCGGGATGGCAGTGCCCAACGATCATCGGCCCCCATGAATTCACGTAATCGATGTATTGCTTGTCGTCTGCATCCCACACATAAGCACCCTTGCCGCGCTTGAAGAACAGCGGTGTGCCGCCCACGGATTTGAATGCGCGCACAGGCGAATTCACACCGCCAGGGATGAGCTTCTGGGATTGGTCGAAGAGTTCTTGATTGTGAGATGTCATTGCTGTGTCCTACTGAATAAAGTTGAAAATTCTTTTGCTGCTTGTTCGATGTCGGGTGCGTCCCACAGTGCCGAGATGACGGCCAGTGAATCTGCGCCTGCTTGAACCAGTTCGGCACCATTCTGTTGCGTGATGCCGCCGATCGCAACGATGGGTACGTGTATCTCATGGCGCGCTCCGCGCAACATGGACACTTCGGCCTTCACGGCTTCAGGTTTCACACTCGAAGGGAAGAATGCACCGAATGCCACGTAATCCGCGCCTTGTTGCACAGCGGCCAAGGCCAAAGGCGCGCGATTATAGCAAGATACCCCGATGAGCTTGGTTTCGCCGAGCAGCGCGCGTGCTGCTGCCACACTGCCGTCTTCGCCACCTAGATGCACGCCATCGGCATCGATCTGTGCGGCGAGTGCCGCATCATCGTTCACGATGAAGGTGATATTGAACTCGCGGGTGAGGTCTCTTAAGGCGGATGCTTGCCGCAATTGAAGTGCGGCATCGGCGAACTTGTTGCGATATTGCAGTACGCGTGCACCGCCTCGTAGTGCGAGACGGACTTTGCGCAACAACTCGTTGGTGTCGGCGAGGTCGGGGGTGATGGCGTACAGGCCTTGAATCATGGTTGTACCCAATATCCGTTCGTGGTGAGTAGGCCGTTGGCCGCATCGAACCATCCGGCGCATTTCGCGCCGGAATCCCTCGATACACTGCGCGATGCGCAGCACTCGGGACGAACGGTATGGCGTGAATGCATTGCTTTAGTGGCGAGTCTCTTCACCGTCTTTTTCTTCGCCTTCTTCGTCACGCGCCCAGAACAAACGATCAGGGATGTGTTGACCCATGCCAGGACGGAATCCGTATTTCAAAGCTTCCCATGTGTATTCTTGCGCTTCGTGTACTGCGTCTTCCATCGACAGGCCGTTCGCCAGTAAGGCGGCGATAGCGGAAGCCAAGGTACAGCCGGAACCGTGATAGATGCCGGGTAGTCGCGGCCATGTATCGGCACGTACCAATCCGCGTTCGCCATACAAAGTGTTGATGACCTTGGGGGTGTTTTCGTGGGTGCCCGTGATAAGCACGTATTCGCAACCGAGCAACAAAATGCGCTTTGCGCTTTCCGCCAAATTAGGGTCATCCGCCTCGTTGTCTTCATCAATAATCAAACGGCGCGCTTCCATGCTATTCGGCGTGAGGATGGTGGTCTGCGGCAACAGCAGTTCGCGCATCGCATCTAGCATGTCCTCGTTCGCTAATTCATCGCCACGACCCGAAGCTAACACGGGGTCGAATACCAGAGGGATGTCGGGATAATCGGAAATAACTTCAGCGATGGCCGCGATATTTTCAATGCTGCCCAGCAAGCCAATTTTGAAGGCCGCCACCGGCATGTCTTCCAACACCGTGCGCGCTTGGTCAACCACCCAATCTGAATCAATCGCTTGGATGTCATCCACCCCACTAGAGTCTTGCACCGTGATGGCGGTGATCACGGAGAGCGGATGGCAACCCATGCTGGCGATGGTGAGAATGTCGGCTTGCATGCCTGCCCCACAGCTGGGGTCAGTAGCGGCAAAGGTGAGAACGATGGGAGGAATGTCGGCCATGATGGATGTTGTTACGCGTTGATTCGATAGGGCGTGATTCTACCCGAAAGCCTTGTGGGCCGCGTCGGCTCAAGTGATTGGCAGTCCAGAATATCTGCGCAAGATTTGTTAAATCGAGGCGTGATTAAATACGACACAACACATCAAAAACGAATTTTTCTTTATGGATACTTCCGCGAAATACATCAACTACGACGAGCGACTGGCGCGGGTGACGGCCTACATTTACGCGCATCTAGATGATGAAT
>JABFSI010000016.1 GCA_013140695.1 Sideroxydans sp. | reverse complement strand
CCATCCTGCGTCACACCCGTGAATCGGCAAGGTATGTACATGGCTTGTCACCCCGCGCAGGGCTTTCTCTACTTGCCGCTGCACGTGCATGGGCTCTGCTCGATGGTCGCAACGCGGTCATCCCGGAAGACATCCAAGCCGTGCTGCCCGGTGTCGCCAGCCACCGCTTGCAATCGGTGCAGGACACGCAGGCTTCGGATGGCGACAAGCTAGCGCGCGAATTGATCGAGGCTGTCGCGATTCCTTAATCGAATAAAGCCGATAGCAAGGATGGGAAGGCGAAATACAATGGAAAGATTACTTTCATAAAATCTTGTGTGAACCCGGATTAATTCGGTAGGACACTCTTACTCGGGAGGCTGTCAAGCACAGCTGCGGCGCAATGCTAGAATGTTTGCCATCATTAGCCCACTGGAGTTAGCCATGAATCAATCAATAATTCTCGAACAACGACGGAAAGCACGCGCCGAAAAAAACCTTGTTGATGCGGCGTTAGTTGAGCTACATGTAAAAGCGTGCGACGCACTATCCAACTCGTCTGCAGGTGACGGTGTGCGGGAACGTGCTTTGCAACAAGTTGCTCGTTGGGAAAGTGCTCACCTGTGTGATATGCACTATGTCGATGCGTGGAGAAATATTCTGAATTTGCCTTTGACTTCGATAAAACCCGCAATGTTGCGTAACGATGCGGAAGGTGTCGCCTTACGCCAAAACTCACCTTTTGGTTTTCTGATCGAGCGCAGCGCCTGATGAACCGTAACGATGTAAGTCATTTGCTAGCCGAAGCGATGCGCCTCACCCAGCATCGTGATTACGTCATTATCGGCAGTCTCTCTATTCTCGGCGTCACGGCCGCCCCGCCTGATTCAATGACGGGTTCAATTGACGTTGATCTGTATCCCAAAAACGATCCCGGACGTACTTTCGAAATTGCCGCAGCGCTTGGATTGGGTAGCGCATTTGAGCAACGTTTTGGCTATTACGCTGATGCGGTGTCACCCATGTTGCCCACGCTACCCGAAGGCTGGGAGGCCAGGCTTATCAATGTTGCATTTGATAATGGCGTGACGGCTTGGTTTCTCGACCCCAATGATGCCGCCATCTCTAAATATGTCCGTAGCGAACCGCGTGATCGCACTTGGATTCGCGCTGGTTTGTTAGCCCGCTTTATTTCACTACCAACCGTCGAATATCGTCTGCGCGAAACGATCATGGAATCTGAAGAAAGCGCGCTAACAAAAAAAGCCATTGCAGAAGACACAATATGGCTGGCTTCAATCAATCCTACATAAGCCTAGACAAAACACCTGTGCTGAAATCGTTCAAACAAACCTTCCGCAACTGGGCGTTCCGTCGCACCGTGGAGACGGGCACGGTGGTGCTCAACCAGCGCCGCATCTACATCATCCCGTCCAAGCAAGGGTTTGTGTTTGCGTTGGTGTTGGCGTTGATGTTGTTGGGGGACATCAATTACAACTTGAGTTTGGGGTACATCCTCACCTTTCTACTTGCCACCAGCGCGGGCTTAACCATGCTGTATGCGTTTCGCAACCTCGCGCAGTTGGAGATTCATGCGGGGCATATCGAGCCGGTGTTCGTGGGCGAGCAAGCGCGTTTTGTTTTCCATTTCAACAATCCCAGCTCGCTCATTCGTTATCAAATTCATCTGCATGACGATGCCGAGCACGAAACGGTATTCGATTTGCCTGCGCAACGTTCAACACCCATCTCGCTCGCTATCCCCGCCACCCAGCGTGGATGGATGGATAGTGAGCGATTGTCGCTGTACACGCATTTTCCGCTCGGCCTATTCCATGCGTGGACCTACATCCACTTCGATGTGCGTGCGCTGGTGTATCCCAAACCTGCCGCGCCGCAAACTTTACCTGCCGCTTCTGCGCAGGACGGTACAGGCAAGGTAATGGCGAAAGGTGATGACGACTTCTCTGGGCTGCGCAATTACGTCGCAGGCGATGCGCTACCGCGCATCGCCTGGAAAGCGTTGGCACGTGAACAAGGTCTACAAGTGAAACAGTTCTCGGCGCAGCAGGGCTACTCACTGTGGCTAGATTGGGCACAGCTTCCCAACATCGCGACCGAGCGCAAACTGGAACTGCTCACACGCTGGGTGTTGGATGCCGACGCGCAGGGGTTGATGTACGGACTACGTTTGCCTGACGGCGAAGTCATGCAACAACACGGCACGGCACATCGGGCGGAGTGTCTACGCCGATTGGCGCTGTATGGGATGGGTGACAAATGAAATCAATTGATTCGTTGGCACCCACCAACCGTTCGTCCCGAGTAGGCGAAGCCGTATCGAGGGATGCCGAAGGCGTGCCGTCGCGTACCGCGCCAGATGGTTCGATACGGCCTACGGCCTACTCACCACGAACGTTCCTGTTGCCGCGTGGAATCTAAAATGAAGCTTAGTGCCCCGCTCATCTACGGACTTATCGCCTGCATTCTGCTGGTGAGTGCGCCGCATGCCGAACATCTGCCGCTGTGGGTGAGTGCGTTGGGCATGGCATTGCTGGGGTGGCGCACTTTCCTAACGGCTAGCGCGCGTGCGCTACCTGCGCGTTGGCTGCTATTGCTCATCACCTTGAGCAGTGTGGCGGCCATCGGCATTGGCTTTCACACACTATTCGGACGCGAGGTGGGGGTTACTTTGCTCATCCTGTTAGCCGCGCTTAAATTGCTTGAACTGCGTGCGGCACGCGATGCGATCGTGCTAATTTATTTGTCCTGTTTCATCATCATCACTAATTTTTTCTACTCGCAAAGCATTCTCACTGCGCTTTATTTACTGCTGACCTTGCTGATTATTTTGGCAACTTGGGTGCATCTGCAAACCGGTTCGCTTGCCTTCAAACCCCGTTTGCGCCTAGGCGGCGTGTTGCTGCTCCAAGCCATTCCGCTATCGCTCATTTTGTTTGTATTCTTCCCGCGCATCCAAGGCCCACTATGGGGTATGCCGCAAGATGCTTACGCCAAGAGCGGCCTATCCGATTCCATGTCACCCGGCACAATGAGCAAATTATCGCTGTCGGATGCCGTCGCTTTTCGCGTGACCTTTGCAGGTAAAGCCCCACTACGCGAACAGATGTATTGGCGCGGTCCTGTGCTGTGGGATTTTGATGGCACAACATGGAAGCGCGGCATCAATGCCACCCTACAAGCGCCCACCTTGGCAGACATCAGCCAGCCTGTGAATTACACCGTGACGCTAGAGCCGCACAATCAGCACTGGTTGTTCGCGCTGGATATACCCGCTCGTCTGTCTATAGCGGCGGGGTTTGCGCCCGACTTTCAAGTGTTGAGTCCAGATATAGTACGCACGCGAACGCGCTACAACGCCAGCTCTTATCTATCTTATCGCGCCAACCTTAACGAAGCGCCGCTGCAAATGCGCCGCGCACTCGCCTTGCCCGCTGGGGTTAATCCTTTAACGCGCCAACTCGCTGCCACTTGGCGCGCGCAAGCAAAGTCCAATGTGGAAGTGATTCAACTGGCACTCACCTATTTCAATCGCGGCGGATTTGAATACACGCTAGAGCCGCCCTTGCTGGGTTTAAATAGCGTGGATGATTTTTTATTTAGTAGCAAACAAGGATTCTGCGAACACTACGCCAGCAGCTTTGTTTTCTTGTTGCGTGCAGCGGGCATTCCCGCGCGCGTGGTGACGGGCTATCAAGGTGGTGAATACAACGACCTGGGCGGTTACTACATCCTGCGCCAAGCCGATGCTCACGCATGGACAGAAGTGTGGCTGGCTGAACGCGGCTGGGTGCGCTTCGACCCCACTGCGGCCATCGCCCCCGGACGCATTCAAAACGGCTTGAGCGAATCCCTGCCCGACAACGCCGCCTTACCTTTCATGTCGCGTAATCCACCGCAATGGATGCGCGACTTGCGCTTCAACTTGGATGCCATGGCAAACCATTGGAATCAATGGGTGCTGGGCTACGACATGGAGCGCCAATTCGCCTTCCTCACCCGACTGGGCATGGAAGACATCACTTGGCAACGCATGGCATTCAACATGCTCGGAGGCATCTTTTTGTTAGTGGGAATTTTCACCCTCATCCTACTGCGCCGTTTAATCGTCAAACAGCACGACCCCGTGCAAGCCGCATGGATAAAGGTGTGTAAAAAATTAGCCCAAGCAGGATTGCCCAGACCGGCGCATGAAGGCGCACAAGATTACGCCAACCGCATCTCGATTACACGTCCCGACTTGGCGCAACCCATACAAGTCATTGCCGCGCACTACACCGCGTTACGTTACCTCGGCACAAACGATGAAGACAAATTGCGTGCGTTTAAGAGTGCGGTGAAAAACTTCAAAACCATAAAGGGACGGGAGTGATGCCGTGAGCAGCGCCGCTTCAAGCTATAATCCGCGCCACTTTCTGCCACCCACTATCGCTATGCACATCACGCGCCGCCTAGAATTTGATGCTGGTCATCGCATCCCCAATCACACCAGTCAGTGCAAGCATTTGCATGGTCATCGTTATGCCATCGAGATTACGTTAGCAGGTGAAGTCATCACCACCGAGGGCGATTCTGCGCAGGGCATGGTGATGGATTTTTCGGATGTGAAACGCATTGCGAATGAGCGTGTGGTGAATGTGTGGGATCACGCTTTTTTGGTATATCGTGGCGATAAGGTAGTGATGGATTTTTTGCAGTCCATGCCCAATCACAAGACCGTGGTGCTTGAGGTGATTCCAACAGCGGAGAATTTAGCCAAGGTGGCGTTTGATTTATTGGTCGATGCCTACCGCGACACTTACGGCAATCATCTTAAGTTAGCGCGCGTGAGGTTGTACGAGACACCCAACAATTGGGCTGATTATTCGCAGGCGGCTTAACGTTTTGGGAGCGCAATTCATTGCGCGATGACTGTCTGAAATTACTATCGCGCAATGAATTGCGCTCCCACAAAAAAACAAATTCAACGATTTCTCAAGCTTTCCGCATCAAACCCCGACCCCTTGCATTGTCTTCACCGCCAGCTTCAAATCTTCCCACGCACGCGCTTTTTCAGCAGGGGAACGTAGCAAATACGCAGGGTGATAGGTGACCACCACAGGAATACCTTGATACTCATGCAAACTGCCGCGCAATGAACCTAGCGGCACATCTTTGCCCAGTAACGCCATCGCAGCGGTTTTGCCGAGCGCCACAATTAATTTGGGTTTAATGAGCGCAATTTGTTGTTGTAGATAAGGCAAACAGGTGGAAATTTCGTCAGCACTGGGATGACTATCTTGCGCGGGGCGACATTTGATGACGGTGCTGATGTAGGTATGCGTGCCGCGTTTTAATTGAATCGCCGCCAACATATTGGTCAGCAACTTACTTTCGTCTTCAGCCATTTCAACAGGATGCTCACCCACAAAAAACCAGTCTGCATTTTCATCGCCTGCGCCCATAACAGTCTGCGCGCAGCCAGCGCGTAGTTTGCAGGCGGTACAGTCCGTGACGGCTTGTTTGAGTGCAGGCCAATCAAGCGCGCAGCCTTTCTCGTGCGATGAATGCAAGACCGGCGAAGCCGTGCCTTGTGGTAAGGATGGCGCGGCTTCCTGCCGAGGTGAAGATTGAGAAAGAGATACGACTGCTGGCACGACGTCCAAAATCTCTTGCGTTTGGATTGCCGAGGGCGCAGGTGCATTTTTCCGCACCCACAAGGGGTACAGATTCATCTCGCGCAACACGCTCTCGTCTTTAAGGTTCACAGCCCTTCCCCCATCAATATCGCGTCTTCACGCCCGTTTGCCGCCGGATAGTAATCGCGGCGTAGCCCGATCTGCTCGAAGCCGCTCGCACGATACAGCGCGATAGCGGCTTGGTTCGAGGCCCTGACTTCCAACACCATACGCTGCATGTTCTCATGCCGTGCCAAGGACAACATGGCTTCCAATAACTTGCGACCGATACCCTTGCGCTGATGTGCCTTGTCGATAGAGATATCCAACAATTCTGCCTCGTCCACTGCCAACATCATCACTGCATAACCCACTATCTCACCTTCAATCACGAACACTTTGCTCGCATATCCGCTGCGCAACGCATCGCTGAAATTGCCCAACGTCCACGGATGCCCATGCACCTCGCGCTCGATGCGCAACACGGCATCAAAATCCGCTTCCGTCATGTCACGCAAAATCATCAAGCACCTGTGCGTAGTAAATTCGCTTTTGCCGCTTCACGCTCAACGGTCTTCATCGCTACTTTGTCACGCAGATAAAGCGGCAAGGCCAGCGCAGCATCCACGGCTAGGCCTTTAGCAAATTCACGAACACCGATGCGCACGACGGCAGAAGCTTGGGGTATCACCTTCTCATCCACACTGCTCAACTGATCGCCGTAACGCGCTTGCAACGCAACACCGCTCACCGCGAAACCACTCCCCACGCCGAACCATCCATCCCCGCTCAACGCAGGCGCATCCTCAGCTTTGCATAGACAGGGGGAGATGACCGCCGACCACTCGCCATTACGCTTCTCATACGCCGCCAGATACAACTCGCTCATGCGCGCATCCAGCGCCGCGATGACTTTGTCTTTACCCGATGCCTCCGCCAAGGCTTCCAAGGTACACACGCCGACCACTTCGACATTCGCTCCCAGTGCCAATCCTTGCGTCACGCCACACGCGATACGCACCCCCGTGAACGAACCCGGCCCTTTACCGAAGGCGATGCCATCGACTTGTTTGGCCTTGATGCCAGCATCTTTGAGCAAAGCATCCAGCATCTCCATCAACACCTCGGAATGCTTCTGCCCCACCAACTCGCAACGCTCACTCACGACGCCGTCTTGCCACAGGGCAACGGAGCAGTATTCGGTGGAGGTCTCGATTGCGAGGATTTTCATCTTATAAGTCAAAAGCATTTAGTCACAGAGAACACAGAGCACACAGAGAAGTGGTGTAAGCAGGGATGGGCGATTTCGCCCAACTCGCAAAACCACCTCTCGCTCTGTGATCTCTGTGTTCTCTGTGGCAATAAGTTTTTTTGTTTTGCGCTTCAACCGACCATCTCCACATTCACCAACAACAACGCCACCGCCTGCGCTGCGATGCCCTCACCGCGTCCGGTGTAACCCAAGTGTTCGGTGGTGGTGGCTTTCACGTTCACGCAGCTTGCTCCGATGCCAAGGTCTGCCGCGATGTTGGCGACCATGGTGGGGATATGCGGCGCCATCTTGGGCGCTTGCGCGATGATGGTGGCGTCCACGTTGCCGACACGGTAACCCACCGATTCGATCTTGCGCGCCACGTCACGCAACAAGATGCGGCTGTCGATGTCTTTGAATTTCGCATCGGTATCGGCGAAATGTTTGCCGATATCGCCCAGCGCCGCCGCGCCCAGCAGTGCATCGCAGATGGCATGCAACAACACGTCCGCATCGGAGTGTCCGAGCAACCCTTTCGCATAAGGAATATCCACCCCGCCGATGATGAGCTTGCGCCCTTCCACTAATTGGTGAACATCGAAACCTTGTCCGATACGCATATATCCTCTCAATCTAAACCTAAACAAGCCACAGAGATCACAGAGTACACAGAGAAGGTCGACGGTTTTCTCTGTGGTCTCTGTGTACTCTGTGGCTAAATGTTTTTACCCTTCAACAACAACTCTGCCAACACGATGTCCTGCGGATAGGTGACTTTGAAGTTGCTGCTATCGCTTGCCACCAGTTTGGGTTGTAGCCCTAGCGCTTCGATAGCGGAAGCCTCGTCGGTGACTGTCTTACATTGTTGCAAGGCTTGCGCCAACAATCCGGAACGGAACATCTGCGGTGTCTGCGCTTGCCACAATCCTTCACGGGGCTCGGTATGTGCGATGCGTTGTTGCGAGTCGCCGCGTTTCAAGGTGTCTGCCACGGGCACGGCGAGGATGCCGCCAACCGGATCGTCGCGTAGTTCGGCGATCATGCGCGACAGTAGATGCGCGCTCAGGCAAGGACGCGCCGCATCGTGTACCAACACCCAATCGTCTGGCTCCAACTCGGAAGCCAGCAGACCGTTCGCCACGCTCTCGGCGCGCGTCGCACCACCGCAATAGAGCGGCTCTAACTTGCCCGCACAATGCGACCAATCGTAGCGCGCGAAATATTCATCTTCGGGTGCCAGCACCACGAACACGGTCTTGATGTTGAGATTGGCACACAGCGTAGACAGCGCGTGCCAGATCATGGGGCGGCCAGCCAGATCGAGATACTGCTTGGGCAACTCATTACCCATACGGGCGCCGAAGCCGGCAGCAGGGACTAAAGCATGGAATTCAGACATCACCAAACCACTTTCGAAAAATTCTGATGAATCAATGCATCCTTGCTGACCAACACCGCGCCTGCAACCATGCAATGCGCGACGATCATGCGATCGAAGGGATCGCGTGTCCAAGTCAACGCTTCGGCAGTTTTTGTCACTTGCGCGAAAGACACATCCGCGACACTCAAACCAATATCTGAAGATAATGCTTCCAACACGTAATCCGCACCACGACTGATACGTCCAATCTCATGCAGATAAGTCAGCTCAAGCTGCACCATGGGAGAAACTTGCAGCAAACCCGATTCGAGCGCACTCATCGCAGCCGCTGTCAGCAACTCGGTGCGACCTTCATACAGCCAACACACGATGTGCGTATCGAGATGAACTACGCCAGATTTTGCGATTCGCGCCATTCCCCGACTTTCTCCGTAACCAAAGATTCCGCATCACCGTTGATGAGCTTCCTGCGTTTCAATTTCAAATGTTTGGATGGCTTGTCTGGGGAGGCTGAACTTAACAGCAACAACCTGCCATTACGCTCGATACTCACCGGCACCCCCGTCACCAACACCTCATCAGCAACTTGAAATATCTGCTGGCGCAACGTCGTCAATGTCAATTTTTTCATACGACCTCCACTCATGTACATTGCAAATCCTACCTGTACATATCCTACAAGTCAAAGCCTAGATGATGCAACGATTGCTGACGAGCGGCTTATAATGCGCGCCCTTTGCAACGAGTCTTGCCATGCTGTTCGCCTCATCTCACTCTCGCCCGCGTTACACCCACTTGGTCGGCTCATCGGACGCCTTGGCGCTGGCGCAATACGCCGCTTCGCATTCGCCGCTAGTCGTTATCGCTGCCAACGCATTGGAAGCTCAACGGCTCGTTGAAGAGATACCGTTCTTCGGCCCTAAATTGCGTGTGCATCTGCTGCCGGACTGGGAGACACTGCCTTACGACCACTTCTCGCCCCACCAAGATCTGATCTCGGAACGGTTAGCCACCTTGCACCACATTCGCAGTAACGCTTTCGATGTCGTCATCGTGCCCATCACGACTGCGCTGTACCCGCTGCCACCGGTGTCATATCTGGCCGCTTACACCTTCTTTCTAAAGAAGGGCGAACGCCTAGACCTTGCCGCCTTCCGCCAGCAGATGACGTTGGCGGGATACAACCACGTGCAGCAGGTGTTGACCCCCGGCGAATACTGCGTGCGCGGCGGCATCATCGATCTGTTCGCCATGGGCAGCGTGCTGCCCTACCGCCTCGACCTGTTCGATGACGAGATCGAGACCATCGCCACCTTCGATGTGGATACGCAACGCACGCTCTACCCCGTGCCGGAGATCCGCATGTTGCCCGCGCGCGAGTTCCCCATGGACGAGAAAGGTCAGGCAACCTTCCGCCAGAACTTCCGCGACCGTTTCGAGGGCGACCCATCCAAGTCGCGCATCTACAAGGACGTGAGCAAGGGCATCGCGCCTGCGGGCATCGAGTATTACCTGCCGCTGTTCTTCGACAAGACGGCGACGCTGTTCGACTACCTGCCGCAGAACGCCACGTTGTGCCTGCACCACGATGTAGATGCTGCGACAAAACAGTTCGCGGTTGATACCGCCTCGCGCTACAACCTGTTGCGTGGCGATCCGCAACATCCGCTGTTGGAAACAAAAGAGTTGTTCTTGGATGGGGAGCAGTTCTTCATCCGTGTGAAAGAATTCGCACGATTGGACATCGTCACTAACGAGAGTGGCACGACGCTGACGCCCTGCCCCACCGCCACCATCCCTTCCATCGCCGTAGACCGCCGCGCCGAAGTCCCCACGCAAAAGTTCGAAGACTTCCTGCGTAGTTACAAGGGACGCACCCTGTTGCTCGCCGAAAGTCTTGGCCGCCGCGAGATCATGTCCGGCTATCTGAAGGAATACGGCCTCACACCTAGCGTATGCGAAGACTACGCATCGTTCCTCGCCAGCAAGGACAAGTTCATGCTCGGCGTCGGTCCTATCCAGATCGGCTTCACGCTGCCGGATGAGAACGTCGCCATCGTCACCGAGACTGAACTCTACGCCGCACAACCGCGCAGCCGCGCTGCACGGGCAGCTAAGAAGAGCAACGTCGAAGGCATGTTGCGCGACTTGTCCGAACTCAAGACGGGCGACCCAGTGGTGCATGAACAACACGGCATCGCGCGCTATCAAGGCTTGGTGAACCTCGACCTCGGCGAAGGCGAGAACGAATTCTTATTGCTGGTGTATGCGGGCGAAGACAAGCTGTATGTACCGGTGTCGCAACTGCACGTTATCAGCCGCTACAGCGGCGGCTCACCCGAGGCAGCACCGTTACACAAGCTGGGAAGCGGCACATGGGACAAGGCGAAGCGCCGCGCCATGCAGCAAGTGCGCGACACCGCCGCCGAGCTACTCAACATCTACGCGCAGCGCGCAACGCGCAAAGGCCATGCTTTCAAGCTGACGTATCACGACTACGAAGCGTTCGCTGAAGGCTTCGGTTTCGAAGAGACTGCCGACCAAGCAGCCGCCATCGAAGCAGTGTTGCTCGATCTGCAATCCGGCAAGCCGATGGACAGACTCATCTGCGGCGACGTGGGTTTCGGCAAGACCGAGGTGGCGTTACATGCCGCCTTCGTGGCGGTGATGGACGGCAAGCAGGTAGCGGTGCTGGTACCCACCACGCTGCTGGCGGAGCAGCACTTCCAGAACTTCTCCACCCGCTTCGCCGACTGGCCGATCAAGATCGCCGAACTGTCGCGCTTCCGTTCCACCAAGGAAGTGACGCAATCCTTGAAGGAGCTAGCGGAAGGCAAGTTGGACATCGTCATCGGCACCCACAAGCTCATCCAAAAGGATGTGAAGTTCAACAACCTCGGCTTGGTCATCCTCGACGAGGAGCATCGCTTCGGCGTGCAACAAAAGGAACGCCTGAAGGCATTGCGTGCCGAGGTGGATGTGCTGACACTCACCGCCACACCGATACCGCGCACGTTGGCGATGTCGCTGGAAGGGTTGCGCGATTTCTCCGTCATCGCCACCGCACCGCAACGCCGTCTCTCCATCAAGACCTTCGCTAGTAGCTTCAGCCAAGGTGTGATCCGCGAAGCCGTGTTGCGCGAACTCAAACGTGGCGGTCAGGTGTACTTCCTGCACAACGAAGTCGACACCATCAACAACATGCTGGAGAAACTGGAGACGCTGTTGCCGGAAGCACGCATCCGCGTGGCGCATGGCCAGATGGGTGAACGCGATCTGGAAGCGGTGATGCGTGACTTCACCCACCAGCGTTTCAACGTGCTGCTGTGCACCACGATTATTGAAACTGGAATTGACGTTCCGACGGCTAATACCATCATCATGAATCGCGCCGACCGCTTTGGCCTGGCGCAGTTGCATCAACTACGCGGTCGCGTCGGACGTTCGCATCACCAAGCCTATGCCTATCTCTTGGTGGACAACATGGAAGGCCTCACCGCGCAAGCCAAGAAGCGCCTCGAAGCGATCCAAGCGATGGAACAACTAGGCAGTGGATTCTTCCTCGCCATGCATGACTTGGAGATACGCGGCGCAGGTGAAGTGTTGGGTGAATCGCAGAGTGGCGAGATGCAGGAAATTGGTTTCAGTTTGTACAACGACATGCTCGCCGCCGCCATCGCCTCGCTCAAGCAAGGCAAAGAACCCGACATGACGCACCCGCTGGGCGTGACCACCGAGATCAATCTGCACACGCCTGCACTGCTGCCGAATGAATACTGCGGCGACATCCATCAACGTCTGGTCATTTACAAACGTCTAGCGAACTGCAACACGCAGGAAGATTTGGACGACATGCAGCAGGAACTCATAGACCGCTTCGGCCTGTTACCCGAACCTGCACAGACCCTACTCGACAGCCATCGCCTGCGCATCATGGCGAAGCCACTCGGCATCAGCAAAGTGGATGCGTCGTCTGACTCCATCGTCATCCAGTTCATCCCCGAACCACCTATCGACCCGATGAAGATCATCACGATGATCCAAAGCAAACGTCACATCAAGATGTCGGGACAAGACAAACTGAAGATCGATCTGAAATACGGCGATCTGCAGCAACGAGTGTTGGCGATCAAGAACTTCTTCAATGAAT
This sequence comes from Sideroxydans sp., assembly GCA_013140695.1. Lineage (GTDB taxonomy): Bacteria > Pseudomonadota > Gammaproteobacteria > Burkholderiales > Gallionellaceae > Sideroxyarcus. The sequence continues at coordinate 24,481 of JABFSI010000016.1, read as the reverse complement.
TGAAGTGAGTCGCCCGTTACAAGCAGGTTAGGTATCGTTGCAGACAGCATAGTGTTACCGCATAACCACCGCGAGCCCAAGTAGAAGGAGTTAACCGTGCCAATCCTGTCTGTGTTTTTCGGCATCATCGTCCGCATGTTGCACGACGATCATCCGCCACCGCACATTCATGTCGAATACCAAGGATTCGAGGCATTGGTCAACATTCAGACTGGAGAAGTCAGTGAAGGGCGGCTTCCCAAAAAGGCCACCGCCATCGTAAAGGAATAGTGCTTACGGCATCAAAAAGAGTTGCTAGAAAATTGGGAGCGCGGTCAACACTTTGAACCGATGGAACGCATTCAAGGAGCAGATCAAGATGATTAAATTAATTGAAGCACGTTACCTAGGAAACCAGCAGATCGCATTCACCTTCTCCGACGGAAGAGAAGGCACCTTTGATGGCGCGGCACTACTCCAAAAAACAGGTTCATTGCTTGAACCGCTGCGTGATGAAAGCTACTTCACAAAATTCTTCATTGATGCGGGCGCGTTGTGCTGGCCGAATGGATTGGAACTTTCTCCTGCACGGCTGTATGAATCGTGTCGTACTTTGGAGACGGTGTAAGCAAAGCGGGCAATCGTCTTGTCAAAAGTAATGAACGCACAAATCAAAACCGCGATTCAACATTGGGGCTATGTCGCGCCTCTGCTACAGCCTGCGCGCAATGCCAAAGAATATGCTCAGTTAGTTAAAGCGCTTGATACCGCCATCGACGCGGGCGGGGCTGATGAAAAACACCCGCTTGCTCGTTTGGTCGCTTATCTCGGCGACTTGGTTGCGAAATATGAATCCAAAGACAAGATGCCCAAAGCGGCAACGGGTGCCGAAGCGCTGCGCTATTTGATGCAACACAATGGCTTGCGCCAGATCGACCTTCCTGAATTAGGCAGTCAAGGTGTCGTGTCTGAATTGCTTTCAGGGCATCGTGAATTCAATGCGCGTCAGGCGAAAGAGTTAGCGGGGAGATTTGATGTATCAGCAGCCATGTTTTTGTGAGCCTATTATCAACTCCAACACTAGATACATTATTTAATGTTGGCTACTATACGGCGGCATTAGACGCCGCTCTTCGACAAAAAATTGTTTCTCATATTTTTCATTTGCAACTTCATTCCATGCCGAATTTCTTGCCGCTGTCGAGCTTACCGCTTATGCCGATTTACCTTCGCATACGCCTCTAACAAACGCTGATGCATGGTGCTGCCTTGCATGTTCTCACCCAACACACCTAGGCCGAAGAAGCGCTCTTCACCGCTCAACAATCGCTGCGCTTGCTGCAATGTCTCCGCGCCGTACATCAAGCTCAGGTTCGCATCGTAGGCATCGGTCGAATCCGAATCTGCCAACTCTTTAAGTTCCACCAGATGCGCGATGCAGCGATACACACGGGCACGTTTCTCCTCTAGTTGGCCGAGTTGCGCGATCCACGCACAGCCCTCCAGAATCCCCTCCTCATCACCCACAGCCAAGGCCAGCAAGGTCTTGAGTTCGCCCAAGCGCAGCGCCACCCACGCAGTTCCGGGGTCTGCCGCCAAACCGATCAACGTAGTGATGGCGAGGTTCTCTGGCAGATCGAGATCAAGCAAGGTATCGAGCAATTCGTTGCACTCGTCTTCGCTCAATTCAGGCAAGCGCAACAAGGCAGGACGTACCCAATTGCCTACAGTATTGTTCTGCCATTGCAACTCCTCGATGGGATAGATCTCCGACATGCCGGGTACGAAGATGCGGCAAGCGTACACATCCAGATGTGTGAAGTCGGCCACGTAGATATCGTGTCCGCTGGCGAGGATGGCGTCACAGCACCACTGATAATCTTCTTCCGTCGTCGTGCCAAAGTTCCAATCGACGAACTCGAAATCTGGTGTGTTGCGCATGAACTCCCAACCGATCACACCGCTGGAATCCACGAAATGAATCTCTTTGTTCTGGTCGTCGGCGATCTCTTCCTTGTCGAAACTCGGTGCGGGAAAACCTTTCAGCGTATCCATGGCACGACCTTGCAGCAGCTCGGTCAACGCACGTTCCAACGCGACTTCAAAGCGCGGATGCGCACCAAAACTGGCGAAGCAACCTTGGTCTTCTGGGTGCAACAAGGTGACGCTCATCACCGGATATTTGCCGCCCAGCGACGCATCTTTCACCAAGATGCCATAGCCCGCCGCGCGCAACCCTTGGATGCCCGCCGCGATGCGTGGATAACGCGCGATGACTACCTCTGGCACATCCGGCAAACAGATACAGTCGCGGATGATGCGGTACTTGATGTCGCGTTCAAAAATCTCGGCCAGCGCCTGCGTGCGTGCCTCTTTCAAGGTGTTGCCCGCAGACATGCCGTTGCTCACGTACAGATTGCCGATGAGATTGACGGGGAACAACACTGTCTTATCGTCGCGCAGGCGCTGATAGGGAATGGCGCAGATACCACGTTCGGCATTGCCCGAATTCAAGTCGATCAAATGACTCGCCGGCACGCCCCCTTCCGGGTTGTAGAACTTTTGCAGCTCAGGCGTGAGCAATGCGGCAGGCCACTTATCGCCCTTCACAGGCAACCATTGCTCGTTCGGGTAATGCACGAACTTGGCGTTGCTGATGGTCTCGCCCAAGTAGAAATGCGTCCAAAAATAATTGGTGCTCAAGCGCTCGAAGAACTCGCCCAATGCACTCGCGCGCCCTGCCAATTCTGAACCACCCTTGCCATTGCTGAACAAGCGCGTGCAATCCCTATCCGTCACATGCACCGACCAGATGTTCTCGATCTCGTTCAACCAAGACTTCTCCTGCACATGAAAACCGATGGCTTCCAGCTTGGCCTGCAAGGTGCGGATGGAAGATTCGACAGAGGCGTCTTTGCTGGGGATGAAGGTTTCGGTCATAGGAAGTGAGGTCATTTAATGTTGAAAAGTGGGTACGCTAGTTAATCCACGCGCCGTCGCGATACACCTCGGCATCCCCTAGGGTTACCGATTCCGTCACCGCAAACACATCCACATGATGGCGTGCACTGGCGCGGCGAATTTGCGGTTTGCTATAGCTGCCATGTTTTGCCCCCAGCGACAAATGCATACCGCACATGCGCTCATACGTGCCGATGTCATTCACGACGCGCTCTTTGGTGAAGGCGCGATTCAGTCCGAAGCCTAATTCACGCAGCCAGATTTCACCTTCATCAGCGCGAATGTTGTCCATCACCAAATCAAATTCGGGCGTCGAATTGAGCGCTTGCGTAACGCGGCCTTTTTCTACCACCAAGGTAATCGGGATATCGGGAATGTTGGTGGCGAAGGCGGTATCACCAAAAGCAAAAATGCGCACACGCCCGTTCACTGCTTCCAAATCGAGCGCTTCAGTGAACACTTCACCGATGGGAAATTGCCCGCCCACATTATTCATCTCACTGTAATCGCCTACGTTGAGCTTGGCCGGTTCAAAGGGAGATGCAATGTGCAAAAGCTCGCCACCGCTTTCAATCGCACCATAGGGCGCCGCGTCGATGTGCCGCTTGAGTGATTGTCCTGTACTTCGAAAATAATCCGCATCGTAAGCGAGCGCATCAATATAGAGGTCGCACTCTGCGCCTTGCATACGCGCCAAATGCGGATGCTCAACCACTTTAAGGCCGCGCTTAAACAATTCGACGCGAATGCGAAATGCTTCCAAACGAAAATTGCTGGACTGAATTAACACCACTAAATCAGCTGGCACGAGCTTATCGAACTGCGCAAAAATAGCCTCGGGTGTGACTTCATCAAAATCCATCAACACGGCGTTTGGCAAGCAACGTTGATAGGCCGCCGTCAACGTGACAGACAGCGTCGAATTTTTATCAAACACCACTAATGCCGCGTGCGGTGGCGCATGTCGAATCGCCAGCCGCAAAATATCACGCACATGTTTTTCAGCTATCACAAGCGCGTTGTTAGGCATACACAAAAAGTGAGAAGTAGGCATCGCGGCGCTTAACTCCCTAACAATTGAATGCTCCAGAACACGAGGAATCCAGCAAATAGCACCAGCGTGGAAATTGGTTTTTCTTCTACCTCATGCGCTTCCATCAGCAATTCTTCGGTCACCAAATAAAGCAAGGCCGCCGCGCTAAACGCTAACGCCGCGCCGATAACCGCATGCGATGCATCCGCTAACGCAAAATTACCCACGACGGCAAATGTCAGCACAGTTGCCCCCAACGCCCCTGACACCGCCACAATGCGCCAGCCTGCTAACGCAGCAGAACTCAAGGCCATGCCCAAGAACAACAACTCAACCGATAGCCCTAACGCCAAAATCATTCCCGTTTCACCGCCTACCGCAAAGCCCGCACCGATAATGAATCCATCGGTAGCGACGTCAATAAAAGTGGCGAGCAACAATCCCATGCTCACACTTTTTGCCCCGTCAACACCGGCTGCCGCTGCTTGATGCTCCATGCGCATCGTCCATAATTTCAAGCCATACATAAACAAACTACCCAACGCAAATGAGCCGATGAGCACCCACCCTGGCGCATGTTCGCGCCCAATTTCGGGCAACAGTTCAACGGCCAATGCCGCCAACACCACCCCAGCCGCAAAGTGCTGAATCAGGCTGCGCGTTTGATGACTAGGACTCCATAGGGAAGCCATGATGCCGCCGCCCAAAGCCACCACAGCGGGAATCGTCATGAGTAAAAATTGGTGTGTGTTCATTGTGTTTTACGAAAAAAAATTAAAGGTGGTTTAGCCAAGACAATTGACTTGTCAAACTGGGGCGCGATTGTACCGCGTTGCAACATGACGCTTTTTGAAATGACTTACCCCAACGCTTAATGAGCCAGTGCCTGCAACACGGCTTTAAGCAAGGTCCAGCAATGCCCTACCGAAGCTATCTCTACACGCTCACCAGGTGCATGTGCGCCACGAATATCCGGGCCGAAGGAAATCATATCGAGATGTGGATGGCTAGCAGAGAACAAGCCACATTCCAACCCTGCGTGAATCACTTGTAATCCGGCGGGCTGACCAAATTGCGTGGTGTGAACGTGTTGGCATAACGCCAAAAGTGCAGAGGAGGGGTTAGGTGTCCAACTGGGATAGCCCCCCTCTTTATATGCTTGTAATGCATAAGCAGACGCAAACGAAACCAGTTTTTCGGCCAGTGCGTCGGCACGCGCATCATGCAATGAGCGCACTTTGAAGGTCACTTTGAGATTGCCTTGAGTCAGTGCCAATACACCCAGATTACTCGATGTGTCGGTCACGCCCGCAAAGTCGGCGCTCATCTGTTGCACGCCATTTAGCGCCGTATCGAGAAAGGCTAACACGCGATCACGTACCTCACGCGAAATGGCTTTCGCTACGGGCAACGTCTCTAATTCATAGCGAAATGCCACTTGCGCGTCCACCTCGGCAAAGCGTTGTCGCCATGTACTTAAGCGATGTTCCATCCACACATCCATGCCCGACACCGCTGCTAGGGGTAACGCACAAATGGCATACGCTTCACGCGGAATCGCATTGCGCGCCGAGCCACCGCGCATTTCTATCAGACGCACATCGGTGTGCAGAGACAAATCGCGCAACGCCTCCGCCAGCAATTTAATGGCATTGCCACGCCCGAGATGAATGTCGATACCTGAATGGCCACCGCGCAGACCGCTTACATCGAAACGCAACAATGCAAAGTCGTGCGGTATCTCCTCTTGCGCGCAATCGTGGCGCAGGCGCACATCCACCCCACCCGCACAGCCCAGATAAAAGTGTCCCCATTCCTCCGTATCCAAATTAATAAGCAGCTTGCCCTGTAAGGTGCCGTGAGCCAAACCGCGTGCACCGTCCATGCCTGACTCCTCGTTGATGGTGAGCAACACCTCCAGCGCAGGATGCATCAGGTTCGGTTCTTCCAAGGCGGCCAGCGCCAGCGCCACGCCGATGCCGTTGTCTGCTCCCAGTGTTGTGTCCTCCGCGATGAGCCAACCATCGCGCACTACGGGCTTAATCGCATCACGCTCGAAGTCATGTGCCGTCCCCGCATTGGCCTGACACACCATATCCAGATGGCCTTGCAAAATCACGCCGGGTGCGGATTCACAACCCAAGCTAGCCGGTTTCTTCAAGATGAGATTGCCCGCTGCATCAACAACGTGCGCGATGCCGCGTGCTTGCGCCCATTCGATGAGTTGCTGCTTCAGCGCCTCCTCACAATAAGACGCACGGGGGATGGCGCACAAGGTAGCAAAGTGAGACCAAACAGATTGAGGCTGTAAATGTTTGAAAGTGTCGTGCCTAGTCATCAGGAATATCCAAATAAAATCGCCCTTGCGGGCGAAGAGGGAAGCGTTCGAATACAAAAGGAAGTGAAATTCAAAAGAATTTCACTTCCTCCAACCATCAATTTCCTGCCATCTGCTTATAGATGTAATTTTGCAAAGCAAGGCGCTCATTGCCTTCCATTTTCAAAAACTGCATCCCACGCTGAATCAATTTTTCTCCATTGGACTGCTCAATCTCACTGCCCACATTTCGAATCAGCGATGGCATCGTGAATAAGACGACCTCGTCATCAACGGGCAAGCGAAAACTAACTTCTACCTCTTCGCCCAATTGACCCAACTCAAATTTGGATTGAATCAATACACCTGAAGGACTCATATCTACAATTGAGGCGGTAATAGGCGCGGGAGCCGATTTTGCCTTAACCGAACACACCAGTTTCAGCTTAATACGCAAAGCATCACGCATATTGACCGTCGTAACTTACGCGGGAAAAGACAGATGTAAATACGGGTAGGGTGTAAGGCAGACATTAATCACATTAGCGGTGAACTCATAGGTCTTCGTACCCGAAAAACCGCGCACCAAATAACTCTCGCCCTTTTTCACAAACACCAGTTTCTCTCCTAGCATCGGATGTGAAACCAGCACGCTTTTTTTATTTAAGTAGCCAATTAGCTTCACATAGTATTGATCTTTGCTGGACGAAAAATCCTGCAACTGCATCACATCACCGATGCCCAGCTTGACTGAAAGTAATTCACTGATGTCTTGTTTGCCCTGCGGCAGGTCTTCGCTCATGTGTGCTTTCTAATGCAGTGTTTGGCGTCTAATTTTTCACTCACTGTGAGGCCTAGCGTATCAGAGAACTAGCGTGATGCGCCCTCACGTTTTCAAAAAAACTCATTCCTAGTCGTACCGCATTTCAATATTCACTTCGAATACCGCTCAAGAAATACTGCCGTGAACCGATAATAAAATTGAAGGGAGTCAATCATGTGCAAAGTATTTCTCACCACAGATCCAATAACACAGCGCGGACTTTACGATGACGAATCCAAATGCGTCGGCATTTTTAAGTCTGTGCGTGATGCAGAACAAGCGCTCGGAGACTTGCTGAATTTCTGCACCATCCGCTTCGTACGTTGAAGCTATCCTTGGCTTGAAGGACTGAACGGCGCAGCCCGTCTGTTATCATCGCGCCCATGCTCAATATCCAGAATCTGACCTACCTGCAAGGTGGCACCCCGCTTCTCCAAAATGTGAATCTGCAAGCCTTCGCCGACCAGCGCATCGGTCTTGTCGGCAAGAACGGCTGCGGCAAATCGACCCTGTTCCGACTGATACGCGGCGAGATCAACCCCGACGGCGGCGAAGTGTCGCTGCAAGCAGGCAAGACCATCGCCTTCGTCGAACAAGAGATCGCCAACGCCGAATGCGCTGCATTGGAATTCGTACTCGACGGTGATACCGAGCTGCGCGTATTGGAAAAGACCCTCGCCAAAGAGAACCACGATGCCGCATGGTTCGATGCACAACATCGCTACGAAGCCATCGACGGTTACGGCGCACCCGCACGTGCTGCGCAACTACTGAATGGCTTAGGATTTGCCAACGACAGCTTGCAGCGCACCGTCGCCAGCTTCTCCGGCGGCTGGCGCATGCGACTGAATCTGGCACGCGCGCTGATGCACCGCGCCGACTTGCTGCTGCTCGATGAACCCACCAACCACCTCGACCTCGAAGCCATCCTGTGGCTAGAGCAATATCTGGCGCGTTACCCCGGCAGCATCTTATTGGTGTCGCATGACCGCGAATTCCTCAACGCCTGCGTCAACCGCATCGCCCATGTGCATGACTGCACCATCGACATCTACACTGGCGATTACGACGACTTCGAGCGTGCCCGTGCCGAACGCCTCGCGCAGCACACCCAAGCATTCGAGCGCCAGCAGGAAAAGATCGCGCACATGGAAGACTTCGTGCGCCGCTTCCGCGCCCAAGCTACCAAGGCGAAACAAGCGCAGAGCCGCATCAAGGCGTTGGAACGCATCACACGCATCGCCCCTGTGCATGTCACCGATGGACATTTCGAGTTGGAGATCGAAGCACCTGAACGTAGCCCCGATTTATTGTTGCGTGCAGAGAAGATGGGCTTTGCTTACGGAGAGAAATCCCTGTTCAGCAATATCGAACTGGTACTGCGCGCTGGCGCACGCATCGCCCTGCTCGGCCCTAATGGCGCGGGTAAATCCACGCTCATCAAACTACTGGTGGGCGAGTTGCAACCGACGCAAGGCAAACTCGAGTTCACACCCGACATCCGCATCGGCTACTTCGCGCAACATCAGTTGGAGAATCTAGATAGCGCCGCGACACCGTTGCAACACATGGAACGCATCGCCCCGAAAGAAACGACGCTCGCACTGCGCAGCTTCCTCGGCCGCTTCGGCTTGGCGGGTGATAGTGAAGACCGCCCCGTGGAAAGTTTCTCCGGCGGCGAGAAGAGCCGCCTCGCATTGGCGCTCTTGGCATGGCAGAAGCCACACCTATTGCTGCTCGACGAGCCGACCAACCACCTCGACCTCGACATGCGCGACGCACTCACCATCGCGCTGGAGGAATACACTGGCGCCGTCGTAATCGTGTCGCATGACCGCAGTCTGATTCGCGCAGTAGCAGACGAACTATGGCTAGTCGCCGATGGCGAAGCGAAGTTGTTCGATGGTGATCTGGAAGATTACAAGACCTGGATAGAGACGCGCCGCCCACGCGAGACCGTGGCACAGCCAGCCAAGCCCAAGGTGCAGGCCGCCCCCAAGCAGAACCGCAAAGCGTTGCAATCAAAACAGAACAAACTCGAGACCGAATTGAACAAGGCGCAGACCGAACTCGCCGCCGTCAACGAGCAACTTGCCGATCCCGAGACCTATACGAACCCAGACCGTGCGAAAGTCGAGAAGATGAATTCAGACCACGCACGCCTACAAGCGAAAGTGGCCGAGTTGGAAGAAGCGTGGTTGGAGCTGGAGATGGAGAAAGAAGAAGCGAGCTGATATTGCTCTATGCCACAGATATCACCACTTTTCCCGTGGCATGCCCTGCTTCAATGTAGCGAACCGCGTCAGCCACTTCACTCAGTGGAAAACGCCTGTCGATGACTGGTTTCAGCTTGCCAGATTCGATGAGTTCCTTCAGGAATAGCAGATCTTCTTGATTGGGTTTCGAGGTCACCGCTCGCATCTTCTTGCTACCGAGCATGGATATCCACGGCCCCAGTAACAGTGCTTGGAACAACTGCCCCGCTTTACCGCCCACCATCACGTAGATGCCGCCCTCATTCAATGCACGCTTGTAATCGAAGATGGAACGATCTCCATTCGCCGCAAGGATCAGGTCATAGCGCGCCCCGCTCTGGGTAAAATCTTCCTGCGTGTAATCGAGCACATGGTCGGCACCCAGCGAACGCGCCAACTCCATCTTCGCCGTACTACACACGGCGGTGACATCCGCCCCGAAACACTTGGCGATCTGCACCGCGAATGTCCCCACGCCACCAGACGCACCGTATATCAACACCTTTTGCCCGGATTGAATCCGCCCCTTGTCGCGCAGACCTTGCAAAGCCGCCAGTGCGGCCAAAGGCACAGCCGCCGCTTCTTCGAACGAGAGATTGGCAGGCTTCAAGACCAGCTCATTCTCACGCGCACATTTGAATTCGGCGAAGCCACCAAAACCACTTGCCGACACTTCTCCGAACACCTCATCACCGACCTTGAACTGGCTCACATCCTTGCCCACAGCCTCCACCCGCCCCGCGATGTCGCCACCGAGTATCTGGAATCGTGTCGGCTTGAATAACCCAGTATAGAGACGAGCCAAGAATGGATCGGCGCGCATGAGACGCCAATCAGCCGCATTCACCGATGCCGCCTGCACCTTCACCCGCACCTCACCATCTGCAGGGATCGGCATCGCGACCTCCTCTAGATGGAGGACATCGGGTGAACCGTATTCTTTGTAGACAATCGCTTTCATCAAGTTCGCTCCAAAACCTTCATAGTGATCCCAACCCCGCCAACTCTTCTTCACTGAATCCCGCCGCGCGGCGTGCTTCTAGATTGAACGGGCCGCGTCGCGGGATAGCGTTGTGTTTATCGACCAACGCGGCATAGGTGGTGGATGGCGCTAGGCTGCGCTGTTCGCACAGATAGTTGAACCAGCGGTTGCCGATGGACACATGGCCGATCTCGTCGCGCATCACGATATCCAAGATAGGCGCGATGGCGTGATCGCCAGCCTGCACCAACTTCGCTTTCGTGCCCGGTGTCACATCAAGACCGCGCGCCTCCATCGTGCGCGGCAACAGTGCCATGCGTTCCAGCACATCATGTTGTGTGCGCATCGCCATATCCCACAGACCGTTGTGTCCGGTGAAATCACCGTAGGCATAGCCCTGTGTTTGTAGATGATCGGCCAGCAGCGTGAAGTGCAGCGCCTCCTCATCCGCCACGCGCAGCCAATCGGCGTAGTAATCGCGCGGCATATCGGGGAAACGCCACAGCGCATCCAATGCCAGATTGATGGCATTGAATTCGATATGCACCAACGCATGGATCATCGCGGCACGGCCTTCCGGTGTGTTCATCGCGCGGCGTTTCACAGTCAAAGGTGAGACCAACTCGGGTTTGGCAGGATGGCCGGGAATACCTTGCAACTCACTCAAAGTCGCATCGGCATCCAGCGTCAACTCACCCACCGCCCATGCCCGCGCCAAGCGACGCACACCCGCCGCTTTCTGCACGGCATCACACTCGACCAGCCAGTGCAGTGAGGCTTGTCTTAGTTCAACTTGCATAGATCATTCGCGCAGCAGGAAATACGTTGTGAAGCATCTGGATGATAAAGGCGACAGAGAAGGCAGTTTCAAACGACGTTTGACGCCAATGATCATAGGCTGCCACATATACGACAAACAGTGGAATCAAAATGATACCGAAAAGCAATGAAATCAAAGAGACGCACCCCATCAGAACACACACCGCAGCGATCAATTGCAACCTTGGCGAGAGTCGGCTACGCCTTAAAGTTTCAAGCATACCTGCAATGAACAAGGCATCTATCAATGGCTTTAGAAACAAAGTAACGACGGCACGGATATTGGGTGTGAAATCCTTGAATTTTGAATCGATGGGGTGCGTGATATTGTCCGCTTCAACCAGATGTGAAACCAAGTAATAAGCGAGTGCGGCATAGATACCCGTATAGATCGCCGTGACCAACGAGAATACAAGTGGCGACTCAGTACGGGGAAATAAGAAATTTTTACTCATCAAGCAATTTGCGCCAGCAACACGACATAGTTCTTGCCGTATTTCTTCTGGCACTTGGGGCAGGTGGTGTAATAGAAATACAACTTGCTGAATGTCTTCCCTTCGCTGGTCAGCCACGCCTTCATAGACTCCACCCAGCTACCGATCTGGCTGTACGGACCTTCGAACACTTTGCACATGAACGTGCCTGAGATAGTAGACATCTTCGCAGCGGGAACATCCTTGCTGACTTCGACGTACACATCCGCGCCCCACAGCGAATTCTCATCAGTCACCATCACCAGTGCATCCAGCTTCGCGCCCGCCGCGCTGATGGCGTCATCCATCCGCGACATCACTGCGCCGTAGTTGAGGGGAATGTGGAACAGGCTGGTCACGCGGTCTTGCATGAAGCGTTTGCCCTGCCAGGTGATCGTCTTGCCATCCCAAGGGGCGGGATCGAATCGGGGACAACAGGTTTCGTCATTGGTGCTCATGATGATCTCCTTTCATTCACCGGATGTGCTTGGATTATCTCACTTGTGTTTATGCTTCAAAACCGACTTCACCATCTTACCGAACGCTTTGTCCTTCTTGCGTTTATCCACGTATGACATCTCGTTGAAATCGGATTCCGCTTTGAGCTTGAGGTAACTTTGGTAATGCTCGGGATTCAACTCGCCATCTTCTATCGCCTTGCGGATCGCACAACCCGGCTCGTTGTTGTGACTGCAATCGGCAAAACGGCATTGGCCTGCCAGCGCCGTGATATCTGCGAAGCTGTCGTCCAGCCCGTCGCCTGTGCTCAAGATACCCAACTCGCGCATCCCCGGCATGTCGATCAGCAGTGCGCCGTTGTTCAGCGTCACAAGGTGGCGGCGCGTGGTGGTATGCCTGCCCTCGCCCGTGCCGCTCACCACGCCAGTCTCTAGCTCATCCTTGCCGAGCAACAAATTGATCAGCGTCGTCTTGCCCACACCCGATGAACCGAGCAGGCAATAAGTCTTACTCGGTACGACCAGCGCCTTCACCTCATCCACACCCTCACCTGTCATGCTGCTGAGTGTGATGATGCGCGCCGTGATGCCCGCCGCGCGGATGTTGCCGAGCATGTGCTCCAACTCTTGCGCACTCACCAAGTCTGTCTTGGTCAGCAGCAGCACTGGCTCGATATGCCCCTCGTTCACCATCACCAGATAACGCTCTAGCCTGCGCACGTTGAAATCAAAATGGCACGACTGCACGATGAACGCCACGTCGATATTCGCCGCGATCATCTGGAAATCGATGTTCTTGCCGGGAGACTTACGTCGCAAGAAAGACCTGCGCGGCACCACATCATGGATGCTCGCATGCGAACCGGCATCGTGATATTCCGCACACACCCAATCGCCCACACAAGGCATATCCACGGAGGATGCGGCGGTGTGAAGGAACTTGCCTGTCAGCTCGGCGGGCACTTCGCCGTTTTCGTTGCGCACGACATAGCGACCGCGATCCACCGCCGTCACCCGCGCCACGCGCTGGCCTGAAGCACACAAGCGCTTCGCCTGTTCCGCAAAGTCGCCATCCAAACCGATCTCAGTCAGCTCCATATCAAACCTATTCATGATCCAGAAACGAACATCGCCCAAGCGGGCGATGTCGTGTAAAACGAATGTGATGCCTTTCAACTCCTAATCACTTGCCCGCTGGTACTGGCTTTGGCAGTGGTTTCTTACCCTTTGATTCCTTCTTCTTGTCTTTACTTCCCATGATGTTCTCTCCTGGTTATTAACGACGGGGACTTGCTGCGAAATATTCTACTCCACACACTGCGCTTTAATCTGGGATCTCTGGCTCGACCAGTTTCGCCAGTTGTTCCAGAGACTCTTGCCAGCCGAGATAACACATCTCGGTCGGGATCATCTCGGGGATACCTTCTTGCACGATGGATATCTCAGTACCGCATAACACCGGATTCAGCGTCACCGTCGTCTTCATTGTTCCAGGCAGATTTGAGTCTTCGAACTTATCCGAATAGCTGAGCTTTTGCGAGGGCACGAGTTCGAGGTATTCGCCACCGAAAGAGTGGCCGTTGCCAGTGGTGAAGTTGGTGAAAGACATCCTGAATGTGCCGCCGACCTTGGCATCCAGATGGTGGACAGTGCAAGTGAAACCGTAGGGTGGAAGCCACTTAGCCATCGCCTCCGCATTCAGGAAGGCTTTGTAGATACGCTCGGGTTTGGTGCGGAGTACGCGATGAAGACGAACAGTGCCAGTGGACATGATTTACTCTCCTTTCAGTTTATCGCTAAAAAAATTCAACTTCAGTCGCATCGTTTTAGATGCTCGGCGTATTCACGCTTGCTTGCCCTGCAAAGGCGATGGTGATTTCGCCGCCATGCTGACACATCAGCTTTGAAAACTCACTCAATGTAGAAAGGTTGGCGACCTTCACGGAACCACTCACATTCGTCCACGGTGCAGGCGTAACGGGAATACACGGCATGGGGGTCAGCACACCCTGCTCAAACGCAGTCGCCGCAACCACGGCTGGATTTGCAAGGCTCGAGCACATGGCAAAGGGGAGGATATTCACGAAAGGCGCATGATCGGAACTGTTTGCAACAGGCACACCGCGGCTCATCACTCGATTCGTCGGCAACACCATCAGCGAGCTAGGAGCTGCACCGCAAGTGCACTGTAATTGCGCCCCCATGCAAACGAGATTCCCCATTTAGCGCCTCCCTTGTTTGATCATCCGAAGAACCTGCCGCGAGGTCAATTTAGATTGACCAGCGCCCCCTTGATAGACGTCATACCCGATGCCGATATCTCGGTAACGGTATTCGCCCGAGCGACGAAACTTATCTTGGTTGTCTGCGTGATATTCAGCGCATCAACGGTGCAATCCGCTTTCGACTCGATGGCGATATTCCCCGCAGCTGCGATGTTCACTTTTCCGGCAGCCAAGATAGAAACATCCTGAACGCTCTGCATCAAGATGCCGTTCGCCCCCAAGGTGACGAGATTGCCAAAGCGGTCTTGCAACTGCAAAGCATCCTGCTCATCCAAGATCACGATCTGATGATTATTGGGCGTGGTGATCGTGATTGTCTTTTTGTCCTGATCGAACTCCAACGTCAGCTTGCCGCCAGTCACAACCTCTTTGATGATTTCAGACATGATGCGCTCCGGTGCAGAAGAAATATTTAAAGAAGAGGTACAACCTAAGGCTTACACAGCGCATGCACATCGCCCAAGGCTTTGTTCAGTGCAGCGGCATCGTCGGGCGTGTTCATCAAAAACAAGAGGCGGATGGTGTCGAGCGCAGCACCCTTCTCCACGACATCTTTCGGGTAGCCATATTCATCCGCCATCCACAAATCATCGTTAGTCGCATCCCAGTAGATGTCAGAAGTGCGCACAGAGAATTTCCTTGCGCCGTCGTCCTTCTGTAGCAGCATCGTGATGGCGATGTTGTTGCCTTCTTTGAGCTTGCGCTCTTCGAAGTAGATGGCATACGTCTCCAAGCCGCCACCATACGAAGTCACCTTGCCCAACTCGCCGAATGCAGCGCGACTGACCTTTTGCATATCCACCGATGAACTGACCTTGAAATGCTTGCGCCCAGCAAAAGCATTGCCGTGCTCCACCTGCATATCCTCATCCACCAGCAAGCGGCAACCATCAAACTTAACCGCCCGCTCGATCTCCTCTGGTGTGCGCTTCTTCAGATTCTTATCCACCACCGGCTTCATCAACAACTCTGCCACCGTGCGTTGCGCGGCAGCCAACTTGGGGTCGGCAGATAACTGAATGGCGGGAATAAAAACCACAGGCGCAACCACCGCAGACACCACCGCGCCACCTTCCATCACGCAGGCATCAGCCGCCAGCAACACCATCGAACCGCCCTTGAGCCTGCAATTGTTAGCATGCTCTGCGGCAACAGCGAAGGGGGCGATGGCGAACAACATGGCGGCGGGTAACAAAAATTTCTTTAGCATGCGATAACTCCCAAAAGGATCAACTATGTTCCCGAATCCACTCTGGCCAGATCGTGGCAAGTGATGGGCAGGCACCCACGGCAGAGCGTGCCGTTAAATCAAGCGGTGCGCCGAGTATGGGGGCATCCTGCATGGTCAGCGTCAAACAGCCTGCCTCTTGTGCCACCAAAGCCCCCGACGCAAAGTCCCACAGCTTTTGTTTACCGTGCAGATAAGTTTGTATTCGGCCTGCTGCGAGCCAGCACCAGTCTATTGCCACCGAGCCAAAGCTGCGTTGAGAGTGATAAGGATTTTCTGTGGCAATGGCGACAGCCAGTTTGGTCGGCAGGCGTTTGGTGTCGATCATCGCCATCGCGTGTTTGAGCTGGCATGGTTCGTCATCGCGGCGGTTGAGAGGCTGTTGATTGAGGTAAGCGCCCTGCCCCTTTAGCGCATGAAAGCATTCCTCCCGATTCGGGTCATACACCATGCCCGCCACCACCTCGCCCTGTTGCATCAACGCAAGGCTCACTGAATAAACGGGAATGCCGTGGCTGAAATTACTGGTGCCATCCAAAGGGTCCAACACCCAGCAACTGCCCGTCGCCAGAATGGCCGCCTGTTCATCCTCAGCCATCTCCTCGCCCAACACAGGAATGTCGGGAAAGTAACTTGAGAGAATCCTGCTGATGTTTTCTTGCAGCGCAATGTCGGTGGCGGTTAGCAAACTGCCATCGGACTTGCGCTGTGTGAGCTGACGGCCAGATCGGGCATGCTGAAAGATATCGCGCGCGGCTTCAAGCACACTGTCGCGAAGAAGAGGCCATTGTTGTTGGAAGGATTGCTGCATTTGGAAACCACCTCAGGAATATATTGCAATCCCCCAAACCCCAGAAGCAACAGGCAATGGAACGATGCTTACTTATACCGTACCAAAGCCTTATTTACTCTGCTTGCCAGTGGTAGAAGTTTTGCGAGAGACGAAAGGAGTCCCAGTCTGCTCAGCCAGTTGGCGGGCTTTTTCAGCAGCGCGTAGCAAGGCTTGAGGAACCTTTTGCAGATCCGGATCTTTCAAGTGTGAAACAGCTACTGATTTCATTTATTCTGTCCCTCCTCTATCAAAACAGCGGGTGTATCTGAATTGTCGTATAGCTGCCATCCATCCACCAGCAGTTTATACCGTTCAAAATTAGCAATGCCGTGCACATAACGGCGGCGGATGACATCGGTGGGAATATTGTGACCACCCTGCCTGACCCGAATCGCCACGCGTTCGATTGCCATCTCGACATCTGGCAAAGACAGAAAGATCAAATTCACGACGTAACCCGCTGCACGCCACGATGAAATCATCTGTGCATAGGACAAACCGGAAAGCGTCGTCTCCAATGAAAAACTCTCGCCGCGCTTCGCATAGTCAGCAATCGTCTCCAGCATGATCCGCCCCGCCTTGAACGCGGCCAGATCAGGTGCGAAAGGAGACAACCCAGCAGCGATTAGATCGGCATTCACAAAGTTGGGCAACTCTGCATCGGTCGGCAAGAACTCCCGCGCGAAGGTCGTCTTCCCTGCACCGTTTGGTCCGGCGATGATGACAATGCGTTTATTGTTGGTCGATGATGTCATGTTCACTCAGAAAACGTGGTCTGTCCCCGATTGTTCTCAGAGTATTTGCAACAGCCGCAGACTTACGAGAAACGAATGGCGTGCCGGTTTGCTCAGCCAATTGACGGGCATTCTCGGATGCCCGCTTCAAAGCATGCAACACATCCTCCGATGTCCAATCACGAGGCGTGAATAATGTAGGTTGAGACATGCGTCAAGCTGCCTTTTCCAACATGGTGTCAGGCATCAGCCTGTTCTGGTACAAATCGGCGATGGGGAAGCACAGATCATAATCGCCCCACACAAGTTCACCGTACTCAATGCGGTATGCCGCGAAAAGTGCAGGATCGAGATAAGCGCGAATATCGGGGTGACGCGAGAGTGTCAAAAAGGGTTTGAAGTCCACGGTTTGCACCGTGCCATCATCGAACGACAGGCGCAGCGCAAAATCACCGGCATGTTCCGCCTTAGTAATGTTGATCTTTGCAGGAATCATTTCAGCCTCCTTGTGATGCGTTCCGACTTTACAGGTTTGTGCAGCACGAAAAAATCAATCCACTTGCTGATGATCTCTGTTGCTCGTGCGGAAACAAGCTCTTCAAAATAGTGCATCTCAGTATTCACCAACGGAGCACGCCCTGCGACAGCAGTGTAGCGAATTTCAGCAACCTCACCATTCACCACAATGATCTCGGCACGGGACTCGCGATCTTGAAACTTGCCGTGGACATGCACTGGCTCATGCTCATTGGCATAGAACATAATGATCAAACCAAAATATTCGTAGAGCTTGGGCATTACGTACTCCGTTCCACTAGTTAGCTCGAACTAAAAACAATTGCGATGCTGCCCCCTTTGATTTACGTTTTGCAGCGTCAAGTACGTCGCGAAGAAATGCGTTGCTGTAGGTTGGCGTACCATTCCCGCCCTTTAGCGCCACAACTTTCCCGCATTGCATTTTTGAGTTTTTCTGTTTGCTGGTTAAGTCTTGTTACTTCATCAGAAAAATCTCGTTTTTGCGCTAGTACCTTATTGAAATCTAGTTGCAGAGCATCTCTAAACTCAGTGAGGTTTCGGAGTTCTTTTATGAGTTCTGCTTTTGCTTCTCGACCTATTTTCCCCTCCAACTGAATTTTAATTTCGTGCCGCTTTTCATTCGCTGCACCTATCATTTTCTTGATGCTATTTAAGCTTGTTTTTGAATCGCTCATTAGCTTAAATGCATTGTCAGCGAATCGAAATGACGAGTAATAATATTCGTTCAGCACATAGAAATCGTAAGTTTTTCGCGTGCCTTCAAGATGGTTTTCGATATTACGCCGGAGGTTTTCGACTTCATCTTTAGCACCTGCATATTTATTTTCCCAATTACGTCGAGCGCTTGATTCTTCTTCTGAAACAAGAGCAACTATTCCTGCAACGATTAGGCCTGCGACTGGAATTAGAAACCACATAAAATCCTTTTTTTAACTTGGGAGCAAAAGTTGATCTGGCAATTTAACTTGGGGGAGAGCGTTTAGAAGAGTTTGTAGACTCTGATTCGCTTTATCCCCGAAGATTGGTATTTGAGCAGTAAGCTCTGCAGCAAGCTCTTTGCAATTGCGACGCTCCTCTATGGATAGGCCGGGAGATAGCATGTGTTCAGTTGCGCGCTCTGCCATCTTGAGTACGGTCATACGTTCAAGGTGATGTTGACCGAGCTCACCTTGTACTGTGTCAAAGAAACGATTTATTGAAAGGCGTCTTTGAGTTAAATCCTCCATGCTTAATTGGAAGGACTTATCGATAGCATCATGAACAACAGCAGCTTGGGTTCTAACACGCTCTAACTCAGCATCAATTCTCTTGCACTCAAGTCGGTATGCCAATGTACGACCGTATGCTTCGGCAGCAGCCCCAAGAGGATTGAATTTTTGCAGTACTGTAACCCAGCCTTTTTCTGTAGGTGGTGGTACGGGAGCTGATACGATGCTGTCAATTCCAGTGGATTGTTTATTTGATTTGGAATTTGAGGATTCTGTGTTTTTCATGCTTTCTCCATTTGTAACAAAAAATTGAAACGGCAAACGCAAAAAACTTACCTGCTAATCGGCTTATACCGAATCCGTTTAGGCTTCGCACCCTCTTCACCCAAACGCTTCTTCTTGTCTGCTTCATATTCCTGATAGTTACCGTCGAAGAACGTCCACTTGGAATCACCTTCGCAAGCGAGGATGTGAGTGGCGATGCGGTCTAGGAACCAGCGGTCATGGGAGATGACGGCGACGCAGCCGGCGAACTCCAACAACGCATCTTCCAGCGCGCGCAAGGTTTCCACGTCGAGGTCGTTTGATGGTTCGTCGAGTAGCAACACGTTGCCCCCGGAGATGAGTGTCTGCGCCAGATGCAGACGTCCGCGTTCACCACCGGAGAGTTGGCCGACGATCTTGCCTTGGTCACCACCTTTGAAGTTAAAGCGGCCGATGTAGGCACGCGCTGGCGTTTCGTATTTGCCCACGGTCAAGATCTCGTTGCCGCCAGAGATGGCGTCGAACACGGTCTTGTCGTTTTGCAGTCCATCACGTGATTGGTCGATGTGCGCGATCTTGACGGTCTGGCCGATCTTCACGGTGCCGCTGTCTGGTGTTTCTTTACCGGTGATCATGCGGAACAGAGTGGATTTACCCGCACCGTTAGGGCCAATGATGCCGACGATGGCGCCGGGTGGGATCTTGAAGCTGAGGTTGTCGATGAGCAGACGGTCGCCATAGGCTTTGCTCACGCCTTCGAATTCGATGACTTCGTTACCCAGACGTTCGCCCACGGGGATGAAGATCTCCTGCGTCTCGTTACGTGCTTGGTGTTCTTGCGAGTTCAGTTCTTCGAAACGTGCGATACGCGCTTTGGATTTTGCCTGACGCGCTTTCGGATTCTGACGCACCCATTCCAATTCTTGCTTCATCGCTTTGGCGTGTGCATCCAATTGCTTCTGCTCTTGCGCCAAACGCTCGCCCTTCTGGTCGAGCCAGCTTGAGTAGTTACCCTTCCAAGGGATGCCGTGTCCACGGTCGAGTTCCAAGATCCATTCGGCGGCGTTGTCGAGGAAGTAACGGTCGTGGGTGACAGCCACCACAGTACCGGGGAAGCGCACGAGGAATTGTTCCAGCCATTCCACCGATTCTGCATCCAAGTGGTTGGTGGGTTCGTCCAGCAACAGCATGTCTGGCTTTTCTAGCAGCAGTTTGCACAACGCCACGCGGCGCTTCTCACCACCAGAAAGGTTCTTGATGACGGCATCCCACTCGGGCAGACGCAGCGCATCGGCGGCGATCTCCATCTGGTGAGATGCATCGCTACCGCTTGCGGCGATGATGGCTTCGAGGCGCGCTTGCTCGGCGGCAAGTGCATCGAAGTCGGCGTTCTCTTCGGCATAGGCGGCGTACACGGCATCCAATTTGGATTGCGCTTCCATCACTTCGCCCAGCGCGGATTCCACTTCCTGACGCACGGTCTTGGCGGGGTCGAGTACGGGCTCTTGTTCCAAATAGCCGATCTTGATGTTGGGCAGGTGCTGCACTTCGCCGTCATATTCTTTGTCCTGCTTCGCCATGATGCGCAGCACGGTGGATTTACCCGAGCCGTTCAGACCCAGCAGGCCGATCTTGGCGCCGGGGAAGAAGCTCAGGGAGATGTCTTTGATGATCTGACGTTTAGGGGGAACGATCTTGCTCACGCGGAGCATAGACATTACGTATTGGCCTTGTACCATTTTGCGGATTCTCTAAATTAGGTTATGGACTCACTGATCAAGTCCGTTCGTGGTGAGTGTTTTTCGTTCGCTCTTTTTCTACTACGCGCTTCCCTCGATACACCGCTGCGCGGCACTCGGGACGAACGGTATGGAGGTATCAGAGTGAACGAAAAATGTATCGAACCATGAATGGACTTCATCAGTGACCTTGAAGGGGCGTAGCTTACCGCAAAGGGTAACGGTCTAGCCAATGGAAGTGCGTATCAAGTTAGTATGGCGACCGCGCAGGATATTGTTGCCCCCCATCCCTCCCCCTTGAAAAGGAAGTGAAATGAGATACACCGAAAGCACACCCGACCTGCAACGCCGCCGTCTGCTGCAAGCCTTGTCCGCAGGCTTCCTCGTCTCGCTCATCCCTGCTGCTGCCAGTGCGTTAGATGGTGGTGAGGTGAAGAAGTCAGTGTTCCGTTTGAAGGGGCGTGCTTGGGTGAATGGCAACCCAGTGGATATGAACACCCACATCAAACCGAACGACATCGTCAAAACTGGGCACGGTAGCGAACTGGTGTTCGTAGTGGGCGACCATGCGATGCTGCTACGGGGCAGAAGTCATCTGGTGATCGAACCGCAGGAGAACAACGCTGTGGGTTCATTCTTGATAGGAGGCTTGAGGTTGTTCGCAGGCAAGTTGCTTTCTGTATCACGCAACAAAGGCATGCGCATCAACACCCCCTCCGCCACCATCGGCATCCGAGGTACGGGTGTCTATCTAGAGGCTGGGCCTGAACGCACCTATTTCTGCACCTGCTATGGCGAGGTGGATGTGCAGGCAGTGAACGACCCCGACAGCAAAGAGACCGTGGTCTCTGCCCATCACGACAAGCCGCTCTATATCTACGGCAAAGGACAGGCCGGCCAGAGCATCCATCCAGTGGGGCGTTTGCCTGTACCGAACCATACGGATGAGGAACTCATCATGGCCGAGGCTTTGGTAGGACGTGTGCCGCCGTTCACCGAGAAACCGTAACCGTCCCTTCCCCCATGCAGGGGGAAGGCTAGGATGGGGGTTGACTTGGTGAAGACTCAAGGTTTCTACCCCCACCCTACCCCTCCCCCTGCATGGGGGAGGGAATGTTTCCGCGATGCATCACCTACCTAGCCGACTGCCATGAGGGTTTGCACCCCGCCCGCCACCTCTCTTTGTCGACATAATCAAAATTAATTGCCACATTTTAGATTTATGGTGCTAGGATTCGCCTAGATTGTCGACAATCGGAGTGGGCAGATGCTGATCCAAGTTCCAGAACAAGGCACCCTTGCAGACGTTGCAGCGCATCGTCTGGCGCATAGCATCGTCACTGGCGAGCTGGCGCAAGGCCAGAAGCTGAACGAAGCCGAGTTGGCCGAACGCTTCGGTATGGGGCGCGGCCCGTTGCGCGAAGCCCTGCGACATCTCGAAGGCATGCGTCTGGTGACGCGCATCCCCAACGCCGGTACGCGAGTGGTAGTGCTGGATCGCAAGACCCTTTCCGATATCTATGGCGTGCGCGAAGCACTGGAAGGCATGGCCTGCCGACTCGCCGCCACACAGATGACCGATGAGGAGATCGCCAAATTGAGCAAGCTGCTCGACAGTCACGAAGAGCAGATCAAGAAAGTCGGCGGCAAAGTCTATTCGCAAAGCGAGCGCGACCTCGATTTCCATTTTCAAATCGCACGCGGCAGTCGCAACGAAATGTTGATGCACATGCTTGGCAGCGAGCAATACCAACTCCTGCGCATGTGCCGTTATCGCACGAGCCGCAAAGCCACCCGTACCAAACCTGCATTACAACAACACCGCCAGATCGTCGCCGCATTGGAACAACGCGACGGCGAGCTGGCAGAGCTACTCATGCGTCGCCACATCCACGGCGCATGGAAGAGCATCAGCGAAATGATCGATAAAGAAGAAGAGGAAGCAGCATGAACTCTTTGAGTCGTCATTCCCGCGAAGGCGGGAATCCAGCGAATACAACAATTCCGCGAAGCGGACAAAACCTAACTGCCTTTTTGAATAACGGCACTGGATTCCCGCTTTCGCGGGAATGACGGAGTGGCTGAAATAGGGAATGACCGAATTTTGAATCACGTGAGGAAACAGAAATGAGCACAACAGCAAACACCCCCGGCAACAAACTGCGCCAAGCAGTGAAAGACAATTCCCCACTACAAGTGGTCGGTGCCGTCACCGCCTACTGCGCCATCCTTGCGCAGAAGAGCGGCCATAAGGCGCTGTACCTTTCGGGTGGCGGCGTGGCGGCCTCTTCATTGGGCATTCCCGATCTCGGCATCACCACTTTGCATGACGTATGCGAAGACACGCGCCGCATCACCGCTGCGAGTGATCTACCGCTGCTGGTGGATGTGGACACAGGCTGGGGTGGCGCATTCAACATCGCGCGTGCAACCCGTGAAGTGGCGCAAGCCGGTGCGGCTGGTTTCCACATCGAAGACCAAGTGATGCAGAAGCGTTGCGGTCACCGTCCTAACAAAGCCATCGTGAGTCAGAGCGAGATGGTGGATCGCGTGAAGGCCGCAGTAGATGCTCGCGTGGACAGCAGCTTCGTCATCATGGCGCGTACCGATGCGCTGGCAGTGGAAGGCATGCAGTCCGCCATCGACCGCGCGCAAGCCTGCGTGGAAGCGGGTGCTGACATGATCTTCCCCGAGGCGATGACCAAGCTGGAGCAATACAAAGAATTCACCAAGGCGGTGAACGTGCCCGTGTTGGCGAACATCACCGAGTTCGGCGCGACACCGTTGTTCACTACGCAAGAGTTGTCCGGCGTGGGCGTGCAGTTGGTGCTGTATCCCCTCTCCGCCTATCGCGCCATGAGCAAAGCGGCGTTGAACGTGTATCAACACATCCTCGCCGACGGCACGCAGTCGAACGTGGTGCCCACGATGCAGACACGCATGGAGCTTTACGACTATCTCGGCTATCACGAGTTCGAGCAGCAGCTCGATCGCTTGTTCGCTGAAAAAGGTGCTGAATAACACACCACTCCTTCCCCCATGCAGGGGGAAGGCTGGGATGGGGGTAGAAATTGCAAGTAGCGCAACACTAAGCTTCTACCCCCACCCTAACCCTCCCCCTGCATGGGGGAGGGAATATAAAGAGCAGATGTAATTTGTAACGATTTATTCCAAATAACTGGGAGAGAACCATGGCAGAAGAAACGACATTACCGAAGCCCAAGAAATCTGTCGCACTATCCGGCACCGTCGCTGGCAACACGGCGGTGTGTACCGTCGGACGTACGGGCAACGACCTGCACTATCGCGGCTATGACATTCTCGACTTCGCCGAGAAGGCGGAGTTCGAAGAGATCGCTCACTTGCTGATCCACGGCACGCTGCCGACGGCCGCCCAGCTCAAAGCCTACAAAGCCAAATTGAAGACGCTGCGCGACCTGCCCGCTGCGGTGAAGCAAGCACTGGAAGCGCTGCCTGCCAACGCACACCCGATGGATGTGATGCGAACGGGATGCTCGGTACTCGGTACGGTTGAGCAAGAATCAGAGAAGCAC
>JABFSI010000125.1 GCA_013140695.1 Sideroxydans sp. | reverse complement strand
CTACCGATGGCGGTCTACACCATTCCCGAGATATCTTACGTCGGCAAGACTGAGAAGGAAGTGCAGAAGGAGAATATCCCCTACATCATCGGTCGCGCCTATTTCAAAGACAGCGCACGTGGACAGATCATCGGTGATGCGCAAGGCATGCTCAAACTCATCGTGGATGCACGAAATGAGAAGTTATTGGGTGTGCACATCGTGGGTGAACAGGCCAGCGAGTTGGTGCATATCGGACAACTGGTGATGAATCTGAACGGCACAGTGCGCGACCTCATCAGCAATGTGTTCAACTACCCAACGCTGGCCGAGTGCTACAAGCTCGCCGCGCTGGATTGCACACACCAACTAGAGCTGCGGAATAAATAACCACGAGGTGACCAAGTAACATCTATGAAAGATTCTTTGCTGGCGAGCTTCTCCAAGTATTTCCGCCCACGTCTCATCGACGCACTCCACGGTTACGATCGGTCTCGCTTCACGACCGACATTACGGCCGGCATCACGGTCGGCGTGGTCGCACTCCCGCTAGCCATCGCATTCGCCATCGCCTCCGGCGCAAAACCCGAAGCAGGTATCGTCACCGCCATCATCGCCGGATTCATCATTTCAGCACTAGGTGGTTCACGCGTTCAGATCGGCGGGCCAACTGGAGCGTTCATCGTCATCGTGTTCGGCATCATCGCGCAGTACGGCTACGCCAACCTACTCATCTGCACCATCATGGCGGGTGTCATGCTCATCCTGATGGGTGCGTTCCAACTCGGCAGTTTGCTCAAATATTTCCCGCGCCCGCTCATCATCGGCTTCACCAACGGCATCGCGGTGTTGATCGTACTAAGTGAACTAAAAGACTTCCTCGGCTTACAGACTGATTCTTTGCCTGCCGAGTTCTTCCACAAGGTCGCTGTGCTGTGGCACGCCATCCCCACCTTTGACATCCTGACCTTCACGCTCGCCTCCTTGAGTGCGCTGTTCATCTGGTTCTATCCCAAGAGTTGGGCGAAACGCTTTCCCTCACCCATCGTCGCGCTGATACTGGGCACCATCGTGGTGACCTTGCTCGAACTGCCCGTTGAGACCATCGGTTCGCGTTTCGGCGGCATCCCTCAGGGCATGCCTGATTTCGTGATGCCGGAATTCTCCATCGCCGAATTGCGCCATCTCATCATGCCCGCGTTCACTATCGCCTTGCTGGGCGCGATCGAATCGATACTCTCCGCAGCCGTAGCGGATGGCATGATCGACGACAAACATGATCCGAATCAGGAGTTGATGGCACAAGGTATCGCCAACATCGTCGTGCCGTTCTTCGGCGGCATACCAGCCACGGGTGCGATCGCCCGTACCGCGACCAATGTGCGCTCGGGTGCGACCAGCCCCATCTCGGGCATGGTGCATGCACTCACCTTGTTGCTCATCGTGCTGATCGCCGCTCCCTTGGCACAATACATCCCCCTGGCGTCACTCGCCGCCATCTTGCTCATCGTGGCGATCAACATGGGCGAATGGGGCGTTTTCAAACGCCTCAAAGGGTATCCCCGCCATGATGCGGTGGTACTGATGGTGACGTTCCTGTTCACGGTGATATTCGATCTGACCGTCGCGGTGGAAGTCGGCTTGTTACTCGCCGCCATCTTCTTCATCCGCAACATGACCCAGCTTTCACATGTGCAACTTTCGGAAGAACACACGCTGATGCCAGACGACGGTGAGGCAACCCGTGCGCGCAAGATGGCTCCGCCGGGTGTACTCATCTATCGCCTCTACGGCGCGCTGTTCTTCGGTGTGGCGGACAAACTAGAAAGTGTTTTGCACCAGCAACATACGGAGCCAGAGGTATTGGTGCTGAACATGAGCGAGGTCATCAGCATGGATGCAAGCGCACTGCATGTGTTGGAAGACCTGCATGGAAAACTACAGAAGCGCGGCAAGCACCTGATCTTGTGCGGCCCGCATACACAGCCCTACTTCCTGATGGCTCAGGCGAACTTCTTCAAGTTATTAGGGAAAGAGAATCTGACGGCAAATCTGGATGATGCATTAGCGCGCGCAAGAACTTTGCTCAAGAAGCCTGACGAAATATCTGCATAAAATGTCCAGAAGGGATTGGTGGGAGCCCGATTGATCGGGCGATTGTTTTTATTGAAAGAGTCATCGCCCGATCAATCGGGCTCCCACATTGGGGGCTTGAATTTGCCTCACCATCCGCCTATTGCAATGCGCTCGCTTTATTTAAGCTGCAACAATCTTTCCCTAAACCACTCGCACATTTTCTGTGCCACACAGCGTGCGTAGGCTCACCAATAATTCTTCAGGCAAGCTCACTTTCCACGCTTCATCTAATCGCAACGCGCCGCTGCCGATTAAATTGCTGTAATTGATTTGCACAGGGCATCCGCCGCCAGCATACGGTTTAAGTACGGCCAATAGTTGCGGCACACGTACGCCATCTCCGCTAGCACAGGTGATCTCCAACCGGCTTGCAAACTTGGCACGTGCTGACGCAAAGTCAAATAACTCATCTGCGGTAACGCGCATGCTGCCCGAGTAATCGTCCATGCTGGCGCGGCCTTTCACCACCAGCAATTCATCATCGCGTATCCACGGACGGTTCGCGTCGTAAAGGTCGCTAAACACCGTCACTTCCAATTGTGCGCTGCCGTCATCCAAAGTGACCACCGCCATTTTTCCACGTCGCGTTTGCAAAATGCGCACGCCATTCACTATGCCCGCCACCACAATTTCTTTGCCATTGTTGCGTTTGCCGCCGCCATTGTTATAGCCGCCGCCGCTTGGCGCGGGTAACAGTTCAGGCGTGATGGCGGCGAGTTGTGCGGTAATAAATTTGCATAAGTCCTTGGCGAATTCTTGATACGGATGTCCGCTCAAATAAAAGCCCAGCGCGGTTTTTTCCAAAGCCAATTGCTCGCGCATTTTCCAGCGCTCCACCTGCGCCATTTG
Organism: Sideroxydans sp.; assembly: GCA_013140695.1. GTDB lineage: Bacteria > Pseudomonadota > Gammaproteobacteria > Burkholderiales > Gallionellaceae > Sideroxyarcus. Next base: position 5,347 of record JABFSI010000125.1, on the reverse strand, counting down.
CAATGGCATCGCATCCGCATCGTCATCCCCAAACAAACTATTCTGGTTCGCTGCGCGAGCGTGTTGCTCTGCACTCCCCAGCGCTGTTTCCAGCGTGGCCAGCATTTGCGCACGATGATCGTTCAAGCAATCAAATGCACCGGCTTTAACTAAAGCATCAATCGCGCGCCGATTCACAATGCGCTTATCCACGCGCTTACAGAAATCAAAGATGTCTTTGAACGCGCCGTCTTTGCGCGCTGCCACAATGTTTTCCACGGCCGCTTCGCCCGCGCCTTTCACTGCCCCCAAGCCGTAAGAAATCGTTTTCGCATCAATCGGTGCGAAACGGAAAGTAGAGGTATTAATGTTAGGCGGCTGGATGGCGAGGCCCTGCTGCACGGTGTCTTGATAAAAGAAATGCACCTTATCGGTATTCACCATTTCCGAGGTCATGGTAGAAGCCATGAACGCAGCGGGATAGTGGCACTTAAGATACGCCGTCTGATACGCCACGACCGAGTAGGCTGCCGCGTGAGATTTATTGAAGCCGTAACCCGCGAACTTTTCCATGGTGTCGAAAATTTCGTTGGCTTTCTTGTCGTCGATATTATTTTTCGCCGCACCCGCCACAAAGATGCTGCGCTGCTCGGCCATTTCCTCGACATTTTTCTTACCCATCGCGCGCCGCAACATATCCGCACCGCCCAAGGTATAGCCCGCCACCACCTGCGCCGACTGCATCACCTGCTCTTGGTACACCATGATGCCGTAGGTGCTGCCGACCACTTTCTCCAACAGTGGGTGCGGCAGGATGACCTGCTCTTTGCCGTGTTTGCGATTGATGTAATCCGGAATGAAGTCCATCGGACCGGGGCGGTACAAGGCATTCAGGGCGATCAAGTCGTCGATGCAATCTGGCTTCGCCTTGACCAGCGTGTCTTTCATGCCGCGCGATTCGAACTGAAACACGGCCGTGGTGTTCGCGTTCTTGAAAATAGTGTCGTAGGTCTTTTTGTCGTCGAGCGGAATGGTGTCGATGTTGAAGTCCTGCGCGCCTTCGATGGTCGACTCTTTGATATAGCGCACCGCCCAATCGATGATGGTCAGCGTGCGCAAGCCCAAGAAGTCGAACTTCACCAGACCGACCGCTTCCACGTCTTTCATGTCGTATTGACTCACCGTGCTTTCGCTACCTTCGGCACAATACAGCGGACAGAAATCGGTGAGCTTGCCAGGTGCAATCAACACGCCACCCGCGTGCATGCCGACGTTGCGCGTTAAGTCTTCCAGGCGTATGCCCAGCTCCATCAACTCTTCCACACCCTCTTCACTGTTGATGACCGCGTTGAACTCTGGCTCTATCTCACGCGCCTTGGTAAGCGAGACGGGCTTCACGCCATCTAGCGGGACTAATTTAGACAGCCTGTCGCACAACATGTACGGAAAATCCAGCACGCGCCCCACATCACGGATCACCCCTTTTGAGGCCATGGTGCCAAAAGTGGCAATCTGCGACACGTTCTGCTGACCGTATTTGTGGCGCACATATTCGATGACGCGCTCACGCCCGTCTTGGCAAAAATCCACATCAAAGTCGGGCATGGAGACGCGCTCTGGATTCAAGAATCGCTCGAACAGCAATTCGTAACGCAGCGGGTCGAGGTCGGTGATGCCTAATGAATACGCCACTAGCGAACCCGCGCCCGAACCGCGCCCTGGCCCCACCGGAATACCATTGGGGAACCTCGGATCATCTCGCAATGTTTTCGCCCAGCGAATGAAGTCAGCCACGATGAGGAAGTAGCCGGGAAACTTCATGCTGATGATGGTGTTCACCTCGAACTCCAAGCGCGCTTGATACTCCGCCATTTTTTCCGCACGCTGCGATTCATCGGGATACAAATGCAGCATGCGCACTTGCAATCCACGTTGCGCTTCACTGCGTAAAAAATCATCCAGCGATTCGCCATTAGGGGTGGGGAAATCGGGCAGATGGGGCTTGCCGAGTTTAAGTGTGAGGTTGCAACGTTTGGCAATCTCTACGCTGTTTTGTAAGGCTTCGGGCAAATCAGCGAACAGCGTCGCCATTTCGGCCTGGGTTTTGAAATACTGCTGCGCGGTGAATACACGCTGACGTCGCTTGTCATTCAGCACATACCCTTCGGCGATGCACACCCGCGTTTCGTGCGCTTTGAAAGCATCTTGCGAGAGGAACTGCACGGGCTGCGTGGCGACCACAGGCAAGGCCAACTCGGCAGCCAACTGCACCGTGTCGCGCAAAATTATCTCTTCGCGAGGCGCACCAAAGCGTTGCACTTCCAAGTAAAAACGTTGCGGAAATAGCGCGGCGTATTCTTGCGCGAGGTGTTTGGCACTCGCCGCATTGCCGTTTAACAAGGTAGCGCCCACCTCGCCCAGTTGCCCACCTGACAAGGCGATTAAACCCTGCGTACCTTCATGCAACCACTGCTTGCGAATTTCGGGACGGCCGCGATATTGATTCTCTAAATAGGCGCGCGTAATCAACTCACACAAACGCAAATAACCCGCATTAGATTGGCACAGCAACAACAGGCGAAAAGGTTGATCACGCGCCGCATCATTCGTCACAAACACATCGCAACCCAAGATGGGCTTAATGCCCGCCGCGCGGGCAGCCTTGTAGAATTTCACCAACCCAAACACATTCGATAAATCCGTGAGTGCCAACGCTGGCATGGAATCGGACTTGGCTGCACTCACCGCTTCGTCCAGACGTACGATGCCGTCGGCGATGGAGTATTCGCTATGTAAGCGCAGATGAACGAAGGAGGGTTGCATGATATTCGCGGAAAAAATCTGGAACGAAGTTTAACACTTCGCATGCCCAATTCGGACAGCATGGATAGCTACAATTCACGCCCCCATGTTAAGCATCGAAAGCGAGTGTCACGTGCAGCCCCTGTTACTTGCTCTAGCAGCCAGCCTGCTGTTGAGCCCCGCCGCCAGCGCCTATACAGCGCCACTTAAACTGAACCCACCCGTCACCTTTTTTTACAACTGCGATGACGGCCGCAGCCTAGTCGTGCGCCACTACAGCCTGTCCGACCGCAGCCTCGAATTCATCAAACTCTCCCTTCCCGGGAAAGTGCACACCCTCGCCCATGTCGTGTCTGCCAGCGGCGCACGCTATAGCGACGGCGACAACGTGCAGTGGTGGTCAAAAGGCGAAAATGGCGCGCTCAACGAAAATGCACACGATGAAAGAGCGCGCCTTACCCAATGCACGCAAGCCCTGTCGGCGGGGCATTAGCGCTTCCATTCTGTTATCGCTGTTCCAATAAAAAAGGACACCCTTCGGATGTCCTTTTTTGTTTGGCGGAGAGGGAGGGATTGTTCGGCTTTCGCGTTGCCTCCGCGAAAACCTCATCCCTCACTTCGCTCGGGACCGCCTATCGGCGTCCTGCGCGAGCGTTGCTCGCTGGTCGAACCCTTGAGATCCCGTCCACACTTCCACTTCACCAAATTAAAAAAGACACCCTTCGGATGTCCTTTTTAATTTGGCGGAGAGGGAGGGATTCGAACCCTCGATACCTTGCGGTATGCCTGATTTCGAGTCAGGTACATTCGACCACTCTGCCACCTCTCCGAGACTCGTTTCACATTCGGAAGCCGTTATTTAGCGGCGTCCTAGCGCGAAGGCCGCGGATTTTACCAGCAAGATTTGAATTTCGGGCAGAATGATTGCATGAGGAGTTTATTACCACTGCGACTTGCTGTTTTGATTGGTCTATGCGCGTGGTTAGCGCTTAAGGTCATGCAGCCTGCCCCCTTGCCTGATTGGCGTTTAGGGGAGTTGGTGATGGTGGTGCCGAGTGAGGATATGGAAACAGACTTCGCATTCGAGTCAGATTTGGCTACCTTATTTGCGCAGCAGATGAAGGTTAAACTCAAGCTCATTTCACTTACGCCACATGCCGCCGTGAATGCACTCACCACAGGCAAAGCCCATATCATTGCGGGCTTCCGCACGCGCAGCCACCCTAGTTTGCGCTACAGCATTGCCTACCAAACATTAGATGAGCGCGCCGTGTGCATAGATACGCCGCGTAAAAACATTGAAGATTTGTATCTCCACCACATTCAAGTTGCGATGGATTCTCCGCAAGAAGGTTCGTTACGTGAACTGCGCAGCACTCACGATGATTTAGATTGGCTGCCTGTGAAAACGCAGTCACCCGCGCAACTTTTGCAAGCCGTGGCGGAAGAACAGCTGGACTGTACCGTTGCCAACAATGAGCAAATTGCTAGCCTGCGCAATTTTTATCCCGATCTCGCTTCTGGCTTAAGTTTGAATGCGCCCTCGGACATTGCGTGGGCGATTAGTGCGGATGGAGATGAGGCGCTGTTGGATGAGATGAATGTGTTTTTAGCGCGCACGCTAAAAGACAACACGCTGCATCAATTGTTGGACAGCCACTATGGACACAATGAACGACTGGGGGCGGTGGATAGCGCCACCTTTATTGCCAACACAGACACTTTGCTGCCGCATTACCAGTCGTGGTTTGAACAAGCGGGGGCGGAAACGGGCTTGGATTGGCGCTTGATTGCAGCACTCGCCTATCGTGAATCGCGCTGGGATCCTAACGCCACATCCTTTACGCATGTACGCGGCATGATGATGTTGACCGAGGACACCGCCGATCGCATGGGTGTAGAAAATCGTTTAGATGCACGCACGAGTATTTTGGCGGGCGCACGCTATTTGCAGATGTTAAAAAGCCAGCTACCCAAACGCATTAACGAAGAAGAGCGGCAGTGGATGGCACTGGCCGCCTACAACCAAGGGATGGGACATTTAGAAGATGCGCGCATTCTCACGGCGCAATCTAATTTGAATCCAGATGTGTGGGCAGATGTGAAAAGTGTGATGCCCGCGCTGTCGCGCTCTCCCTATTTTGAACAAACCAAACATGGTCGTGCGCGTGGCGGAGAAGCGGTCATTCACGTGGAAACTGTGCGCTTGTATTACGACATGCTCAAAAGATTGGACACGCAGGGCGAGTTACACACCTCGACGCTGCCTGCGCTACCCAGCGGATTTTTCCGTCATCTCGGCGGCAAATTGGGACTGACTGCGCCGCGCCCGTAAGCCCGTATCACACTCACTTCGCGCCGTAAGTCTGCCGCGCCCACTCCACTGTCGCACGTGCCGCTTCATCTTCTCGAATCGGCTTCATTGAAAAACGCGCGCGGAAGCGGCTGTCATCCACGATGAAGGGTTCGTCCCATTGATAGGCCATCTCTTTGATCTCGCGCACCATCGGCACGAACAGTCCGAGTAGGTTCATCATGAAGCGCGGCATCACATTGAGCGGGATGG
>JABFSI010000083.1 GCA_013140695.1 Sideroxydans sp. | reverse complement strand
GCGCAGGGGGGGGGCGAGTTGGAGGCAAGGCACCTCCATTACGAATCTGACCTACTTTTTCCCAGCCCCATCTCAAGTCCACAAGAAATTTCCCATTACGAGAACTTGCAACATTAAATTTTATCGGTATAATTGTTCCCATATCGTGAACACTGTGATGACATGAAACTAATTGGCAGAAACCGACTTGGGGTTCTTTATGGCCTCGACGATGACACAGACACTTGGATGCACAACTGGGTCTCCGAGATAACCCATGCGAACTGGAAAATCCCCAAAGATGTAATACGACAATTTCCGAAAGCTAGAAATATTGCGCAGAACATCTTTGCATTCCCAGTCGGCAACCAACCTCAATATATAGAGGTTGCCATGGTCTTTCCTCAGGCAGTCGCGCTCGTTGTAGGTTTGAAATGAAAATACAAATGAACACCAAAGTAATTCGATCTGAAGAGCAGCATCAAGATTATTTGCTCGAGATACAGAAATTAATTGAACAGGCCCCACAGACTGGCACTGAGGCAGCTGAGCGCTTGGAACTCCTGTCTGTATTGGTTGAATCGTACGAAAACCAGAAATATCCAATAGAAGCCCCAGACCCTATCAGCGCCATTCACTTTCGTATGCAAGAGCAAGGATTAAGGCAGGCTGATCTTATTCCGTATTTTGGGACACGCAGTCGTGTTTCTGAAGTCCTAAGCAGAAAGCGCCCGCTAACAGTAAATATGATTCGCGCTCTTTCTAGCGGTCTTGGCATATCAACAGAGACACTAATAGGAATTGAGCCATTAAACGCCAATCAATCCGAAAATGATGAAGTTGATTGGAGTCGCTTTCCAATTAAGGAAATGGTTGCGCGCGGTTGGCTTCAAAAACTAACTAACAAAGCAAGTGTGGCAACCGAAGACCTTGTAAGAAGTTTCATATCAAGCGTCGGAATGGAAATTGGAAATGCAGCATATCGTCGAACAGTAGGTGGCGATGCGTATTCACCCGCAACCCGTTATGCATTGCATGCATGGCTCGCACGAATAATCCAAAGAGCCCGTGTTCGAAAGCAGAAATTAGGTGTGTTTGATCGTGGTCAGTTATCACAAGACTTTCTAAGAACATTAGCTCAGCTTAGCTGGTCCGAAAAGGGACCAAGCCTTGCAATTGAATTTCTCGAAAGACACGGAATAGCCGTGATCATTGAACCGCCATTAAAAGGCACACTCCTTGATGGCGCAGCGCTGCAGGATGACGACGGCACACCGATAATTGGCCTAACCCTTCGATTCGATCGGCTGGATAATTTCTGGTTTACTCTATTGCATGAGGTAGCTCACCTATGGAAGCACGTTAGCGCAAACGAAACATTCCTAGATAATTTGGATGCTTCGTCTGAAGACCGCCGAGAACTCGAGGCGAATCGAATTGCCAAAGAGGCTCTGATCCCAAGAATTTCCTGGAAACGTAGTGAAGCATTTTTAAATCCCAATGCTCAGGCTATAGATCTTCTTTCCAGAGAGCTAAAAATTCATCCTGCAATCATCGCAGGCCGCATAAGAAAAGAGAAAGAGAACTACACGATATTCACAGAGTTAGTTGGGCAAGGCGAAGTACGGAAGCACTTTAATTTTTCAGAAGTGGAGGTTTAATCATGAGTATGCTTTATGTTCCTGTGATGGCTGCAAAACGTGGTGAATTTACAGCCCTGACTAATTTATCTGATGCCATCTCAAAGAGAACGATGCCTCTTTTTGAATTGCCCACGAGATTAAAGTCTCTTGAAAAATCAATTAGCCGTACAGCTTCCGATGCAGGCAAGGCATGGCATGGGCACGCCGCCTTTCTCGATATATCGAAATGGAGTCCAAACGCTAGAACTGAAAGCGGCATTCACGTCTTGGAATATGCGCTCAATCAATTTCGCTCAAACAGCGTTGAAGCACATCCTGTTATTAGATATGACAGATGGGATGACCCCGCCTACAGTCAGGCGCTAAAAAATATTCGCGGCCACCTCCCTGTAACTCCATGCATCCGACTTGATCGCGAGACTATTAAAGATGACATGCCAGACACTTCGTATTTCTATGGTCGCATTCAAGAAATCCTGGACACCCTAGATCTTGATACTAGCAATTGTTACGCGATGATTGATTTTGGTGATGTTTCCACAACCTCGGTACCGCAAATAATTGCCGACACGGAAATGGCTATTGAAGTGCTGCGGAACATAGGCTTTAGCTCATTGATTGTAGTTGGTGGCTCAATGCCAGCAGCGGTCAATGAGGCGGTTGACACTCCTGATGCAGAAGGATGCATTCCTCGCATCGAAATGATGGCATGGAAAGCCGTGTTTACTGATGGAGGAGATAAAAAAATAATTTTTGGAGACTACCTAATCAGAAGCCCAATTGCAGCTGAAGGGGTCATCGCTCTCCATGCAAATGCAAAAATTCGCTATACCATCGACAACCAATATTTCATTGTTCGTGGACATTCTAAGCAAATTGATTCTTTAGAAATTCAGCACAAATTACTTGCAAAGAAACTAGTAGCCTCCCCCTATTACATGGGCACGTCGTTCAGCTGGGGGGATTCATCAATCTTTGATTGCAGTGTTGGCACGAAGGCATTTCGCGATCCTACGTCAATGATTGCTGTAGACAGCAATCACCACATTTGCTCTGTTGTGGCTGAAATATTTGAGTATCAAAAACAAGCTATATCAATCGGCACTAGCGCGCACACTGGGACCGCAAAATTAACGGGGTAAGTTAACGAAATTAACCAATAAACAGAGGCGGGTTGAGCCAACCCGCCTTCCACGGACAGTGAAATTAGGCACCTCTGTTTGCAGCTCAAATTGCACCGAACTGAGGCATCCAAGATTTATTGAATGAAGCCGCTTGCCCTATATATCCCGATCAAGCCCACCATGATCCAAAACGCGTTGAGTGTGATGTAGGCTCTATCTCGTTTGAGCAACGCACACCACGTTAGCATCACCGCGTCGATCGTATTGAATACCCAAACGAACATGAATGGACTGGCAGGCCCTAGCCAACTGACCAGCGAAAAACTGAAGATTCGCATCAACACTCCCACCATTTCGATGGACGATATATGTCGCTGCACAAATGTGTTCATCACTGCTATTCCCATAGATCACCTGTCGTCTGAACAGCCTCTGGATAGAGTCTGCAAAACTGCGATGCTCGCTCCATCCACCATGACTGTGCAAGTAAAGGAAGTGCTGATTAATGCTCACTCCGTCATTCCCGCGAAAGCGGGAATCCAGTTCAAAAAATAGATTCCCTTGCAAAGCAAGGACAAAGCCTTTTTGATAAAAGCGCTGGATTCCCGCTTTCGCGGGAATGACAACTTAATCAGAGCTTCCTAAAACTACAACACGACCTTGGTGCCAAGCTCGACCACTTGGTTGGGCGGCAGATTGAAGAAGCTGGCCGCGCCCTCTGATTGGCGCGTCATCCATGAGAACAGCGCAGAGCGCCACGACGGCAGACCTCCTGGGCCTTCGACCACATTGGAGCGGGCGATGAAGTAAGTCGCGCTCATCGCCTCGTATTTCACGCCGCGTTTTGCTAAGCCTTCCAATTCAAAAGGAATGTCGATCTCTTGGCGGAAGCCGAAATGCAGGGCGACGTCGTACATCCCCGGCGCAAGCCGTGTGAGTTCGAGACGTTCTTGCTTCGCGATGTAGGGAACATCCGCAGTCACCACATGCACGAACAGGGTCTGCTCATGTAGCACCTTGAAATGCTTTAGGTTGTGGAATAACGCACTCGGAACGTACTGCGGGTCAGCGGTCAGGTAAATCGCGGTGCCGCTGACACGGGGCACATCGGGATGTGTGCTAGAGACGAACACTTCCATTGGGATATCGAGTTTGCGCCGCTGTTTGGCGATCAGCGAGCTGCCCTTCTTCCAAGTTGAGAGCATCAAGAACAGTGTGAGTCCGAGTGCCAGTGGCATCCAGCCGCCATTGAACACCTTGGTGAGATTGGAGCCAAAGAACAACATCTCCAGCAGTGCGATCAAAGCCAGCATACCCAGTAGCGGCAAACGTGCGCGGCCTGGCATCATCAACGTGACGAACACAGTGAGCAGGGTGGTGATGATCATGGTGCCGGAGACGGCGATGCCGTAAGCCGCCGCCAGCGCGCCTGAGGAACCGAACTCAAGCACCAGAATGATCACGCCGACCAGCATCATCCAGTTCACAGCGGGGATGTAGATCTGGCCGCGTTGTGAATCAGAGGTGTGCTGGATGAACAGACGTGGCAGGTAACCCATGCGCATCGCCTGCAAGGTGATGGAGTAAGCGCCGGAGATGGTGGCCTGTGAGGCGATCACCGTGGCGGCAGTGGCCAGCGCGACCAGTGGCAACATGAACCAATCGGGCGACATCATGTAGAACGGATTCTGTGCTGCATCTGCCGAGCGCATCACCAGCGCACCTTGGCCGAAATAATTGATGAGCAGTGCCGGGCATACCAACCCATACCACGCCAAGCGTACCGGCTTGGCACCGAAGTGCCCCATGTCGGCATACAACGCTTCACCGCCGGTGAGGGCGAGGAACACCGCCGACAACAGGAGGAACATGCCAGCCGGATGTTCGATGGCAAAAGTGATGGCGTACATCGGACTCAATGCGCGCAATACAGACGGTGTCTCGACGATGCTGATGATGCCAAGCACAGCCAGCGCTGCGAACCACACCAGTGTGACGGGGCCGAACAACTTGCCCATGCTACCCGTGCCGCGACGTTGGATGAGGAACAGACCGGTGATGACACCGATGGTGATTGGCAAGATGAGACTTTCCAGCGCGGGCGCGGCGACACTCAATCCCTCCACCGCAGAGAGCACCGAGATAGCTGGTGTGATGAGTGCATCACCGTAGAACAACGAGGCTGCGAAGATACCGCCTGTGGCGATGAGTAATCTCCAACGTGAAGCACTCCCTGCTGAGCGATTCGCCAATGCGGTCAAGGCAAGCACCCCGCCTTCGCCGTTGTTGTCGAACTTGAGCATCACCCACACGTATTTGATCGAGATGATGAGCATCATCGCCCAGAACAAAGCAGACAACGTCGCCAACACGTTCGGCTCAGTGGGGGCGAGATGGCCTCCGGCAAATGCTTCCTTGAAAGCGTACAGCGGGCTGGTGCCGATGTCGCCGTACACCACGCCGAGGGCAGCGAGGGCTAAGGCACTGGTGGCGGTCTTGTTGTTCTGTTCCATCTAGATACTCCCCTTCAACTTAACTAAAAAACCTAATTCAAGCCACAGAGCTCACAGAGAACACAGAGAAAGAAACGGAACTTCAATGTGTTGCCTACTCACTCCAAAGGTAAATCGCCATTCTGTGATAACCGTTTGTTTCTCCTCTGTGAGCTCTGTGTTCTCTGTGGCTAACTGAGTTTTTAAGATTCAAATATCGAGCCGGTAACCCACGCCGGTCTCGGTCACAAAAAATCTGGGTTGTGCGGGGTCGTCTTCCAACTTCTGGCGCAGATGACTCACATAGATGCGCAGGTAATGGTTACTCTCGACAAAGGCGTTCCCCCACACCGCGCGCAACAGATGGCGATAGGTCAGCACCTTGCCCGGTGCGGCCAACATGGCGCACAACAAGCGGTATTCGATGGGAGTGAGGCGCACCAGCTCGCCATTACGCGTGACGTTGCGTTGCGCTAGATCGACCTCGATGTCACCGAAATGGAAATGGGTTTCGGCAGCCGCACCTTCTTGCGGCAGACGGCGCAACTGCGCACGCACGCGCGCCAACAACTCGCCCGTGGAGAAAGGTTTGGTCAGGTAGTCGTCCGCACCGGCATCCAACGCGCGTATCTTTTCGCCTTCCGCTGCACGCGCGGACAACACCAACACCGACAGTGGGAATTGAGTACGCAGCTCGCGGATGAAGGCGATGCCATCACCGTCGGGTAGGCCAAGATCGAGGATGAGCAACTGGACGGTGTCGGCGTGCAGATGTGCCATGCCTTCTTTCAGCGTGCCGCTTTCCAATACGCGGTGGCCTTCATCCTCCAACGCGGTGCGCACCAAACGCCGTATCTGCACTTCGTCTTCGACTAGCAGGATGGTCGTATTACTCATGTTCGTTCTCCGCTTCGATCACGGGTGGCACACCCAGCGGCAAAGTGAAGGTGACACACGCAGAGTCTGCATCACTGCTGGCGCGTATCGTGCCGCCGTGTGCATTCACGATACTGCGACAGATAGCGAGACCTAGGCCGATGCCGGGGATGTTCGACTCGGCATCGCCGCGCTCGAACAGCTCGAACATCTTGTCCAGATTGCCCGCTGGGAAATGCGAGCCGCTGTTGCATACCGAGATGATTGCCTGCTCCGCATCGGTGCTGGCGCTGATGCGTATGGCAGAACCGGACGGCGCGTATTTGACTGCGTTCTCCAGCAAATTACACAACACACGCTCCATCAGAATGGCATCGAACTTGAGCAAGGGTAGATCACGCGGCAGCGCCACTTGCACCGGATGCCGCGCCAACGCCACCCCCAATAGTTTGATGCTGGCACCGACCACTTCTTCCAGCGGTTGCCACTCCGCATTCAGCCGCAAATCACCAGCACGCAGTTTCGCCATGTCGAGTAGATTGGAGACCATGCTGTTCAAGCGCAAGGTCTGCTCGCGCATGGCTTGCACTGTGTCGCGCACATCGGTTGGCAGCGCTTGTTGCGCTAGCGCATCACTCATCCCGTAAAGCACGGTGAGCGGTGTGCGGATGTCGTGCGACAGCGCGGAAAGGATAGTGCTGCGCAGACGTTCATCGGTCATCTGTAATTGGCTGCGTTGCGCCACTTCGACGAAGTGCAAGCGTTCGACCGAGATGGCGACCAGTGAGGCGATGGCTTCGTACAAGGGCTGTTGCACATCCGCATCCGAAGGTAGAGCGACACCCAGATCGATGGCCAGCACACCACGAACATAGGTAGAACCAGACAAAGGCAAGAACAACCAATGGTGTTCCGCTTCGCGCATGTGCCGTGTCTGCGCCTGCGATAGCGCGGTGGCTGCGGCAGCCGATTGCAACTCGGAATCCAGAGTGTGTGCCTCTTCCGCCGGATGCAACACATCGTCATGCCTCATCAACAACATGCCACGACAGGCTTGCGAGCGTTGCAGAAAATCGCGCGTCGCCTCTGCCACCTGCGCTAGCGAAGTGGTGCCCGCTAGGCGACTGGCGAGTTGATACAAAGCCTGAGATTGCCGCTCACGTTCGACGGCGGCGGCGGTTTGCTTTTGCAGACTGATAGTCAGATTGGCGACGATGAGCGCGACCACCAGCATGACTGCCAGCGTGACCACGTATTGAACGTCGCCGACCGTGAAGGACAAACGCGGATGGATGAAGAAGAAGTCGAGCAGGCTGGTGCTGAGCAGCGCGGCGGTGATCGCTGCGTATTTACCCGCACGCAAGGCGACGATGGCGACCGCCAACAGGAAAAGCATGGCGATATTGGCCGGATCGAGCACATCCCGCAGCGGCCACATCAGCAGCGTGACCACACCACACGCCGCGACCACCCAAGCCATGCGTGCGATCATGCTGTGCGGTTAGCGTGATGTGATTGCGAAGGAGTCAGATACGACTTGAGCAGGTTTCATGCGGCTGGATTATTCCAGCGCGGACATAAAAATGCTGTAAATAATCACCTGTCGCTCAGGCAGCAGATCGGATCAGACCGAGTAAGGCACCGCCGCCCAACTCTTTATCAGCGCCACTTCCGTCTCCGGCAGATAACTGAAGCCGGACTTCAGCGTTCTTGTCATCCATCAACTTTCCAAGCGCAAAGGACGGAAAGCGACGGTCGAGGGTCATCAATCCCATAGTTTTGAACGTCCGCAGTTGAGAGTGAAGCGGACAAGTCCTCAGAACATTCAATCAGTCTTTTCAACAATACCCCAGCGTCTCTTATGGCCGAAGTGCCGCCATCTACTCAATTGATTAAGTCCCCGTAAGGCAAGCATCCAAAGCGCATCTCTACTTCTTCGTCACACCGGCCTTTCGACAGGCTCAAGATAAACTGCCCTGCGGGCAGGCCGATGTCCAGTAACAATAGCCTGTCGAAAGGCCGGAATGACGGAATTAGAATTTTCAGAGATGTCTTTGAAATAAAAACGGGCTTCCGAAGTGAACTGACCCCGTAAAGTTGGACAGGTAAGTCATGCTGTTAAAGGAAAGGACTGAGTTCTGTAGTTTACGGGGCTCAGTCCTTTTAGTTTTTGCTTGATGCGGTCGTGATTGTAATAGTGGATGTA
>JABFSI010000126.1 GCA_013140695.1 Sideroxydans sp. | reverse complement strand
ACCTGATTCCCCTGCTCAAAAAACTTGCCCAGGGGCGCGAGATTTCAGGGCTGGGCGCGTATGAGCAATAAAACCACCCCACCCCTACGGGGCATTTTTCTATGGGAGGGGAATGGCGCGGGAAATTCCCCTCCTGTGGAGGGGTAGCAGGCGAAGCCTGACGAGGTGGTTAAATGAATATCAGGAGCAAATAACATGGTGTTGCAGAACATATTAAATATCACCAATCAAATTGAGCTGAACAAAGCCGAAGAAAAAATCAGCAAGCAGAAAGCCAAGCGGCTATTTGAAAGCGGCGACATCAACCGCATGGAGATTGGCACCTTTAAAGGGCTGGCACAAATTCATGCGTATTTATTTGGCGATATTTATGAATTCGCGGGAAAACTCCGCGATGTCAATATTGCCAAAGGCAACTTTCGATTTGCACCGCTCATGTACTTGCCGCAATCGTTGGAACACATCAGCGCCATGCCGCAACAGTCGTTTGAGCAAATTATTGAAAAATATGTAGAAATGAATGTCGCCCACCCTTTTCGCGAGGGTAATGGCCGAGCGACGCGCATCTGGCTGGATCTGATTTTAAAAAACGAAATCAACTGCGTGATTGACTGGAATGCCGTGGACAAGGCCGACTATCTTTCGGCCATGGAGCGCAGCGTAGTGAAGGATGTGGAAATCAAACACCTGCTAAAAGCCGCCTTGACCGACAAAATCAACGACCGCGAATTATTCATGAAAGGTATCGACATCAGCTATTACTACGAAGGCTATAGCGAATTCAAGGTCGAGGATTTGTAATATGTCATCATCAACCACCCCACCCCTACGGGGCACCCCTCCAGAGGATGGGAATAAAAGCAGCCGCGCCTCTAATTCCCCTCCGTTGGAGGGGTGGCAGGCGCAGCCTGACGGGGTGGTTAAATCTCGGTACACCAAAAATTATCAATCATTGCCTTATAACCCCCAGTTGAAAGAAAGGGCGAAAGCATTGCGGCGGGCGGGTAATCTGTCGGAGGTGTTGCTGTGGAATCAATTGAAAAGAGGGCAACTCAAAGGGCTGGACTTTGATCGCCAGAAAATCATCGGCAACTACATCGTTGATTTTTATTGTGCCGAAAAACAGGCGGTGCTTGAAGTTGACGGTAGTAGCCATGATGACAAAGCCGAATATGATGCGCAGCGTGACGCCTTTTTAAGGGGCTTGGGGTTGTGTGTCATCCACATTTTGGATGTGGATGTGAAACAAAATCTGGCGGGCGTGATGGACTTCTTGACGCAGCAGCTATTCCCCTCCGGTGGAGGGGTGGACAGCGAAGCCGGACGGGCTGGTTAAATGACGACGCGACGAGACATAAAAGCAACCACCCCCCGCCTACGGCGTACCCCTCCGCAGGAGGGGAATAAAGACGCTATCCAGCGCGCCATGGAAACCTGCGCAGCCTCTGGCCATGGGGCTTTTGACCATTTTCGTGGTGTCACGAAAATGGTCATCTACGACAAGGGCGGCCTACGTGATGGGAATGACGAGGCAATCCAATGAGCGCATGACCACATTTCACGCCGACATCAAAAATCTCCTGGAACAAGAGATTCGCTACACAGTGTGTAGCGAATTCGCTGGAATCACTTACTATTGACCATGTAAGCCCATTTGCCCCAACGAGCCATCAACATAGAGAGGACATAACTCATGGAAGCCATTCGTAATATTCAAACCGTGACCAATGGAGAAATTCACCTCCAGTTACCGCAGCAATTCTGGGGGCAGGAAGTCGAAATCATCGTATTACCCGCACCACGATCCACCGCACCGTCCTCACCCCATAAGCGGAGCTTGCGCGGTAGCTTGAAACTCTATGCCAGACCCGAGTTGATTGCAACAGAGCAAGACGCTTGGCAGGCAGCAGCAGGGGAAAAACATGAGTCTCGTTGATGCGAATGTTGTTTTGCGCTATCTCCTGGATGACCACGAGGAGCTATCGCCAAAGGCAGCGGATATTCTTGAACGGCATGCAGTGACTTTGCCGATGGAGGTGGGGTGCGAAGTGGTTTATGTGCTGCAAAAGGTCTATGCCGTTGAGCGGAAAGAAATCCAGCAACAGCTTGGCGATCTGCTCAATGAAGGATTGGTGAGCATGGACAAGCCGGACGTTTTTCTCAAGGCGCTCGAATGTTACGGCGATAGCACATTGGATTTTGTGGATACCTTGCTTTGGGCTTATCAAATGCTTGAGCGGCAGGAGGTCTTCACCTTTGATAGCAAGTTGCTGAAACATATTCAACGAACCGCTGAATTGCGGTAGGCAAACGACACCACCATGACCGAACAAGACCAAAAACAACTGGGCACCACGCTGTGGGGCATTGCCGACACCTTACGCGGCGCGATGAACGCGGACGACTTTCGCGATTACATGCTCTCTTTCCTGTTCCTGCGCTATCTGTCGGACAACTACGAGGCAGCGGCGCAAAAGGAACTGGGGGCGGATTATCCAAAGCTGGAAACCAATGAC
>JABFSI010000108.1 GCA_013140695.1 Sideroxydans sp. | reverse complement strand
GAATAACAATATGAAGAAAATTATTGCTGCCGCTTTGCTAGCATCCGCTTTTGCTACGCCTGCTTTCGCTGAAGGTAATAGCACCTATTTGCTGGCTGAATACGGTTCGGCAACTTATACAAACATGTCCCCATTTAAAGATCCGGGCAAGCTCGGTTTAGGGTTTGGCTACATGTTCAGCAATACGGCCGGTATCGAATTGGGTTACACCATGTTTGGCGATTCCACCATCGTTGGCAATGGACAAGCGACCCTCGCAGCCTCTTCATTTCACCCAGCCTTAGTAGCAACATTGCCAGTTACTCCTCAATTTGATTTTTTGGGCAAAATTGGTCTGGCTATGAATAAAGCTGATTTGACTAGCACTGTTGGTATTACTGCAGCCACATCAAAGACCTCGTTGTACTTTGCGGCTGGCGCGCAGTACAACGTTAGCCCACAAGTTGGCCTGCGTGTTATTTATGAAAACTTTGGCGACTTTGAAAGCGGCTCTCCTGCAATGGCCGCGTCAGCTATCACTGGCGGTGTAACTCTAAAGTTCTAATCTCCTAGCGAGATTTTGGCTTAAAAAAGCCGAGGAGAAATCCTCGGCTTTTTCGTTTCTGGCCGCTCAACAAATCACAGCCCTAACTCACCCCACATCGCATCCACTTTGGCTTTGGTGGCTTCGTCCATCACAATAGGCGTGCCCCATTCGCGTTGCGTCTCGCCGGGGAATTTGTTGGTCGCATCCAAGCCCATTTTGCCGCCCAGCCCACTCACGGGGGAGGCGAAGTCCAGATAATCAATCGGCGTGTTCGGCACTAACAAGGTGTCGCGTACCGGATCCATGCGCGTGGTAATCGCCCACATGACTTCTTTCCAATCGCGCACGTCGATGTCGTCGTCCACTACGATGATGAACTTGGTGTACATGAACTGACGCAGAAAGCTCCAGATGCCGAACATCACGCGCTTGGCGTGTCCTGGATATTGTTTCTTGATGCTCACCACCGCCATGCGATAGCTGCAACCTTCGGGCGGCAGATAGAAATCAACAATCTCGGGAAATTGTTTTTGCAGTAGCGGCACGAACACTTCGTTCAGTGCAACGCCCAGCATGGCGGGCTCGTCGGGCGGCTTGCCGGTGTAGGTGCTGTGGTAAATCGGATCACGGCGCAGGGTGATGCGCTCGATGGTGAACACAGGGAATTTGTCCTGCTCGTTGTAGTAACCCGTGTGGTCACCGTACGGCCCTTCGAGTGCCATCTCGTCGGGGTGAATGACGCCTTCCAGCACGATCTCGGCGGAAGCGGGCACTTGCAAGTCACTGCCGATGCACTTCACCAATTCGGTTTTGCTACCGCGCAACAACCCCGCGAATTGATACTCGGATAATGAATCGGGAACGGGGGTGACCGCACCGAGAATGGTCGCAGGGTCAGCACCAATCACGACTGCGATTGGAAAAGGTTGTCCCGGATATTTTTGGCAGTGATCACGAAAATCCAATGCGCCACCGCGATGCGCCAGCCAGCGCATGATGACTTTATTTTTACCGAGTACTTGCTGGCGATAGATGCCTAGATTCTGCCTAGTCTTGTTCGGGCCACGCGTCACCACCAAGCCCCACGTAATCAGCGGCGCAACGTCGCCCGGCCAGCAATGTTGAATCGGCAGCTTGCTCAAATCCACCTCGTCACCCTCCCATACGATGTCTTGGCACGGTGCGGAAGACAACACCTTGGGCGACATGGTGAGCACTTGCTTGAGGATAGGCCACTTGTCCCACGCGTCCTTCAAGCCTTTAGGCGGCTCGGGTTCTTTCAAGTAAGCGAGCAACTTTCCGACTTCGCGCAATGCACTGACCTCCTCTTCGCCCATGCCCAAAGCGACACGGCGTGGTGTACCAAACAGGTTGGCAAGCACGGGCATCTGCTGTCCTGCCACGTTCTCAAACAACAGTGCGGGACCTTGTGCGCGCAACACGCGGTCGCAGATTTCGGTCATTTCTAGATGCGTGGAGACAGGCGCACTGACGCGTTTGAGCTCGCCGATTTTTTCCAGTTGCGCGATGAAGTCGCGCAGGTCTTTGTATTTCATTTCAATATCCCATCTGAATTAACTCCCATAGCCCGCTGGCGGGAGAGGGGTGAAATCAATAAAAACTTTTTTCGCCCTCAGGGCGCGTCTTGAAGCGCTTATGCAACCAGAAGTATTGCTCGGGCATTTCCAAAATACGTTGCTCGATAAATTCGTTCATGCGGCGCGCATCAGCAACGTCATCCCCACTCGGAAAATTTTCCCATGCGGGATAGAAGGTCAGCACATAACCTGCGCCACCGGGCAGCACACGCGTAATGCTAGGCACAACCTTGGCGCCGGTCATCTGTGCGATGCGTGACACGGAAGTCATGGTGGCGGCGGGCACGCCAAAGAAAGGAATAAATGCGCCGTCTTTCACGCCTTGGTCTTGATCAGGTGGGTAGATGAACGGCTTGTTCTCTCGCATACCTTTTAAGATGGGGCGCAAGCCTTGTTGTCGTGAATACAACAGTTGCGTACCAAAGCGCGCGCGTTTTTCTAGCAATAATTGGGTGAGATAGGCGTTGCTCTGGTTGGCGTACATGCATACGGTATCGCTGTGTTGCGCAACCCATTGCCCGCCCGCATCCATGCCCACAAAGTGCGGCGTGAGCAAAATGGCGGGCTTGCCCTGTATCGCCACAAAATGTTCGATGCCTTCAACGCGAATCAAATTGCTAATGTGTTCGGCACTAGACCACCACAACACGCAACGCTCCAACAATCCACGCGTGAACATTTTGAAATGCTCGCGCAACAACGCCTCGCGCATCGCATCACGCATGTCTGGAAAACACAATTTGAGGTTGATGTCGCCAATGCGACGACGCTTACCCGCCACGCGATAAAGCAACGCGCCTAGGCCATTGCCAATGGCGACGAGTACGCGGAAGGGCAAGAAATGCAGCAGCCACAAAATAAAAACCCCTAGACGAACTGACATCATGAATCCTTATTTACGTCTGGCGGCAATGCGCCGCGCGGCACTTTGTAACGGTTATAACTCCACAAATATTGTGCGGGATGCTGACGTACGACAGCCTCTAGTGCAGCATTCATTTGTTGGGGAATGGAACCCGACGCATCAAAAGACAGCGGCGAAAAATGTAGCGCGTAACCCTCGCCTTGAGGCAAGCGTTCACTGTGACACATCACCAACGCTGCCCCACTAGACTCAATAAGCCGTCCAATCAGCGTCATGGTGTAAGCGGGTCGACCAAAGAACGGCGCCCATTCACCTTCGCCATTGCCCGGTACTTGATCGGGCAATACGCCAATCGCTTCGCCGCGTTTGAGCGCTTTCAACAAATGACGCACCCCGCCTAAATCCGTCGCTACTAATTTCATCTGTCCACGCTCACGACCTTGATGCATCAGCTTGTCCAACGACGGGTAGCGCGGCGGACGATACATGCAGGTGAATGGCTGGTGAGCTGCCACATAAAGCCCGATGACTTCGAAGCACCCCACATGTGGCGTCAACACAATCACGCCTTTGCCTTGCGCGTGTGCTGCTGCAACATGTTGCCAACCATGGCATTGCTTTACGCTCGCCACCACTTGCGCGAATGGCCGACGCCACACCCAAGGCAATTCCAGCACGCCTTTACCTGCTTCGCGGATATTCGCATGCAGTGTTTGCTTGAAGCGAACTTCATCCAAGCCCAAGTTAGCGCGCTGTAAATTGTCGCGCAGCCGAGCGGCATAACGGGGGGACAGCCGATAAACCAACCAGCCGAATAGCGCGCCGAGTCGGTGCAATACCGACAAGGGCAGACGCGCTAACACTTCAAACAAAGCAACCATTCAGGCAAGACCCTTTTATTTAGCAAGGTGGGGATTTTGGTACAATGCGCGCCCATTTCATTTTGAAGCCGCACTCGGAGAGCCATGAGCAATTATTTATTCACATCCGAATCTGTGTCAGAGGGCCATCCTGACAAAGTCTCAGACCAAATCTCTGATGCCATTGTTGACGCGATTCTAGCGCAGGACAAGCATTCCCGCATCGCGGCCGAAACACTGTGCAACACGGGACTGGTGGTGCTGGCAGGCGAGATTACCACCAACGCTAACGTCGATTACATCCAAGTCGCGCGCGACACGATTAAGCGCATTGGTTATGACAACACCGAATACGGCATCGACTATAAAGGCTGCGCGGTGCTGGTGGCTTACGACAAACAAAGCCCCGATATTGCGCAGGGCGTGAATAAAGCCTATGACGACGGCCTCGACCAAGGAGCGGGCGACCAAGGGCTGATGTTCGGCTATGCCTGCCGCGAAACTGATGTGCTGATGCCGTTGCCTATTTATCTGTCGCACCGAATTGTCGAGCGCCAAGCGCTATTGCGCCACGATGGACGCTTGCCTTGGCTACGTCCCGATGCGAAATCGCAAGTCACCATCAAGTATGTAGATGACCAACCGTACTGCATCGACACCGTGGTGCTGTCTACACAACATGCACCCGAAATGTCGCTGGAACACATTCGCGAAGCGGCTATCGAAGAAATTATCAAGCCGATATTGCCCAAAGAATTCATCAAAGGCGACATCAAATTCTTGGTTAATCCAACGGGACGTTTTGTCATCGGCGGCCCACAAGGCGATTGTGGTTTAACTGGACGCAAAATTATCGTAGACACTTACGGTGGCGCAGCCCCTCACGGCGGCGGCGCATTCTCCGGCAAAGACCCTTCCAAGGTTGACCGTTCGGCCGCTTATGCCGGACGTTACGTAGCGAAGAACATCGTGGCCGCTGGCTTGGCAGAAAAATGCTTGGTGCAAATTTCCTACGCCATTGGCGTAGCACAACCCACTAGCATCATGGTGAGCACCTACGGCACGGGCAAAATATCTGACGAGAAAATTACTGAATTAGTGAAACGTCATTTCGATCTGCGTCCAAAGGGCATCGTACAAATGCTCGACCTGCTGCGCCCGATCTATCAAAAGACGGCTGCATACGGTCACTTCGGGCGCGAAGAGCCCGAGTTCAAGTGGGAAGCCACGGATAAAGCGGCTGCATTGAGGGCCGATGCAGGGTTGTAAAAAAAACCCTATGTCCACGAAAGACACGAAAAGCACAAAAGTTTAATGTACCAAGTTGAGTTAAGCGTTTAGGTTTTGTTTCGTGACTTTCGTGCTTTTCGTGGACAGTAGTTTTAGATTTTGTTTCATCCACCCTCCGAGGGGTGCTGCAGCGGGACAGGACACAGTCCCCCGTCAGGCTCGGAGAGCGTGGTTCACCGAAGTAACTGCACCCATTCATTAACTTTTTAGATGAATGGAGTGCTTTATGACTACAAAGAAATTTACCGACTATATCGTCGCCGACATGTCCCTCGCTGCTTGGGGACGCAAAGAACTCGCGATTGCCGAGATCGAGATGCCCGGCCTGATGGCTATCCGCAAGGAATACACCGCCAGCCAGCCACTCAAAGGTGCGCGCATCACGGGCAGTCTGCACATGACCATCCAAACTGGCGTGCTGATTGAAACGCTGACGGCGCTGGGCGCAGAAGTGCGCTGGGCTTCTTGCAACATCTACTCTACGCAAGACCACGCTGCCGCCGCCATTGCCGCAACCGGCACACCCGTATTCGCCGTTAAAGGTGAATCATTGACGGACTATTGGGACTATACCCATCGTATTTTTGAATGGGCGGATGGCCCCAAGGGAGAAAAAATATTCTCCAATATGATTTTGGATGATGGCGGCGACGCCACCTTGTTGCTGCATCTAGGCGCTCGTGCTGAAAAAGATGCATCGCTCATCAGCAACCCTTCTTCCGAAGAAGAAATTTGCCTGTTCAATTCCATCAAAGCGAAATTGGCGGTGGACAAAACTTGGTACTCCGTGCGTCTGGCGGCTGTGAAGGGTGTGACCGAAGAGACCACCACGGGTGTGCATCGCTTGTATCAAATGCATGCGCGCGGAGAGTTGAAATTCCCCGCTATCAACGTGAACGATTCGGTAACCAAATCCAAATTCGATAATTTATATGGCTGCCGCGAATCGCTGGTGGACGGCATCAAGCGCGCCACTGACGTGATGATTGCGGGGAAAATTGCGGTCATCGTTGGCTATGGCGATGTGGGCAAGGGCTGTGCACAAGCCATGCGCGCACTGTCCGCCCAAGTATGGGTGACCGAAATTGACCCGATCTGCGCCTTGCAAGCCGCGATGGAAGGTTATCGCGTGGTGACTATGGAATACGCCGCGGAATTTGGCGATATTTTTGTGACCACCACAGGCAACTATCACGTCATCACCCACGACCACATGACGCGCATGAAAAACCAAGCCATTGTGTGCAATATCGGTCACTTCGATAATGAAATTGACGTTGCTTCGCTCAAGCAATACCCGTGGGAAAACATCAAACCGCAAGTCGACCACGTCATCTTCCCAGACGGCAAACGCATTTTGCTACTGGCCGAAGGTCGCTTGGTCAATCTGGGTTGCGGCACAGGCCATCCTTCTTACGTGATGTCATCTTCATTTGCGAATCAAACCATTGCGCAAATCGAGTTGTTCACCCGCACCCAAGATTACCCAATCGGCGTGTACACCTTGCCGAAGCATTTGGACGAGAAGGTTGCCCGCTTGCAACTGACCACACTGAATGCACAGTTAAGCACCCTTACCGACCAGCAAGCCGCTTACATCGGCGTGCCCAAGGAAGGGCCTTACAAAGCGAATCACTACCGTTATTGATTTGCCTGTTGCAGGTATGATGGCGCGGGGCGAATAGACGATTCGCCCCGCTTAATTTGAAAAGAAAAAATGCTGCTACGACTCTTACTTATCTGGTCTCTGAATTCCTTGGCGCTATTCGCGGTCGCGAATCTGGTGCCCGGTATTCATGTGACAGGATTGATGGCGGCCTTCATCGCCGCTTTTGTACTGGGCTTTATCAACACGCTTATCCGTCCGCTATTTTTGATTCTCACGCTACCGGTAACACTCATTACCTTGGGACTATTTATTTTTGTCATCAATGGGCTGTTGTTCTGGTTCGCAGGTTCGATTTTGAAAGGCTTCAGCGTAGATGGCTTTTGGTATGGCGTGATGGGCGCGGTGGTGTACAGTATTTTTTCATGGGCGCTGTCTTCAGCCGCCTCTCAATTGTTAGGGAAACATGGCAAATCTCATTCCAATAAGCTTTGAATTTTTTCCGCCGCAAACAGCGGAAGGCGTTGAAAAGCTCACCGCTGCGCGCCAGCGTTTGGCGACACTGAAGCCCGAGTTTTTTTCTTGCACCTTCGGCGCGGGCGGCTCTACACAAGACCGCACACTGGATACCATCAAGCTCATCCACGCCGAAGGACACCAAGCTGCGCCGCACCTTTCTTGCGTAGGCGGCACGCGGGACAACATCGCCGCGCTGCTCAAAACCTATCAAGAAATGGGCATCAAACGCATCGTCGCCTTGCGCGGCGACCTACCCTCGGGTATGGCCAGCATCGGCGAGTTCCACTATGCCAACGAGTTGGTGTCGTTCATCCGCGCGCAAACAGGCGAGCACTTCCACATCGAAGTGGCGGCATACCCCGAGTTTCATCCGCAAGCCAATTCCGCACGCGAGGACATGCTCAACTTCAAGCGCAAAATTGAGGCGGGTGCAAACTCCGCCATCACGCAATATTTTTACAACGCAGATGCATATTTCCGCTTTGTAAATGAGATGCACAGGCTCGGCATCACCGCGCCCATCGTGCCCGGCATCATGCCGATCGTGCGTTATTCTCAACTCGCGCGTTTTTCGGATATGTGTGGCGCAGAAATCCCGCGTTGGATGCGCAAGACCATGGAAGGTTACGGCGACGACGTGGAATCAGTACAGGCCTTTGGGCGTGATGTCGTCACCCAACTTTGCGAAAAACTCATCGCGGGTGGCGCACCTGCGTTGCACTTTTACACACTCAACCAAGCGAATGCCTCCATCGAGATATTAAATCGACTCGGCTATCGCGCATAAATTCCTCTAGCCCCTCTCCCGCTGGGAGAGGGGTTGGGGTGAGGGAATACTTGATGAAAACACCCGAACTTTTACTCCCCGCTGGCACCTTAGAAAAAATGCGCACCGCCTTCGCCTTCGGAGCCGATGCTGTCTACGCAGGCCAGCCACGCTACTCACTACGTGCGCGTAACAACGAATTCACCATGGAAGGCTTGCGTACCGGCATCAGTGAAGCACGTGCCTTGGGTAAAAAACTATTCGTTGCCAGCAACCTGATGCCGCATAACGCCAAGCTAAAAACTTATATGGCGGATATGGAACCTGTCATCGCCTTGCAGCCCGACGCGCTCATCATGGCTGACCCTGGCCTCATCGCGATGGTGCGCGAACGCTGGCCTGAAGTGCCAATTCATTTATCCGTGCAAGCCAATACGGTGAACTATGCGGCGGTGAAATTTTGGAAGTCACTGGGGCTCACGCGCGTGATTTTGTCGCGGGAATTATCGCTGGATGAAATCGCCGAAATTCGCCAAGAGTGTCCCGACATGGAGTTGGAAGTGTTTGTGCATGGCGCGTTGTGCATCGCCTATTCGGGGCGTTGTTTGC
>JABFSI010000018.1 GCA_013140695.1 Sideroxydans sp. | reverse complement strand
CAACCGCACCTATCTGACCCACAAGCTCATTCGCTTAAAGTCTTGCCGATGTCATGTCGCCCAGCCTGCTCAACATTTTTATTGCATAACGTCTCGCTGGCACTGTCAAGATACGAGGTCTTGCATTTCGACATCCCCTCCCGCCATCAATCTAGCCACTTCGATATAACGATTCAGCTGGTGTGACCCTCACCCTTACCCCAGCATCGTGGTTGGTGCATAAGTTACAATGCGCGCCCTTAAAGTTTTACACCTGATATGACAATACTTTCTTGGATCATCCTCGCCAGTTTATTGGGCGGCATCTTGAGCGTGATCGCGGCGGCGCTGTTCGCGCTCAACGCGCGCGCCAACTATCTAAGTGGGTTGGTGAGTTATGCCATTGGCGCGTTGTTGGGCGCCGTATTCTTGGACATCCTGCCCGAGGCGATCGAACTGGCTCCGAATGCAGCGACAGTGAGTGCCACGGTGCTGTTGGGTATCTTGTTGTTCTTCACGTTGGAAAAAGTCCTCATCTGGCGTCACTGCCATCACGATCATTGCGAGGCGCATGAGCCGCACGAACATACGCCGCACGACCACGGACGCAGCGGCACCATGGTCATCGTGGGTGACACCTTCCATAACTTCGTGGACGGCATCATCATCGCCGCCGCTTTTTTGGTCGATGTGAATCTCGGCATCGTCACCGCACTCGCCATCATCGCGCACGAGATACCACAAGAAGTGGGCGACTTCGCCATCCTGCTACATTCCGGTTACACCAAGTTGCGCGCCTTCCAGATGAACCTCATCTCTAGTTTTGCGACCTTGGTCGGCGGCGTGCTGGGCTATTTCGTGTTGCAAGAAATGCAGGCCTTGGTGCCGACGCTGTTGGCACTGGCCGCTTCCAGCATGATCTATGTCGCCGTCGCGGACTTGATCCCGGGCTTGCATAAACGCACGCAGATGCGCGACACCGTGCAGCAAGTGGTTCTGATCTGCGCGGGTATCGCGACCATCGCTTTGGTCAGTGTGGTGATGGGAGAGTTGGTATGAAACGAACTTTACTTTTAGGTTTAGCCATAGGGTTGGCATCACCCGTCTCGGCAGAAGAGGTTAGCGTCACGCCTTATCGTCCTACAGTAACCAACTCAGCAGGTTTGTCCGCGCCGGGTTGGTTCGAACTGGAAACAGGTTTCTTCACACAAGAAAACAAAGATGGCTCTAAACAGCAAAGTCTTTTGTATCTCACCAAGTTGGCCTTTACGCAGGACTTCGGCGTACTCATCGGCGGTGACGCTTACGCATCACAAACGGATGCGAATGCCAATCGTGTTTCAGGTGTGGGCGACATGCTCCTGATGTTGAAGCATCGTTTTGTGATGAACGAGGATGCAGCGCTCGGTATTGAATATGGATTCAAAGCGCCGACGGCAGCGACAGGTTTGGGCAGTGGCAAGAGTGATCTTGTGCTGAACGGAATCTACAGTCGCAACATCCGTGGACATTCACTCGATGTGAACATGAACGTCACCAAGTTGGGCGATGCATTGGCGAATGAGAGTGCCTATGAATATGGCTGGTCGGGGACGGTGTTCCGGCCGATAGATGACAAGTGGGGCGTGATGGTCGAACTCTCGGGCTCCATGCGCAATGGATTCATCCCGCAGAATCAATGGTTGGTTGCCAGCAGTTATGCCTTGAGCAACAAGGTCGTATTCGACGCGGGTCTATCAGCAGGTATCAATAGCGCATCTCATCGAGTCGCCTTGTTTGGCGGTGTGTCGATGTTGCTGGGAAAGATAAGGTAAAGATCGAATGGTGGCCACGAATCTACAACGCTACGCATGGCTATCCATCGCAGCGGCTGTCACTACTATCCTGCTCAAGGGTATCGCATGGTGGCTCACGGGTTCAGTCGGCCTCTTGTCTGATGCGCTCGAATCCTTCGTCAATCTGGCAGGTGCGTTGATGGCCTTGGCAATGCTGACTTTGGCGGCATCGCCAGCGGATGACAAGCATGCCTATGGTCACGGTAAGGCGGAGTATTTCTCCAGCGCGTTTGAAGGTTTCCTCATCCTGCTGGCGGCAGTCAGCATCGCCTACACCGCCATCGACCGCTTCATGCACCCGCAAGAGATCGAGGCGGTCGGTGTCGGTCTGTTGGTTTCCGTTGTCGCTTCGCTTATCAATCTGTTTGCCGCACGCGAACTACTGAAAGCTGGACGCGAGCATAACTCCATCACATTGGAAGCAGATGCCAAGCATCTGATGACCGATGTGTGGACATCGGTCGGCGTCATCATCGGTGTCGGTTTGGTTTGGCTAAGCGGTTGGCTGTGGCTCGACCCGCTCATCGCTTTGCTGGTCGCCGCCAATATCGTATGGACGGGCTGGCAGCTGATGTCGCACTCCGCATCGGGGCTGATGGATGCGGCGATCCCTGCTGAACAGATCGCTTCTATCGAAGCAGTGTTGGCGACGTATCGGGAGCAAGGTTTGGATTTCCATGCGTTACGTACGCGCCAAGCGGGCAGGCAGGCTTTCATCTCGCTACATGTGTTGGTACCGGGGGAGTGGACAGTTCAGCGCGGGCATGATGTCGTGGAGGACATCGAGTCGGACATCAGGGCGGCCGTACCATTTAGCCATCTGACGACACATTTAGAACCATTAGAAGATCCGCGTTCACTCGCAGATCTTTCATTAGAGTAGTGAACGAAAAAGGAATGAACATGAGTAAAGCATCCCCCAAAATTGGTTTCGTATCCCTCGGTTGCCCGAAAGCAACAGTCGATTCCGAACACATCCTCACCCGTATGCGCGCAGAGGGTTACGAAATTACACCGAGTTATCAAGATGCTGATTTGGTGGTGGTGAATACCTGCGGCTTTATCGACAGCGCGGTTGCTGAATCACTCGAAGCGATTGGCGAAGCGTTGCAAGAAAACGGTAAGGTCATCGTGACGGGATGTTTAGGCGCGAAGGGTGACATCGTACAAAAAACGCATCCTAAAGTGCTGGCTATTACAGGCCCGCATGAGACCGAAGCGGTGATGGATGCCGTGCATTTGCATCTGCCAAAATTGCACGATCCCTATGTTGATTTAGTGCCGCCACAAGGTGTACGCCTCACACCACAACATTTCGCTTACCTCAAAATTTCAGAGGGCTGTAATCACCGCTGTACCTTTTGCATTATTCCGAGTTTGCGTGGTGACCTGGTGAGCCGACCTGTGCATGAGGTGATGGCAGAAGCGGAGAAGCTGGTGGAGTCGGGTGTGAAAGAATTGTTGGTCATCTCGCAAGACACTTCCGCTTATGGTGTGGACGTGAAATACCGCACGGGTTTTTGGAATGGTCGTCCGTTGAAGACGCGCATGACCGACTTGGCCGCCGCACTCGGTAGTCTGGGTGTATGGACGCGCCTGCATTACGTCTATCCCTACGAGAGCGTGGATGAAGTCATTCCCTTGATGGCCGAGGGCAAGGTGTTGCCGTATCTAGACATCCCGTTCCAGCACGCCAATGCGCGCATCCTCAAGGCGATGCGTCGTCCTGCCAGCAGCGAGAACATGCTCAAACGCATCCAAGGTTGGCGCGAGATTTGTCCAGAATTGACGATACGCAGCACTTTCATCGTCGGCTTCCCTGGAGAGACGGAAGAAGAGTTCGAAGAGTTGCTCGACTTCATCGAAGCAGCGCGTTTGGATCGTGTGGGCGCATTCAAATACTCGCCCGTCGAAGGGGCGGTAGCGAATGATTTGGGCGAGCATATTGACCCCGAAGTGCAGGAAGACCGTTTGGCACGCTTGATGTATCTGCAAGAAGAGATCAGTGCGGAAAAATTGGCCGCTAAAGTGGGCAAAACGATTCAAGTGTTGATTGATGACGTGGACGACGATGGCTCGATTGGGCGCACGGGAGCAGATGCCCCCGAGATTGATGGTGTGGTGTACATCGACGATGTGCAATTAGAAGTGGGCGAATGGGTGATGGTCAAAATCACTGATTCGGACGAGCATGATTTATGGGGGGAGCTGGTTTAACGCCGATATACGACGATGATGCTCTACGCCTTTCTTGCAATTGGAATCGGTGCGGCATGTGGCGCGTGGCTGCGTTGGGGGCTGGGTCTGTGGCTCAATTCCAGCGTGGCAGAATTGCCGATGGGAACGCTCGCCGCTAACTTGCTGGGTGGTTATTTAATCGGATTGGCAATCGCTTTTTTTATGCAATATCCCAGCCTGTCGGCTGAATGGCGTTTGTTCATCATCACTGGATTCCTAGGTGGGCTGACCACCTTTTCCACCTTCTCGGCAGAGACCGTCACCCTCTTAATGCGCGGTCAATATGCATGGGGCAGCGCCCTCATCGCGGCGCATTTAGGCGGTTCATTAGTGATGACCGTGTTGGGCATGCAGACGTTTAAGTGGCTACAGTCAGGAGGCTGATATGCAAGGCATCTATGTAAAATTTTACGTGACTGAAAAGCAACGCCACCACAGCCAACTACTCTCCGAATGGATATTGGAAAAAGCTAAACAACTGGGCTTACCCGGTGGTTCTGTGTTCCGTGCCATTGCGGGTTTTGGCAAACACGGGCATTTACATTCAGAATTATTTTTTGAATTGGGTGGCGAGTTGCCCGTGCAAGTGGAATTCGTCGTGACAGCGGCGCAAGCAGAAGCACTCTTGGCGGCTATCAACGCAGAGAAATTGCAGCTCACCTATGTGAAATACGCAGTGGAATTTGGTGTAACAGGAAACTGACCAGCAGGGCTGCTGGTCAGTTGAGTGAAACTTACTTGCCCGACAAAAACTCGTCGATTTCGCGTTCTGCGGCAATCCAATAACTCATTGCGCTGCCCTTGAAGTGGTTCTTTTCAGCCAAGTAATAAGCAGCATCTTGCACCATGCGATAACGCTCTTCAGCACTCGGTGCGGGTGAAGATTTCTTTGCCACCGCTTTTTTCACCGCCACTTTTTTAACGGTGGCGACTTTAGGCGCAACGGTTTTTTCAGTACTTACTGCGGTCTTTTTTACAGCGGGTTTGGCTGCTGCTTTAGTAGTGGTTGCGGCCTTGGTAGCAGTGGCTTTAGCGGTCACTTTAGGCGCGGCAACTTTCTTTTCTACGGGAGCCGTAGCCACCTTTTTAACGGTGCTTGTTTTGGCTACTTTTGCGGCGGGTTTTTTGGGCGTTACTGCGGGTGTTTTTGTTGTTGCCATGATGCACTACCTTTCAAAATTAACATTCAAATGTTTGGGCAGGGGCGTAGAAAAATAAGGTTGATTCACGACTTCGCCCTGCTTGTGGCGCGGATTTTACACGTAACAGCCCGATTCTTATTAAGTTTTTGCTAAGGAAGGTCTGAATAAGTCCGATCCGTCATTCCCGCGCAAGCGGGAATCCAGTTAACAAAATAAATTTCCTTGCAAAGCATGGACAAAGCCTTCTTGATAAAAACGCTGGATTCCCGCTTTCGCGGGAATGACAACTTAATCAGAGATTCACTAAATCTTCAAAATATCGCCGAGACACGTTTTGGCTTGCATCAGTCGTGTGACCGTGGGAAGCAGATTTAATCCCGTTTTTTCTTTGAGTGCGACGGCGCTTTCTCGCATGTCTTCCAAGTGGATATTTATTTCATCGCCTGCTGTGGCAAATGCAATCACGTTGCCACTCTCGCACGAAGGAAACATCAGCGCACGGTCGTCAAAGGCTTGTGCAATATAGGCAAAGCCGCCTAGCACGCCGCGACTTAAGCCAATAAGGTTCACGCCGAGTACACCTTGATGGGTGAGGCGCGTGCGGCACACTTGATAGAAAGGCAGAGTATTCAAGTCTCCCGGATGCGCGTGATGGTTAAAGCCGTCCACTAGGATGAGGTCGAACTGTTTGTGTGTTTCGACCACAAATTTTGCGCCATCAGCGATGACGATATGAATGCGTTTATCGTCACCGGGTAATTTGAAATAAGTCTTTGCCGCTTCCACCACCAGCGGCTCGATCTCCACCACCGTGATGTGTGCCAAGGGCAGATTGCGATAGATGAATTTGGTGAGCGAGGCGCAACCCAGACCGATGAGCAGCACCTTGCGCGGGAAGTGTTTGTCGTCGCGTAACAGCAGGCTCGCCATCATCTCTTTGGTGTATTCCAATTCCAAATTCCACGGTCGCGCGATACGCATCGCGCCCTGAATCCAACGTGTGCCGAAATGAAGATAGCGGACACCCGCCTCTTCGCTAATGTCGATAGAGAAGCTCATAAATTTAGAGGGAGGGAGCGGAGTTGCGTTTGAAAAACAGACGGCGTAGCAGGGCGAAAATCAACTCGACCCCCATCAAAATAATGAGCGCGATGACTGCGCCGAAAATCAGTGCATCTTGGTTGAGCGGCACGGCATAGGTGTATTGGCTACGCACTTCGGCCAGCATCTCGCGGTCGCCGTGGAGTAAAACGTGAAGAACTTTTTGCGGCAAGCTGGCATTCAACGTGGCTAACTCATTTTCAAAACGCAGCTTGCGTTGCAGCATTTGCTCGATGGCCGCGCCTTCTTCTTGGAATGGTTTTTCGGCACTGCTGCGATGCATTTCCACCAGTTTTGACATATCGCCCGCAAAGTATTTGTTGGCGATGTCTTGGAATGGCTGAATGTTCACCAACACTTCGCGCAGATGGGCATCCACGCGTTTTTGATATTGGTCGATCAGATTAGGAATTTGCACGCCGATGAGCAGCGCCACACAGGCGACGATAACGATGAGGTAACGATACAAAAAATTCATGTTGAAACCTTTATTGGGGGCAAATTTGATTGAGTAAGAAGCGCGCCCATTCGGTGACTTCGGTGGCGCTCATGCCCAGCGTCGCATTTTGTTTGGCTAACGCATCGCCCGCTGCGCCGTGTAAATACACCGCCAACAACATCGCTTCGTCCGCATTCAAACCCTGTGCGATGAAGGCGCCAAGCATGCCGCTCAACACATCGCCCATACCCGCACTGCTCATGCCCGCGTTGCCTGTTGGGTTGAGGTGTAACTTACCGTTGGGTGAAGCGCACACGCTGTGAGCACCTTTTAACACCACGCTACCGCCCAATTTAGTCACTAAACTTAACGCCGCGCGTGCCCTATCTTTTTGCACCTCTTCGACGCTGCACGCCAATAAACGCGCCGCTTCACCTGGGTGGGGGGTGAATATGCTGGCAGCTTTGCGTGCGTGCAACATGCTGCGTAAGTCAGGACGTAAAGCGATGAGATTGAGCGCATCGGCATCCAATACCAACGGCATGTCGAGCTGGATAGCATCGTAGAGCAGCTTTTGCGCGGCGAGACTTTGCCCCAGACCGCAGCCAATCACTAACACGTTACCTTCAGCCTTTCCCTCGGCGGGCGAGGGAAGCGAAGTCTTTTCCTTTAGGAGGGGCGCAGGGTGAGGGAGTTGCTTCAGCGCATCTGCCGCCGAATGCATCATCAATTCCGGCACATTCACATCCACGCTGGGGGCGTTATCCGCCAATAGCCCCACATGCACACTGCCCGCGCCCATCTTTAGTGCAGCGCGTCCAGCCAGCAAGGCCGCTCCTGCCATGCCGTTTGCACCGCCGATGACGGTGACTGTGCCAAACAAGCCTTTGTGGCTATCGGCGGGGCGGGGTTTGAGGAAGGCGGCAACTTGTTTTTGGGTGAGAGTGGTGAGGAGTGGGCGAGCCATGACGTTTTCCATGAGTGGGTAGGGTTGGCTGCATTATAATCTGCGCCCGTTCTAATTGCCCTAAAGTGACTGAGTTATGTACCTCACCTCGATTGGTAAATCTGCCCTTTCCGCCTTCCGTCTCGACAAGCTGCGCAGCGCGCTAAACGCCACGAAATCTGGCGTTACTCTAGAAGACACGCGCCATATTTATTTCACCGAACTGGCTTCCGAATTGGCCGCTAAAGAACTCGCGCTGCTCAATCGTTTGTTAAGTTTGGATAGTGGGGCAGGCGCACCTGATACCGCGAATAAGACGCACAGCATTTTGGTCATTCCTCGCCTCGGCACAATTTCGCCGTGGTCGTCCAAAGCCACAGACATCGCCAAGCACTGCGCATTGCCGCAAGTGAAACGCATCGAGCGCGGTGTGGTGTTCTATCTCAAATCGAAGAGCGGCAAGCCACTCACTGATGCAGAAAAACAAGCGGTGTTGCCACTCCTGCATGACCGCATGACGGAGTCTGTGATTGCAGACGCTACGGGCATCGAAGACAAAATTTTCAAACACGGCACACCGCAACCCTTGTCCCGTGTGGACATTCTGAAGGGCGGCAATGCTGCATTGGAAGTGGCGAACCGCGAACTTGGTTTGGCGCTTTCAATAGATGAAATCGAATACCTTGTTGAGAACTTCAACAAGCTCGGACGCAATCCCACCGACGTCGAACTGATGATGTTCGCGCAAGCTAATTCCGAACACTGCCGCCACAAGATATTCAACGCGGATTGGATCATCGACGACGAAGCCCAAGCCATCTCGCTGTTCGGCATGATCCGCAACACACACAAGTTACATCCCAAGGGCACGGTCGTTGCGTATTCCGACAACTCCTCCGTAATCGAAGGCGCAGAGATCGAGCGCTTCTACCCGCGCGCGGGTGGGGCCTACGAATTCAGCAAAGAGTTGACCCACATCCTGATGAAGGTGGAGACGCACAACCACCCGACTGCCATCGCACCC
>JABFSI010000013.1 GCA_013140695.1 Sideroxydans sp. | reverse complement strand
ACAACTACAACCAAGCGCCAGCTAAACAAGGCGCGGCAAAATCAGCCAATGCACCAGCACAAACGGCTGCTAAACCAGTCGCTAGTGGTTCAGGCTTTGATGATTTTGAAGATGATATTCCTTTTTAATCAGTACGTTTTTAGGAAAAGTTGATTTAAACTCAAAAGGCCCGCGATAGCGGGCCTTTTTTCATTTTTATAAAAAATAACTGTTGGTAATAAATGTCAATGGTGTACACTTATATTTGTGTTGATAATAGAGTGGGGTATGGATCTATTATGGTGCAAGTAAAGCAACTTGTTTTTTCTGAGGGGGAGCGATACCCAATGCTGGTTGACAGTGAGGGGGTGCCAGATTTTTGGGTCACACTTTACGTCACCGAAAACCTGAGAGTGTCGCTAAAGCAAAC
Organism: Sideroxydans sp.; assembly: GCA_013140695.1. Lineage (GTDB taxonomy): Bacteria > Pseudomonadota > Gammaproteobacteria > Burkholderiales > Gallionellaceae > Sideroxyarcus. Next base: position 38,795 of record JABFSI010000013.1, on the reverse strand, counting down.
TTCAATTGAAAACACCATTCGCCACCTTATTCATTTAAAGCTGTGGGAAGAGATTAATGGTCGCGACTTGATATCGGAGTTTAGTCAGGCAAAATTTCTTTCTGACTCAGACATAATCTCAATTCGAGATCATTGTTTGCTCAATTCGAACCATATAGAGGAGTGGCAGCAAATCACCTCAAAGAAAAATGTGGTCAAGTTATCAGTTATCTATCCAGGGCGAACGCGCCATCGGAAAGTTGTTTCAAAAGGTCATGCCGCAAATCGACTGGTGCACATCGCATCGTATCTCTATTTCGTTGCTCGGACAAAGCTAAGGACGCGGGAAAACTTCATTGCCTTGACTGGGTCTATTGATGACATGAAGAAGCGGATTATTGCTCAGAAGCCTAAAGGAGCAAAAAACAAGGGGTTGTCTACTGATCCCGATTCAAAAGCCCCACCGCCAGAGATATTTGAGAATCTGATGAAGATGGTCAGGGAAGACTCACCCGACAATCCCTATAAGAACTCTAGCATACGCATTCGAAATGCGTTGATGTTCGATATAATGTACATAACTGGAATGCGTTCCGGCGAAGTTCTTGGGCTGCAAATCAGTGACATAGAATTTCAGCGCGCATCAATATCCGTCACTCGTCGTCACGATAACCCTCTAGATCATCGGCGAAGACAGTCTGTCCTTAAAACGAATGAACGCGATATCCCAGTTCCACAAGCGTTAGTGAATAGAATCCGTGCCTACGTGATGGAAGAACGATCAAAAATACCAGGAGCTAACAAAGGGCCATTTTTGTTCGTTACGCATAAGCGAGGTGAATTTCAAGGAAAAGCTATTTCTGACAGCACATTCAGAAACAGGATTCTTAAGCCTGCAATTTTGACGAACTTGGAGCTTTTTAACGAAATCCACAGACATGGCTTCCGTCACAACTTCAATAATAGCCTCTCCAAAAAAATTGATGAGCATAATCGGAGAGCCAGAATTGATCCTACCATCAAACCTATTAAAGAAAAAGAAGAGCTTCAGTTACGTAAGTATCTGAATGGTTGGTCATCTGACAGTAGTGCAGAAATATACAACTTACGGCACATCAAGGAAATGTCTAACAAATTGTTGCGCGAGGATATGGACGACATGTCAAAGCACTTAAACAAGGAAAAAAAGTGATTATGAGGCGAGCTTCCCAAGCTAATCAGCCAAATTCCATTGGCCTACCACGCAAGTCCGATTGGCGAATATCGAAAATGGGTTATGAATTTGATGCAAATGGAGAACACTGGCAACTTGATGGCTCAATAACTATTAACCTCGGTCGAATGAGGAATCTGGATGACGCGACTAGGGAAGGATTGAGAGAATCTCTGTGTCGGTATGCAGAGGAACTCTCCGCAGAAACCACAGATCATGCCTTCTCAAATTTCAACATGTACTGCGATCACGCTGGGGAGCAAAGCGTCAATGTGGGCGGGTTGTCGAGGTGGCGCGCTTCACTGACTGGCGAAGCTGAGCACAGGTTAGGATATTTAAAGGCATTCCTACTCGCATGGAATGAATGGGGATACCCTGGAGTTGACGACGATGTTGTCAAGTACCTAGAAGAGCAGACCCTGAAGGGGAATGTAAAGGGGAAGGCTGTTAAGAAAGCATGCCCCTACTCTGGGCCACTTACGCAGATTGAGATGGGCGCTTTGCTTAACTGGGCATCAAATGCTTTTACTGTAAAAACAATAAATTTGAACCAGTATGCCTTCTTTCTGACATTGGCATTTACTGGACGCAGGTCGGTTCAAATTCGATCTTTGCGGTCTGTCGATCTCAAATATAGAGAAGATGCCAAGGGTCATGACTATATTGTTAACTTTCCGCGCGTAAAACAGAAAGGCGTGGGATTCCGTGAGGTTTTTAACTCAATGTGTGTAAATGAAGACCTTTACCTGATTCTGTTAAATCAGGCCGAAGCATCTCAGGCCCATGTTGAACGAGTGTTGGGCAAGAAGCTTCCCGCATCTATTCGAAGGCAAATTCCCATATTTCTAGCGGAAGACAGAATTGAGGGGCTTCGAGATATTGAACATTTGGTCGATTGTCTGGATAAAACACCAGATTATCTACATTTGAACAAAGCTGGTGCAATGGATGTGTTGAGGGAGGTTGCCGTGAAAAATACAGCTCGCTCTGAGCGGACTGGAGAATTTATCAATTTCACTTCACGACGGTTCAGGTATACGAAGGGAACTAACTTGGCGCGGCGAGGCATTACGGGCGTTGTGCTCGCAATGGCCTTAGATCACAGTGATACCCAAAATATAAATGTTTATACTGCAAACACTGAGGAAATGGCAGAGCAAATTGACGAAATCATGACGCAGTTTTTGGCTCCGCTGGCACAAGCATTCGCTGGGAAACTTATTAATTCCGAGCGCGACGCACTGCGAGCAAAAGATCCCCACAGTCGGGTGAGGAATGATAATTCACGAGCTATTGGTAACTGTGGCACATATGCATTTTGTGCCTCGGGCTATCGTTCATGCTACACGTGTGTGAGCTTTCAGGCATGGCGCGATGCACCACATGAGGAGGTGCTCGAAGAGATTCTCAGCGAGCGAAAGCGTCAACAAGAATGTGGTGCTTCATCTAATGTAATCCAGTCTACAGACCTGTTGTTACTGGCAGTCCAGCAAGTAATTTTATTGTGTAAACATGCAAAGTCTGAAGAGCAAAGAGAGGTGGAAATTGGCTGAGATTATATTTTTTAAATCGCGTCCAGAGTTAGCAGCCAGCCAGAATTTAATGGACTTCATCAACCACTGCAGAAGCCTAACCCTTTACGAAGATCAAGGTGGCTTCTCTGTAAATAAGTGGGTGTTCTCAGAGGGTGGGAGAGCATATGCGATGTCGTTTTCTAAATATAATGAAAAGAATAACCCTTATAAATTAGATCCTCTGAACGAGCCGTTCATGGACTTTGCCAAGGCACGCGTACGTTACACCCAGTCTGTAAGGCAAGTAAAGAGTATCGGAAACCAGATGATTGTCCTTCGGATGCTGCATGATGCTCTGATAGATATCCACGGTGAAGCTGAAGTATTGAAAACGGATGGTTTGGTGCAAGAAAAAGTTCGAGAGCTTACCGATATTCGATATCCGAACTCTGATATACGTTATCGTCTTGGGCAGCAGATGGAATTGCTTTACGTTTTCCTTTATGAGAAAACCATCGTGCCAACGATTCCGCAGTGGGTAAACCCATGGGGGCGAGCAAAGGCAAAAGCTGAGAGAACTGACAAGGAGTCAAGGGCGTGGCAACAGGAGAGGTGCCCTAGCTTGCATCAAATGACTGCGATTGCAGACTGCTTTTCTAGGGCTGAAACAAATGAAGATAAGTATTGGTCAAGCGTTCTGACGTTGTTGATGTTTGCTCCCTCTCGTGCGGGTGAATTGCCCTCTCTGGTAGTTGATTGTTTGCATGTGGCAGAGAATGGTCATCTGGGCGTTCGCTGGTATGGCGAAAAGGGCTTCGGGGATACTGTAAAGTGGGTGCCGAACGTAATGAAGGATACAGTGATCGAAGCGCATCGTCGCTTGGTCGAAATTGGCGCTCCGGCACGAGCCGCCGCAAAATTCTCCCATGATAATCCCGACATTTTTTATCGTCATGATGAATGTGTTACACCTCCGGATTTTCCAGAAAACAGACCCTTGAACGCACTGGAATTTGCTTGTGCAATGAACTTCGGTAAGGCAACGCTTAAATCTCTTGAATCGCTTGGAGCAAGAACAAATGACCTCAACAACGTTACGGCATGGGGTTTATTGGGCTTAGGGAAGTGGATTAAAAACCTCAGAGAACATGGTAATCCAACATACCAACATCTTGCTCAATATACGCTAGCTGAATATAGCACGGAAGACTGGCCGAGCATCCCCAGCACAGATGGAGCGATATGGGACTCTCTGCTACTGGTCAGAGATCGAGAATTTCACAATGATTTCAAACCTCTATCTTTTAGCTGGGTAATGCCAACAGTGAATCAGATTAACGGGCAGCTGGCTCCACGTACTGGACTTAAAAATCCAACCAAAACGATCTTCCAGCGCTTTGGCATTGTCGATGAAGATCAGACTGATATTGCACTCACGTCTCACCAGCTTCGGGTTTGGTTGTCGACAAATGCAGAGCGTGGCGGGATGGATAGCTGGCAGCTTGCGAAATGGGCTGGGCGTGCGCGGATTGAAGACAACCGTCACTATGATTTGCGCACACATGAAGAACAAGAAGTGCAGGCACGATCCATCATGCTGTTAACTGAGAGGCCTAGCGCGCTTGAGGCATTAAAATTGAATTTACCTGTCTCCTATCACGATCTCGGATTAAATCGCGTCGGGATTGCCGATGTGACCGAATACGGCATGTGCACGTGTGATTATGCGATGTCCCCCTGTATCAAAGGGGGGGAATGTATGACTTGCAAAGATCATGTATGCATTAAGGGTATGCCTAAGACACTCGAACGTATAAAGCGGCTTGAGGAAAATGTCGCTTCACAATTTGAAAAGGCAAAATTGGATGGCGCAGACGGGACGTTCGGTGCTGACAGGTGGGTTACATACTTGGGGTGGAAGCTAGCGCATATCCGAGCCCAACGTACAAGATTGGACTCTGACGACACCCCCGAGGGGGCAGTCCTATGGATGCCACCTGAACATGATCCAAGCCCGATAAAACGGGCCTTAGAGCAGGGAAGCTATAGAGTCAATCCAAGTGAGAATGAGCTTGTTGATTTTTCGACAATAGTCGCATTGTTAGGAGAAAGTGATGCCTAAAATTATCATTACAGAGAGTACGATGCCCATAGCTCTGCACGAGCTAGATAAATGGTCGGGAAAGCTGACATGGGAGCTATATGCGGAACGCCTAGCGAAAGCCCTTGGAGAGAAGCGGATCAGTCGTTATACGTTGCTGTCCTATCCCGTTCTAGTTGAAACATTTAATGCGAAAAAAGATGCATTGAGAGCTACAGCTCAGAATTTAAATATTAATGAGCCGAACATTACGTTGGATTTTGCCAAAAAACAGATTGCCACACTTGAATCAACGGTGGCTCGGCTAGAAAAGCAAAATAGTCTCCTTAGTGAGCAGTTTGTACGTTGGCAACACAATCTGTACATGATGCCGTTTGTTGATATGGAAAAGCTCAATGCACGGCTTGATATGCCTCTGACGGAGGTGAAACGAAGATGATAAAGGGTAGTCCACCGTTAGGATGGTTATCAAGGTGGCTATCAGTATAGCGAAATGAACGTGCCTCTCCTTACTTGTTAAGCTTTGCTACACAACCATGAAAAGATACTCACCTAAAAACTCACGTACCGACGAATAATCTAAACGTGTACACGGTCATTGTTTTTATAAAAATAATAAAAAGCATTATTTGTATCTAACAAAATAATTCTAAGCGCGGTGGATTTATACCCAATCTTGCAAAATTAGTTATATCTGAAGGCGGGTGACGCTGATCTCTTTTAGAAAATATCCAAAATGATAAAGCTGCCGCTGGTGTTATTTTAGCGATGTCATTCGGTTTGCAGCAGTTATGGTAAGTTCCTTGAGGCATTGGGCATCCGCAACATTCATGATCCTTGAATTCGAAGTTTCGTTCCACATAACTAGAAGAAGCTTGTGGCCCTGGCCATCTATCAAAATATTCTAGATACAAATGTCTTACTGCCCAAACGGTGTAAAAATCTAGTAGTTTTACAAGGTTATCGCCATACTGCCATGATCCATCCATCATATCAAATGCGCACATTGAACCATCTGGATAATTGGTATGTCGAGGACCTATCCAAGACACACCAATACTCCAGACACTCCAATAACCCCATGCAATTATTTTCCGAAATTTTGGAATAACTGCCAAAAGAAAGATTGCTTTGCGGCCAAGCCCTGGCAGGAGCAAACTTTCGACTCGAAGCCAGAACATCTCCTCCTGCTTATATATTGTTGTTTCAGGATAGGCTAATTGGACTTCACTTAATTTTGCATAGAGCTTATCGTCTGCACTGTTGAGTGAGAACGATGAGGTTGAACAGGCCGTCCGTGTTCCTCCGGATTCTGCTGATGTTCTGGAGTATGTTGGCTTTCCTCCTGTTCTTGGTGATTTCCTTGTGATTTCTGGTTGATCGGTTTGTTTTTCACTTCTTGTTTTTCGTTCATTCAATTGCTCCTTGTCCAGTGTTAAATTTAAAATAGATGGCTTGCTGGACATTACCAAACCCCCATTCATAACAATCGGAAAAATCGAGGCGTCAAGTTGCAAACCAATTTCTTCAAGCTGTATTTTAATTTTCGTAACCATTAACGCCCCTTTTTCAATGAGTATCAGTTTGTCAGAGTGCTGAGCAAATAGGGTTCAGATGCCGTCCAAGTTAGTCCATTGAAAATATGGGAATATTGACGGCCATCAACGTTTGTACATTTACTTTATTGAAAGTGAACAATTCTCTATTTGCATATAGAAGTTAATAGCGCCAGAATATGAAGTTGATTTATCTACACTTTGATGGAGCTACAAATGCAACTAATACTCGTCGTTGAAGACGACTCAGCGATGCGTGAACATATGCTTAAATTGATATCAGAAGTTACAGACATTCAAGTAGATGCAGCAGCTGATGAAGCAGGAGCGCGTGAGTTAATGGCTTCTAAAACCTATGATTTAGCCATCCTTGATATTGAGCTTGGTCAAGCGACGTTATCCAGATTTGCAGGTTTAAAGTTAGCGGCAGAAAAGCCTGCTAAGGTTGTTTTATTCGTTTCCGGTACAAGTGATACGACATTACGTTCTCTTGCTAGTTATTTATACACTTATGACTTCATATCAAAACCTTTTGAGGATGTTGATTTTTTAGTGAAGGTTAAACGGTCATTGGAGGCCGCTCAATTGACTCAAAGTGCGGCACCTTTGCCTAAGTTGGAGTTACCACAAGGTCTTGAACGCAGTCCGAATAACCAGATGAAATTTTTGTGGCAGGGAAAAGAAGTACAACTATCTGTAACGGAATTGGGGATTGTTGATCAATTGGCTCGGTCATTCGGAACAGTTGTAGTTCATGCAAAATTAGAGAGTTCTTTGCCGACTGGGCGAGGTGCGAATGCGCTTGCAAGTCATATTCGTAACATTCGGCTGGCTTTTCGGGACAAGGATCCAGATTTTTCTGAAATATCCACTGAGCCAGGTCGTGGTTATATTTGGAAACCACGTGCTTAAAATTAAACTTTCTAGAAAGTCACTTCGATTATTACAGCGTGTTGACTTTACATTGCGGTCAGCAATTGCTGCAGTATTACTTTTAGTATTATTTATGGTTGCCATTGTTGATTTTGTAATTACAGCAAGCCATAAAGAGCATCAAATTCAAGAGTCTGTACTTAGAGGCGAGCTTGGTCAGTTTTTGTTAAACACTCGAGAGCCTAACGGCTCATCTTTGCTGGAAAATCCCACAGATTTCACAAAAGCCAGGCGTTCATTGCAGATAGTGACTGTTAATCGCCCTTTTTTCACTTATTTTTTAACCAAAAAAAATACAAATTCGTTCAGTACAAATAACTTGAGGTTTGATCCACCTCGCGCTTGTGTTGTTGAGTTTCTTTCAAATACTAACGCTTCGAAAGTTGATACTTCCTCATCTACACTTCAGGCTTGTTTTGCTGCAATTCCTTCTGATCCAACAGGTCATTATGTATATTTTGCATTAAGGTATCCCACACCGTTGATCCGCAGACACTTACGCGGTGAACCTATCGAAAAAGGTGATCGACTGATATTGCATTTTTATGGAAAAAAGCAGGTTAATATACAATTATCCTTTCAGCAGCTCCCTTCTCAGAAAAGTAATAATCGTCATCTAACCTTACCTGAAAATCTCAACAGTTTTCATGAAATTTCTTCCTACTTACCCGAAGACGGTGGTTATTCAACCAAATTAGTTAATGCGCAAGCATTTGAACAAAAAATTACTGACACTCAAGAAAACATAGTTTCTATCCTCGGGCGTATAGATTCAACGCTTTTACCAATAGATAATCGCTTACTTGGATGGCCTTCACCAGAAACCAAAAGTCTTAAAGTTGGCATTGATATCATTCATGCTGCAGGCAGCTCTATGGAAACACCAAAATATTTATTTAAGATTGAGCCAGATACTGAAGGTGCCGCCCAAGTTTCTCTTGAACAAGCATATCGTATTTCCGTACTATCCAAAGCAACACTCTCAGTAAACTCGAATGGAAATAATGAAAAAGGTAATTTACTCTGGACTTCAACATCTTTGCCATCATCAGAATCAACAAGGTATCAAGGATGGTTTCAATCGTTAGCCAATCATGTTGCTCGGTTGATGGTATCAGGAGTCGAAAAGGTCTCAGCAACGCAAGAACAGCATTTGAGTGGTCTTCCACTTTTATCAGCAACTTTGACGGAAGACGCTAATATAGTTCCCGATATAGCTGCTAGATCACTTGCTTGGCAGTTTGCAGCTATTTTCGTAATTTCAGTTTTTATATGGCTATTGTGGGGAGGATCAAGGAGATTAGAGCGATTGACTAGAGTCGCACACATTTCTGCTGTGAATCGTGGTGGAAGTTTTGCTGAATATGCTGATAGTACCGATCAAATTGGAACCTTAGGCCGTGTATTACATTTACTTTATAAACGTGATCATCAAAGAATGGTTTTCCAACGAAAACGGCTAGAACGTGAGAATTACCAGAAAGCAGAAGTGATACGTAGAGAAAAAGAAGTTTTAGAAACACGCAGAGAAATTCTTAATGCAATTGGTCATGAGATACGTTCTCCCTTGGCAAATCTTTTAGCGAGTAGCTCTAAAGATCCTGAGATGAATAGAAATTTATGTCGGATGGAACGAGCTGTCATTGCTTTGCATGAAGCGGCAACAATTGATGAAGGACTTTTGAATGGCGTTATTGCAGCTAGACTTGATGATCTAAGTACTTTTGTTACTAAACTGACAGAAAATTTAGCCGCTATAGGAAAACCAATCGTCGGTATTGGAAAACGTGCAGGTGTAATAGCATTTTTCGATGATATCGTTTTAGAAACTGTATTGGATCATTTGTTAGATAATGCAGAGCGTCACAAAACTGCTGGTACAATAATTACTGTCAGTTGGGAAGAAAGTGGTGATCAAGTAATTATAGAGGTATTCAATGAAGGGCTTCCACTCGAAGATTGTGAGAATATTTTCAAACTGGGAGTTAGCGATCCCAACTCAGGTGGAAATTTAGGCCTTGGTCTATATGCAGCTAAAATGTACCTTTTTGGTATGAATGGTTCAATATCTGCCGTAAATCGTAAAAATGGCGTAGCGTTTGTAATTACCTTGCAAAAACTAGCCTAACTTCCTGTTTAGAATAGGAAGCACTTTATTCTGCTAATGGCCGCTTTTGGGCTAGAAAATTGATGCGTCGTATGTCTGGTTACGGCCGAGCCTGTGTCAAAACCCCAATAAATTTAATCTTAAATAAACACAATAATCCAGATATTGTATAATTTAACCATCTGATTACATTGTTTTTATTTAACTATGAAACGATTTATCCAAGGTCAAGATAGAACACAAAGTACGCTTCTTCCAGAGCTACTGGACGAATACATCGCAGAAGATAATCCGGTGCGCGTGATTGATGTATTTGTAGATCAGTTAGCGCTATCGGAATTAGGGTTCGCAGGCGTGAACCCAGCGCAGACGGGTCGGCCGTCTTATCATCCTGCTGCCATGCTCAGACTCTACATCTATGGCTATCTCAATCGTATTCAATCCAGTAGACGCCTGGAAGCAGAAGCCAACCGTAATGTTGAACTCATGTGGTTGATCGCAAGACTCAATCCTGATTTTAAAACCATTGCCAGATTCAGAAATGAGAACGGTCCTGCCATACGCAAAGTGTGCAGCCAGTTTGTAGAATTATGCCGTCGTATGCATTTATTTGCTGATTCCATGATTGCCATTGATGGCAGCAAGTTCAAAGCCGTCAACAACTGTGATAAGAACTACACACAGGCGAAGATTAAAAAACGCATGCAAGAAGTGGAGAAAAACATTCAGCAATATCTGGATGATTTAGAAGCGGCTGACATTAGCTCCCCTAAGCAATCAACACCTCATCAAGTACGCTTAACTGAGCGTATTGCGATGTTCCAAGCGCAAATGAAAACGCTGGAAACGATTGAATCTGAGGTACAGTCATCTCCAGATAAGCAGGTATCACAAACTGATCCTGATGCACGCTCCATGCAACATCGTGGCGGTGGCATTGTCGGTTATAACGTACAGGCGGCGGTGGATACGAAACACCATCTCATCGTGGCACATGAGGTCACTACAGCCGGGCATGATAGAACGCAATTAGCGAACATAGGTAAGCAGGCCAAGGACGCCTTGCAAAAAGAGGCGCTGACGGTAGTGGCGGATAAAGGCTACTACAAAGGTGAAGAAGTGGCGGCTTGTGTTGAGAACGGCATTACACCGATCATGCCAAAGTGCTTAACCTCAGGAAACAAAGCGAATGGCTTATTTGATAAACGCCACTTTGTGTACGATCCCAAGAGTAATACCTACCAATGTCCAGCAGGCGAATTGCTGATAGAACGCTACCGTTCATTGGAATCTGGTAAAAATCTCACCACATACTGGAGTTCTCAATGCAAGAAGTGCGCACTAAAGTCCAGTTGCACCACCAGCGATCAAAGACGGATTAAGCGTTGGGAGAATGAAGCAGTCCTGGATCAAATGCAATCGAACCTAGAAAAGATGCCTGACGCCATGAAGATTAGGCGATGCACGATAGAACACACGTTCGGCACCTTAAAACACTGGATGGGGGCTTCGCACTTCTTGATGAAAACCAAGTCGCATGTCAGTACGGAGATGAGTTTACATATCCTGGCATACAACATGAAAAGAGTGATGAAGATCATGGGAAGTGTGGCATTGATGAAGGCAATGGCTACATAAGGCCTGTGGCCTTGATTTGTGCAAGAAAGCTGCATAACAAACTTCAATCTAAACAATTACTAGTTGTGCTAAAGAACAGTATTACAATTCATTGACTCTGGCGTTTTGACACAACCTCGGCCCAAAGCGGAAGTTCGTAATGAACCTTCGCATGGTTAATTTTTCAATTTAAGTCCATCAACTAATTTATCATTGACTGCTATGTGACAAGCTAATTAAGGTGACATGGGTCAAGTCGCCCCCCTTGAGTCGGACGACTTTCTACAAAGCAGTCATTGAAGTTTGATATATTGATAAATATGAAACTTGATGAAGTCTCACATTCTTTGTTGCACCAAATTCCCCATGCGCTATCGCCAAAATCGAAGAACTTAAACCAGTTGCAACAGCTGCTCGACCAGAAGACGATCCTCGGCGAGGCGTAACGAATTTTCATTCAGATTTAACCATATGGCAGCACTCAATTTTTCCCTCTTGAATGGCTTTTCATCGGCAAACGTAAAGTGAAATGCGGATCGCTTCCTCAGAAACTGTATTTGCCCTCAAAGCCAAAGATGCGCGGGTCGCCACGTTTAATATACTGGTTACCGAAAAAATCTCGACCACTCGCTGTCGTATAGCTGTTGTTGAACAGATTGCGTACCCACAGACTTAGCTCTAAAGGTGCCGTGTTAGAGGTAAGCGACACGCGTGAATTGACTACGTTCCTGCTGCTGACTCTGTCGGTAGAATCATTGTTGTCCACCCCACTGAACGAATTGCTGCGGTGGTTATATTCACCATAAAGCGCAAGCCGTCCGCCCAGAGAGGGTGCAGGCATGTTGTAATTGATTGATAGTGCAGTCGTCATGCTCGGTGAATAAGGCAGGTGTTTGCCAGCTGCGTCGCCGCCTCCCGTCAGTCCTCCGGGAAAACTCTTAAATACCGCACTCACGATGCCGACACTGACACCAATGCTGAGGTTTTTGGTCGCCATTGCCTGAAAGCTGGCTTCTGCGCCAGTTGAAGCTGCTTTGGCTGCGTTGCGCAGTTGCAGTTCTGTTGTAAGCCCCGTATTTACAAACTGGTATACCTGATAATCCTTGAAACTGCTATGAAAAACCGTGAGGTCATATTGCATGTACTGCTCGAACGCCGATCCCTTCAGTCCGAGTTCATAACTTTTAACAGACTCCTTATTGAAATTGAACTTGTTGGCAATTTGGGCTGCGCTAAGAAAGTCAAGGTTCCAGCCTCCACTCTTGAATCCGGACGAGTATTTGCCGTAAATATTAAGCGATTTATCCAACGCGTATGTTATGCCGACTGTGGGTGTCATCATGTTATCAGAACGTGTATCGGTGTAATTAACGGCATTTCCGATACCGAGGAAGCCGGCACCAGTAAGGTTATATAGCAGATCCTTTTTTTCAAAGGTATAACGAGTGCCAAGATTGAGTGTCAGCTTGTTGGTGAGGTCATAATCAATCGCCCCAAATAAAGCGTATGAGTCGGTCTTCACCGCGCTTGATACTGGTACGACTACGCCGACTGGCAGACCAAGTAATCCAGCATCGTTACCGGAAGTTGATGCGCGAAAGCTATTCGCAGACTCACGCATCAGATACATACCGGCAACATAGCGCAACGAGTCTTTGGCAGGAGATGCGATTCGGATTTCTTGGGAGAGTTGTTTAAAGCCGTCTGAATAGTTGACGCGCCCCACATCCAGTGGGCTCCAGTCCAAGTCATGCTGCCAGTCCTGATGCGTGTCGCGGTAACCTGTGATTGCCGTTAGTGTGCTGCCCCCAGGCATATCGTAGTTTGCCGTCAGGCTGGCGCCGGACAGTGTGCTATTGGTGAAGGGCTTAGTATTGAAATTGACGGTGTGGCTGGTATACGGACCACCAGACATTGGCGCATCAAACATGCCAGTCATGGCTTCGCCAGTAATGGCGGTTTGCTTGATGTCGGCGTGGTCGGCGGAAATTTTGATTTCCAGCCTGTCGCTTGCCTGAATGGCGAGTTGGCCACGTACTGAGGTGCGCTTCAGTCCATCGAGCATCTGAGGGTCGAAAAGGTTTGTGGTGAAGCCATCTCGTGTTTCGTAGCCAAAAGAAAACCTGCCCTGTAGCTTGTCCGCAATCGGCCCAGATAAACTGCCATGTGCTTCGCGCGTGCTATAGCTTCCCGCGTCTACACTGAGTGTGCTTTCAAATGTTTCCGAGGGCGCACGGGTCGTGATGTTGACTGCACCAGCCACGGTGTTGCGACCGAACAGATGTCCCTGCGGACCGCGCAGTACCTCAACAGTATCAGCATCAAGCAATGCTTGCTCGAGCGCTTGAGTCTGTCCCAGATAAATTCCATCCAAGTAAATGCCTACTCGCGTATCGAAACCGATATTGGTTCCGCCACCGCCAACGCCGCGAACCCTGACAATACTCTGATCTATGGAAAAGTTAGGCACCAGTTGCTGCATGTCGGTCAGCGTGGCGGCGTGGCCATTTTCAAGGGCCTCGTGACTGACGACAGTCATGGCGATAGGCACATCTTTGATGGGCTGAACACGTTTTTGTGCTGCCGTGACAACAACTTCTGGGAGCGTTATGGACGTGGTGTCGGCAGATGATTCTCTCGTCTGCGGTTCTTCTGTTTCTGCAGCCACTACCGAGCAACATACTCCACCTAACGTCAATGCCAGAAAAGTGCTTTTTAGTACAGACCGTAACTGCCGCATGCTCTTTCCCATTTTTGATTTCTCGTCAATGTTAACACGCAAAATCCGTGAGAAAAATGCGCTGGTATGATGACCTAATGAATCAACTAAGATCATAGCAGTCATTTGGTTGTCTGCTTTCGTTTGAGCGGCAACCGCAATGTGAAACAGGTGCCCGTATCGCCCGAATCCCATTTCACCGTAGCGCCGATTGCTTCCGCGCGGCTCATCTGGTTGGACAACCCCTTGCCACCACTCTTCAACGCGCTTTCTACAGCAAAGCCGTGCCCGTTGTCGGTAATCGTCACTGCCACGTAATCGGCTTCTGCTTTGGTTGCGACGCGTATTTCTGTGGCATGAGTGTGTTTGATGATGTTGGTTAAGGCCTCTTGCAAAATACGCAGGATATGCAGTGCATTTTTCGGGTCGAGCCAATCAAGTTTAGGTACGTTTGTAACTTCCCAGCGTAACGCGATGCCTGAACGCTCCAAGCGAGGCCCTAGTCGATAACGCAAAGTAGCGAGCAACAGCAGCAAATCGGCATCCACCTGCTCCATAGAGTCGATCGCTAGCTTGAGATCGTCGATACATCCTTTGAGCATCTGAGCCACTTCAGCTTCGTCCATGCTCCCGTATTCAACCACCCGTAGTGCACTTGTTAGCGATGAGCCCAAGCCATCATGCATATCCTGCATCAGGCGCTGCCGCTCTTGGCTTAGCATCTGGCGCTGTTCGATCTCGCGCCGTTGCCCGTAGCTAGCTGCCAACTCGGCTTCGCGAGCCTGCAAGCGCTGTTCGAGGTTGATATTGACCTGCTTTACATCATCAATCGCCTTGCGGCGAATTACGGCAAACCGATCGGCCAGGGCAAAGGCCAGCAGCAGCATTTCAAGAGCTGACCCGATCTGAATGCCGTTAAAGGTAAATGCATTGCTGGGCAACAGTCCCAACCCCCTTAAGAGGAATATTATTCCACCTAAAATCGTCAGCGAAAACGCCAACACAAAAAAATAGGAGCTGCGTTGTCGTTGTATGGCGCAGAACACACCCGTCCCCAGAATCAGCATTGCCGAGGACAAGTAAAGCAGCATGAGCGGTTTGCTAAAGGTTTCCAAGGAAACGGCAACTGCTATCACACTGAGCAGAAGGATGCCCGTGAGTATCTTCAGCAATCGATCAAGCCGTGGAAGAAACTCTCTCGTATTGAGCATGCTGCGTGTGAAAGGCAGTACGGCGGCAATCGTAAGAGAAGCGCCGACATTAACCGATATGTTTGACCAGGTATAAGAATCAAACGGCAGAAACTCTTTGATCAGCCCATTTTGGGCAGCTAGCGTAAATGCCATGCAGGAGATGAAGCTGACATACTGCAGGTAGATGGCCTCTCGCAGTGCCAAAAAGAGCAACAAGTTAAATACGCCTATGGCCATCGCCATGCCAAAGTACCAAGCCTGGCCGAGATAATAATTGCGCTCATACACATGAAAAGCTTGCGGGGTCCACATCCGTGCCGGGATGACGGTCGGAAAAGATTTGATCCTTAGGTAAACCACTTGGCTGGAGCGCGCTGGCAAGGCTATTGGAAAGACGAAGTTGTGATTGGAATAGGGACGTGTTGCAAAAGGCAAGACAGCCCCCGTGGTCACGGACCGATAAGACCCGGCTGCATCCGGTTGGTAAAACTGAATATTGGCAAGCCCCCAATGGGCAATTTCCAGCATACGTTCAACTGGGTGATCGCCTGTGTTGTTCAGGGACAGCCGCAACCAGTAGGCCGAATCGGTGTAGCCATAATTGAGTGCCGTTGCCGATGTTTGGTCAGCCTTAAAGCGGTTTGCCGTGTCGGGCCTTTGCACATCGGCCAGCGTCAGCGACAGACCAGGATCTTCAAGGATAGCGAAGTACTCGGTCAGCGAAACCTCATCCTGATCAGGATGGTTTGTATCTAGTACTTTGTCTGCAGCAAAAGTATCGGCTGATAGCAGGCACAAGCCGCACAATAACAGGTGTATCAGACACCAGTAAGGGTTGTGCCTATTCATTCTGGAGGGTTTGCCAAGCTATTAGACCAGCAATCCTTGATTACGAGCTTCATAAATTGCTTCAGTTTTAGAGTTCACTTCTAGTTTTGCATAAATGCGTCGTACATAGGTTGGAACTGTGTGGCGCGAGACAGAGATCAAAGCGGCGATTTCATCCGAGGTAAAGCCTTTGGTAATATATTCCAAAACCTCTTGCTCACGTGTGGACAAGGAAGCTCGCGGTTTATTGGCAATCGGCTTAGCAGGCGTGTCTGTAGACGAATCATTGTGACGAAATCGCATCAGAATCTGCCGAGCGATCATCGGGCTGATAGGGCTGCCGCCGGCATGCAGACTGCGTATTTCGTCCAGCATATTTTCCGGTTCACTATCCTTGAGCAAATAGCCAGAGGCACCAGCCTCCAGCGACTGCATCACGTGCTGTTCGTCGCCGAACGTGGTGCTCACCATAATGTTGCAGTTTGGCCATTTTGCATGTGCATCTCGGATCACATCAATACCGGAACCATCAGGCAGGCCAAGATCGACCAGCAGTACGTCTGTTGGGATCTCCGCCAGCAATTGTAATCCCAATGCCATGGTACCAACCACATGTTGCAGCAGCATGTCAGGGGCAGGCTGAATCGCCGTTTTCAAGGCATTCTGAAAGTGAACATCATCTTCAACCAACGCAACGCGTATTGTGGAAGATTGCGGTGCTTTAAGCATAAATCCAATCCTTGGGTAATGATGTGACAGATTGTTCCAACGATTAAGGTGGGAGCAATTATAGCAAATATAATCCCATGAAATTCAACGGTTCGTTGTCCTCAGTTCAGGGGACATACGAACTACGTTCATTTGATTAATATCGCGGTATAAAAATCCTCTGAGCAAAGCCATGAATCACATCTACCGTCTGATATGGAGCCACATTACCAATGCCTGGGTTGCCGTTGCCGAGAACGTCAAAGGCCGAGGCAAAACCAGCTCTGGACGCAAGAGCCGCATCGTTGGCGCGGTAGCGCTGACTGGCAGTGTACTGGTTTTCGGTTTCGCGCTAGCGGCACCCACGGGCGGCCAGATCACTGCCGGTAGCGGCAATATCACGGCCAGCGGCAGTAACA
Organism: Sideroxydans sp.; assembly: GCA_013140695.1. Lineage (GTDB taxonomy): Bacteria > Pseudomonadota > Gammaproteobacteria > Burkholderiales > Gallionellaceae > Sideroxyarcus. Next base: position 21,908 of record JABFSI010000013.1, on the reverse strand, counting down.
CCACCATCAACCAAGGTAGCCAGAACCTCGCCATCAACTGGCAAAGCTTCGGCATAGCCGCCAACGAATTGGTACGCTTCAATCAGCCCAACGCCTCCTCCATTGCACTCAACCGCGTGGTCGGGCAAGACGCTAGCCAAATCCTCGGCAGCTTAAGCGCCAACGGACAGGTGTTCATCCTCAACCCCAATGGCGTATTGTTTGGGCAGGGCTCGCAAGTCAATGTAGGTGGCCTCGTTGCCACCACGCAGAATCTGAGCAATACCGACTTCATGGCAGGTAAGTACAGCTTCAGCGGCAACGGCAGCAATGCCAGCGTGGTCAACCAAGGCACGCTTACCGCAACAGATGGCGGCTACATCGCCCTGCTGGCACCAGAGGTGCGCAACGAAGGCGTCATCTCCGCCCGGCTAGGCACAGCGCTGCTGGCTGCTGGTGATAAGGTCACGTTGCAAATCAATAACGGCTCGCTGCTGAGCTTCAACATCGACCAAGGCGCACTCAAAGCCTTGGTCGATAATAAACAACTCATCGTCGCCGACGGTGGTCAGGTCTTCATGTCGGCCAAGGCCGCCGATGCGCTAAGCACAGCAGTAGTCAACAATACCGGCGTCATACAAGCCCACACCATCCAGAACATCAACGGCACCATCAAGCTCATCGGTGATATGCAAGTGGGCACGGTCAATGTAGGTGGCACGCTGGATGCCAGTGCATCCACTACTGGCAACGGCGGCTTCATCGAAACCAGTGCGGCCCATGTCAAGGTGGCCGATGACGTTCACATCACCACAGCATCCACCCACGGGCTCACTGGCTCGTGGCTGATCGACCCCAACGACTTCACCATCGCCGCATCGGGCGGCGACATCTCCGGCGCCACGCTGGGCAGCCAGCTTGGCAACAACAGCGTCACCATCCAGAGCGCCAACGGGGCCACCACCGGTAATGGCGACATCTTCGTCAAAGACAACGTGAGCTGGAGCGCCAACAACACCCTGACGCTGCACGCCGACCGCAACATCCACGTCCTGGCCGATATTACCGGCAGCGGCACCAGCAGCAAAGTGGCGCTGGAATATGGTCAGGGCACGGTGAATGCGGGTAATACATCCACCTACGACTTCGGCCTAACGAGTACTGGTTTCACAGGACGCATCAATCTGCAAGCTGGTAACAACTTCTCCACCAAGCTGGGCAGTGATGGCGCAGTGACCAACTACACCGTTATCACCAGTCTTGGCAACGCAGGTAGCACCACGGGCACAGATTTGCAGGGCATCTCCGGCAACCTCTCCGGCAACTATGTGCTGGGTGCCAACGTTGACGCCACGGCAACATCCAGTTGGAACGGCGCTGCTGGTTTTAGCCCCATCGGCAACAGCAGCAGCGCATTCACGGGCAAATTCGATGGCCTGGGCCATGCGGTGAGTAACATCACCATCAATCGCGGCAGTACGAACTATGTCGGTTTATTCGGCAAAAGCTTCGGCGCAAATTTGCGCAATGTAGGCGTGATGAATGCCTCTATTCAGGGGAATTCTTACGTCGGCGGACTGGTGGGATACGGTCGTGGCAGCACCATCAGCAACAGTTACGTCACTGGCAGCGTCGCGGGCAGTAACAATTATATCGGCGGGCTGGTGGGATACGGCTACTTCAACAGCACGATCAGCAACAGCTACGCCGCCAGCAGCATCACGGGCGGCAAACGCGTCGGCGGACTGGTGGGGTGCAGCACCATCAGCACGATCAGCAACAGCTATGCCACTGGCAGCGTGACGAGCAGCAACAACTTCGTCGGCGGGCTAGCGGGGAGCAGCTTATCTGGCAGCACGATCAGCAACAGCTACGCTACAGGGGACGTCAGCGGAAGCAACTACGTCGGCGGGCTGGTGGGGTACGGCTGGAGCAGCAACAGCTACGCCACGGGAGCCGTCAGCGGAAACTCTAGCATCGGCGGACTGGTGGGAGTAGCCAACGGCAGTATCAGTAACAGCTACGCCAAGGGGGGGCTCGTCAGCGGTAACATCGACGTTGGAGGATTGGTCGGACACGACAATAGCGGAACCTACACCAGCAACTTCTGGGATAACGGCGTCAACAGCAGCCTGAACGGCATAGGTAACGGATCAAGTAGCGGCGTCACCGGCATTGCTGGTAGCCAATGGACACAGGCCAGCAATTTCAGCGGCTGGGACATCGCCACTACAGGCGGCAGTTCCTCGGTGTGGCGCATTTATGACGGACAGAGAGGCCCCTTGCTGCGTAGCTTTCTCACCGCGCTCACCGTTACCGCTGACAGCGGTAACAAGACTTACGATGGCAACACCAACAGCTTTGGCGTGAGTTATTCCACCACCACCAATAGCAATCTGCTAGGCACGGCTGTCATTACGTTGGATAGCAAGAACGCTGGCATCCGCACTTCCACAGCGAGCGGCCTGTATTCCAACCAGCAAGGTTATGACATCACCTACGTCGATGGCGCGGTAACAGTGGCCAAGAAATCGGTCTCGGTTTCCGGCATCACTGCCAGAGATAAGACCTATGATGGCGACACCAGCGCCACGGTGAGCACCAGCGGCGCAAGCATTGCCGGTCTTGTTTCCGGTGACACGGTGAACATCAGCACTACTGGGACGTTCTCCGACAAGAACGCCGCTAACGGAAAGACTGTTACGCTCTCCAGCAACTACAGCGGGGCCGATCTGGGCAATTACCTCATAACCGATCAGGCAACGACGAGCGCCAACATCAGCAAAGCCAACATCGCCATCACAGGTCTGTCTGCCGATAGCAAGACCTACGATGCCACAACCAACGCCACCTTGAGTGGCGTTGCATCCGTCGCTGCCTTGGGCTCTGACATTGTGAACGTCAGCGGCACGGCTGTGGGTACTTTTGCGGACAAGAATGTGGGCACGGGCAAGGCTGTTACCGTTGCTGGCTTGAGCCTCTCCGGGGTCGATGCGGGCAACTACAACGTGGACCAGCAAACTGGCATCACCGCTGACATCGCCAAAGCCAACATCGCCATCACAGGCCTGTCTGCCAGCGACAAAACCTACGACGCCACGACCACAGCCAGTCTAACTGGCACCGCTTCGGTCACAGCTTTGGGCTCAGATAGCGTGAGTGTCAGTGGTACGGCAGTGGGTGCATTTGCAGATAAAAATGTGGGCACGACCAAGGCAGTCAACGTCATCGGTCTGAGTCTGAGTGGTGTTGATGCAGGCAACTACGACGTGGGTCAGCAAATTGGCATCACGGCGAACATCAGCAAGGCCGACTTGACCGTCACTGGGCTGTCTGCCAGTAACAAGACCTACGACGCCACGACGGCAGCAATCCTGACTGGTACGGCGGCTGTCAGCGCCTTTGGCGCAGACAGCGTCAGTATCAGCGGCACTGCAACGGGTGCATTCGTTGACAAAAACGCAGGCACTGCCAAAGCCGTTACCGTGAGCGGCAACACCTTGAGCGGCACCGATGCGAGTAACTACAACCTCGTCCAACAAACAGGCTTGAGCGCTGATATCTCTGCTAAAGCGGTTTCTGTTTCTGGCATCACTGCCAGCAACAAGGTCTATGACGGCAACACCGTCGCTACAGTGAGCACGGCAGCTACCAGCTACAGCGGCTTGGTCAGTGGCGATTCGGTTGTGGTGAGCGCCACCGGCACTTTCACCGACGCCAGTGTAGCCACCGGCAAGACTGTGCTGCTCAGCAGCAGCTACAGCGGTGCTGATGTGGGTAACTACAGCATCACCGATCAGGCCAGCACCACGGCTGATATTGCTGCAGTTCCTGTGATTGACACAACTTTGGACACTACCCAGTTACTCACGTACAAAGGTGTGCTTGCGTATACGCAGCAAACTCCCAGTAACGGCGGCACAGTTGCTATCACCCTAGAGACTGACCCTATGGTTTCCATTAATAACTTATTGCTTTCCATTAACATTGTTGATGATGGTATCCTTATGCCAAAGGCTGAAGCAGTCCTTTCCACACTCAACACTAACCATTTAGCTACACTAGACAGTAAACATTTAGCCGAGTAAACCATGCCTTTCAAAATCCTCATCATGGGCTTGCCAGGTTCTGGCAAAACGCATCTTGCACTCCAATTGGCATACTTGCTTGATGCCACGCACTTTAATGCGGATGTTGTGCGTCATACCATTAGCAAGGACCTGGGGTTTTCTTTGGCTGATCGTATCGAACAGGCGCGCCGCATGGGGGCGTTGTGTGATGTTGCCAATGCCACGGGCAAGCATGCTATTGCAGACTTCGTTTGCCCCACGGAAGAAACGCGCGCGGCCTTTGGCCCATGCTTCACCATCTGGCTCGATACCATCAAGGTGAGTCGGTACGAAGACACCAACCGCCTTTTTGTCCCCCCCAACGAAGTAGATTACCTTATTACCAGTTGGAAACCGCATGAGGAAGAATGCATTCGCCTAGTACTCAACATAGAAAAATCGATAGCCGCAGTTAAGCTGGCTTCGCCATCAAATTACAATTTTAGTCAGTAGGATTGCTATGTCTATTCCATCTTTTGTTGGTGTCACCGGCCTGCCTCGCGCGGGATCTACTCTGTTGTGTCAACTGCTGTCCATGCATCCGGACATCCACTGCGAAGGATATAGCTCGCCGCTGTGCAATATGCTGCTTGGGTTGCGCCGCATGGTCAGTGATGACCAGTTCATGCTGGCCCAACTGGATAACGGTTTTGAGGCCGCCTACGGTCACTTGCAAGGTGGTATGGAAGGATTCTTGCGTGGCTGGCATCGCGATGCATCAGGCAAGCAAGCCGTGGTGGACAAAAACCGCGCCTGGCTGCATTGCGTCGAACTGTTGCTGACTCTGGCGCCGGAAGCCAAGCTCATCGTCTGCCTGCGCGATCTGGGGCAAATCTACGGCTCTATCGAGGCCCAGCACCAAAAGACCCTGCTGCTCGACTTTATCGACCACCTAGCCGACTTTGACCGATTCGGCCGTGCGGATCAATTCTTCGCCAATGACAAAGTCATCGGTGCGCCGCTGATCTCTATTCATGCTGTCGCCGACCTGCCACAGGCCGTGAAAGATCGACTCTACTTTCTACGCTTTGAGGACCTGATGACCCAGCCTGTCACCACCATGAAACAGCTGTTCCAGTGGCTGGGGCTACCCGCTATTGAGGTCGATCCAGAGTGCCTGAGCGTCGGCCCGATCGAGAGCGACAGCCACTATCGCATGAAATATCGGCATACCCAGCACACCCGGATTACCGCACCCAAACAACACGACATTCCGCCGCGCATCCAGGCTCAGATCGAAAGCGCCTATGCCTGGTACTACCAACTTTATTATCCGCGCTAGTCAGCGTAAATGGTTCGTTGTTTTCGCTTTGCGACCCATGAACCAGATGCATATGGCAGCATAAACTGATGCGGTGATCCGGCTATAGCCTAAAAGTAAACTAAGGCTTTGTCCTCAGTTCAGGGGACATACGAACTACGTTCATTTGATTAATATCGCGGTATAAAAATCCTCTGAGCAAAGCCATGAATCACATCTACCGTCTGATATGGAGCCACATTACCAATGCCTGGGTTGCCGTTGCCGAGAACGTCAAAGGCCGAGGCAAAACCAGCTCTGGACGCAAGAGCCGCATCGTTGGCGCGGTAGCGCTGACTGGCAGTGTACTGGTTTTCGGTTTCGCGCTAGCGGCACCCACGGGCGGCCAGATCACTGCCGGTAGCGGCAATATCACGGCCAGCGGCAGTAACACCACCATCAACCAAGGTAGCCAGAACCTCGCCATCAACTGGCAAAGCTTCGGCATAGCCGCCAACGAATTGGTACGCTTCAATCAGCCCAACGCCTCCTCCATTGCACTCAACCGCGTGGTCGGGCAAGACGCTAGCCAAATCCTCGGCAGCTTAAGCGCCAACGGACAGGTGTTCATCCTCAACCCCAATGGCGTATTGTTTGGGCAGGGCTCGCAAGTCAATGTAGGTGGCCTCGTTGCCACCACGCAGAATCTGAGCAATACCGACTTCATGGCAGGTAAGTACAGCTTCAGCGGCAACGGCAGCAATGCCAGCGTGGTCAACCAAGGCACGCTTACCGCAACAGATGGCGGCTACATCGCCCTGCTGGCACCAGAGGTGCGCAACGAAGGCGTCATCTCCGCCCGGCTAGGCACAGCGCTGCTGGCTGCTGGTGATAAGGTCACGTTGCAAATCAATAACGGCTCGCTGCTGAGCTTCAACATCGACCAAGGCGCACTCAAAGCCTTGGTCGATAATAAACAACTCATCGTCGCCGACGGTGGTCAGGTCTTCATGTCGGCCAAGGCCGCCGATGCGCTAAGCACAGCAGTAGTCAACAATACCGGCGTCATACAAGCCCACACCATCCAGAACATCAACGGCACCATCAAGCTCATCGGTGATATGCAAGTGGGCACGGTCAATGTAGGTGGCACGCTGGATGCCAGTGCATCCACTACTGGCAACGGCGGCTTCATCGAAACCAGTGCGGCCCATGTCAAGGTGGCCGATGACGTTCACATCACCACAGCATCCACCCACGGGCTCACTGGCTCGTGGCTGATCGACCCCAACGACTTCACCATCGCCGCATCGGGCGGCGACATCTCCGGCGCCACGCTGGGCAGCCAGCTTGGCAACAACAGCGTCACCATCCAGAGCGCCAACGGGGCCACCACCGGTAATGGCGACATCTTCGTCAAAGACAACGTGAGCTGGAGCGCCAACAACACCCTGACGCTGCACGCCGACCGCAACATCCACGTCCTGGCCGATATTACCGGCAGCGGCACCAGCAGCAAAGTGGCGCTGGAATATGGTCAGGGCACGGTGAATGCGGGTAATACATCCACCTACGACTTCGGCCTAACGAGTACTGGTTTCACAGGACGCATCAATCTGCAAGCTGGTAACAACTTCTCCACCAAGCTGGGCAGTGATGGCGCAGTGACCAACTACACCGTTATTACTGCCCTCGGCACGGGCGCATCGGCATGGCGCAACGACGGCACACTGCAGGGCATCGGTGGCAACCTTGGCGGCAACTATGTGCTGGGGGCGAACATTGACGCCACGGGTACAACGAATTGGTCCCTTTTTAACGACGGCTTCATACCCCTCGGTGATTCTAACCAGCCATTCACCGGCACCTTCAATGGCCTCGGCCACACCATCGGCAACCTGTACATCAACACCTTGCTAACGGGCTCAAGTGTGGGCCTGTTTTCAAAAGTAGCTGCAAATGCTTTGGTCAGCAACGTGGGACTGGTAAACGTCTACGCGAATGGGCACCTTGACGTCGGTGGGCTAGCGGGGACCAACTTTGGCACCATCAGCAACAGCTATGCCACGGGCAACGTACTGGGCGACTACGACGTCGGCGGGCTGGTGGGGAGCAACTCTGGAACTATCAGCAACAGCTACGCCACGGACAGGGTCGCGGGACAACAGTACTTTGCCGGCGGGTTGGTGGGGAGCAACTCTGGCACGATCAGCAACAGCTCTGCCACCGGCAACGTCACAGGCAACTACGACGATGTCGGCGGGCTCGCGGGGAACAACTCTGGAAGCATCAGCAACAGCTACGCCACGGGCAACGTCACTAACTTCGGCCGCAACGTCGGAGGTCTGGCGGGGGCCAGCAGTGGCATCATCAGCAACAGTTATGCCACGGGCAACATCACGGGCAACGTCCGCTACGCCGGCGGTCTGGTGGGGTACAGCCAAGGAACGATCAGCCACAGCTATGCCACGGGTAGCGTCAGTGGCAACGCCGACATCGGCGGTCTGGTGGGGTTCGGCGAAGGCACGATCAGCAACAGCTACGCCACGGGCAGCGTGAGCGGCCGGTACGGCGACAACGTCGGCGGGCTGATGGGGAGTACCGGCATTGGCACCATCAGCAACAGCTACGCCACGGGCAACGTAAGCAGCACGGGGGGCAACAGCGTCGGCGGTCTGGTGGGTCGTACCGGCATAGGTACCATAATAAGCAACAGCTACGCCACGGGCAACGTTACAGGCAGCCTAAACTACGTCGGCGGTCTGGTGGGGCTCAATTTCGGCACGATGATCAGCAACAGCTACGCCACTGGCAGCGTCACCGGCGACATCGACGGCGTCGGCGCCGTCGGCGTGCACAATGGCCGTGGCGACTACACCGGCGGTCTGGTCGGGGGCAACTACGGCGCAATCAGCAACAGCTACGCCTCGGGTAGCGTTACGGGCAACGTCGGCCATGTCGGCGGGCTGGTGGGTGGGAACAACACTCTCAGCACCATCAGCAGCAGCTACTGGAATACCGACACCTCTGGTCTGATTTCCGCAGGCGGTACAGGCCTGACCAGCGCTCAAATGCAAAACACAGCCAACTTCGTCGGCTTCAACTTCACGACCACACCGGGTGCTGTCGGCAATAACTGGGTCATGGTCGATGCGGACGGCACCTTGAACGGCAGTAATGGCGCGGTGCGGCCGATGCTGGCTTCCGAGTATTCCACCACGATTACCAACGCACACCAGTTGCAGTTAATGGCGATGGACATGGGTGCGTATTACACCCTGGCTGCTAACATCAATGCCACCGGCACCAGCACCGGCAATGATGTCTGGAACAGCAGCGGATTTGTCTCGGTTGGTAATTCAGTCAGTAACTTCAACGGTAGTTTCGACGGACAGAACCACACCATCAGCAACCTCAGCATTTACGGGGCAGATAACGTCGGTCTGTTCGGTGTTACCGGTGCAAGTTCCGACATACGTAACCTGGGTCTGGTCGGCGGCGTGGTTGGGGGAGGCAATAGTGTCGGTACGCTGGTGGGGCAAAACAGCGGCAGCATTCGCAACGTCTACACCTCTGGCAGCGTCACGGGTACCGCCAACGTTGGCGCTTTGGTGGGTTACAACAGTGGGGGCAGCATCAACGACGTTTACGCCACAAGTCGCGTGGCTGGCACCAATTCTGTGGGTGGGTTGGTGGGGTACAGTTGGGGCAGCATCAGCAACGCCTACGCCACAGGTAGCGTGAACGGCTGGACTACCGTTGGCGGGCTGGTGGGCCAAAACAGCGGTAGCATCAGCGACAGCTACGCCACGGGCACGGTAGTGGGTACCATGTTTGGCAACGGCAACGTTGGTGGGCTGGTAGGCCAAAACGACGGTAGCATCCGCGACAGCTACGCCACGGGCACCGTCGGTGGCGTCATGAGTGGCTACGGCAATATCGGCGGTCTGGTGGGCTTCAACAACAGCGGCAGCGTCAGCAACAGCTACTGGAACACCACCACCTCGAGTCAGGCGACATCCGCTGGCGGCACAGGCCTCACCTCCGCCGACATGCAACAACAAAGCAGCTTCACCGGCTTCGACTTCACCAACACCTGGGTCATCTACGACGGCCACACCGACCCGCTGCTGCGGGCGTTCATGACCAACCTCACGGTGACCGCCAACGATGCCAGCAAGACCTATGACGGACAGGTCTACAACGGCAATGACGGGGTCAGCTACTCCACCGCACCAAACAGCAACCTGCTGGGCTCGGTGGCTTATAGCGGCGATAAAAACGCGGGAACGCACGCCATTACCTTGAGCGGTCTGTATTCCAACCAGCAGGGCTACATCATCCGCTATGTGGATGGCACGGAGACGGTGGCTCAGAAGGCCGTCTCGGTTTCCGGCATCACTGCCAGTAACAAGATCTACGATGGCGGCACCAGTGCCACGGTGGATGCCAGTGGCGCGAGCATCGCCGGGTTGATCTCCGGCGACGTGGTGAGCGTGAGTTCCAGTGGCAGCTTTGTAGACAAGAACGTGGCCACTGGCAAGACAGTGACGCTGGCCAGTACCTTTGGCGGCGCCGACGGGGGCAATTACCTTTTCACCGGTCAGGCCAGCACCACGGCGGACATCACGCAGAAGGCCGTCTCGGTTTCCAGCATTACCGCCAGCAACAAGACCTATGACGGCACGACCGCCGCCACGGTGAGCACGAGCGGCGCGAACATTGCTGGCCTTGTTTCCGGCGACACGGTGAACATCAATGCCACGGGCAGCTTTGGCGACAAGAACGTCGGCAACAGCAAGACAGTGACGCTGGCCAGTAACTACAGCGGGGCCGATGCGGGCAACTACCTCATCACTGATCAAGCCAGCACGACGGCCAATATCGCCAGGAAGGATGTCACGGTCTCGGGCCTAGGTGCTGCCAATAAGACCTACGACGCCACCACAGCGGCTACTCTCACTGGCACGGCGGCCATCACCGGCGGCGCCAACGGTGCCAACGACGGCAAGTTCTACAGCAGCGATGCCGTGACTGTCGCTGGCACGGCGGCGGGCAGTTTCCTGACCAAGAACACGGGTGCGGGCAAGAGCGTGATCGTGACGGGCAACACCCTCGCCGGCACCGATGCAGGCAATTACAACCTCGTTCAGCAAGCCGGTCTGACGGCTGACATCGCCAAAGCCAACATCATCATCACCGGCCTGTCTGCTGCCAACAAAACCTACGACGCGACAATTGCCGCCACCGTGACCGGCACAGCCGCTGTGGCCGCGTTGGGTTCTGACAGCGTCACGGTGGGCGGTACGGCCGTTGGCGCTTTTGTCGATAAGAATGTCGGCACCAGCAAGGCGGTCAACATCGCGGGCTTAAGCCTGAGTGGGGCCGATGCGGGCAATTACAACGTGGGTCTGCAAACCGGTATCACGGCCGACATCGGCAAGGCTGATCTGGCGGTGACCGGTCTGTCCGCTAGCAGCAAGACCTACGATGCCACCACCACGGCTGCATTGACGGGTTCAGCCGTAGTCACGGCATTCAGCGGCGACAGCGTGACTGTTGGCGGCACGGCAGTTGGCGCATTTTTCGACAAGAATGCCGGCACGGGCAAAGTTGTCTCCGTCACCGGCAACACCTTGAGCGGCACCGATGCGGGCAACTACAACATCGTTCAACAAACCGGTTTGACTACCGACATCACCAAGAAAGACGTGGCTGTCAGCGGCCTGACTGCCAATAACAAAACCTATGACGCGGGTACGGTGGCCACCTTGGGCGGCACCGCCGCACTCGTGAGCAGTGACATCATCAGCGGTGACAGCCTGACGATTGGCGGCACCGCCACCGGCGCTTTTGCCGATAAGAATGTGAGCACTGCCAAAGCCGTTACCGTCACCGGCAATACCTTGAGCGGCACCGATGCTGGCAATTACCACATCACTCAGCAAACCGGTTTGACGGCCAACATCAGTAAGGCCAACTTGGCAGTGACCGGCCTTGCCGCCAGCAACAGAACCTACGACGCGACAACTACCGTCACCTTGACCGGCACAGCCGCTGTGAACGTGCTGGGCACTGACAGCGTGACTGTTGGCGGCACGGCAGTTGGCGCATTTTTCGACAAGAATGCCGGCACGGGCAAAGTTGTCTCCGTCACCGGCAACACCTTGAGCGGCACCGATGCGGGCAACTACAACATCGTTCAACAAACCGGTTTGACTACCGACATCACCAAGAAAGACGTGGCTGTCAGCGGCCTGACTGCCAATAACAAAACCTATGACGCGGGTACGGTGGCCACCTTGGGCGGCACCGCCGCACTCGTGAGCAGTGACATCATCAGCGGTGACAGCCTGACGATTGGCGGCACCGCCACCGGCGCTTTTGCCGATAAGAATGTGAGCACTGCCAAAGCCGTTACCGTCACCGGCAATACCTTGAGCGGCACCGATGCGGGCAATTACCACATCATTCAGCAAACCGGCATCACGGCCAACATCACGCCTGCCAGCCTCACCTTGAGCGGCACCCGCGTCTATGACACCAGCACCACCGTCGCAGGCAGTGTGTTCACCGCCACTGGCGTGGCCGGGGAAACCTTCACGCTCACAGGTGCAGGCGACGCCAGCAATCTGACCAGCAAAAATGTGCAGACCGCCAGCCCCCTGGCGAGCGTCACCGGCCTGGCGCTTGGAAGCAGCACTAATGGCGGGCTAACTGGCAACTACACCCTGCTGAGCACGGTGGGCAGTTCGGTCAGCATCACCCCCGCCCCGCTGACTGTGACCGGCCTCACCGCTAGCAACAAGGTCTATGACGGAACAACGGCCGTGGCGCTGACTGGCACGGGAGCTGTGACTCCCTTTGCCGGAGATAGCGTCAATCTGGCTTCAACTGCCAACAGCGTATTTGCCGACAAAAACGTTGGCGTAGGCAAGACGGTGTTGATGTCGGTCTATGGTGCAGATGCCGGAAACTATGTTTTTAGCCCCCTCACCGCCGATATCACACCGCTTGCGAGCGTTGCCTGGACAGGGGCGAGCGGCAACTGGTCGAATGCTGCCAACTGGGCAGGAGGCGTCATTCCAGAAGGCATCGGCAACGTGCTGGCGGTGACGATACCAACAGGCGTGACGGTGACCTATGACAGTGGCGTCGCGGGCGCGACTTCTTTGAACACGCTCACCAGCAGCGGTAATTTGGCCATGTCGGCAGGCGCACTGGCTGTTACCGGTAATGTCAATACTGTCGGCTACAGCCAGACAGGAGGGGTGTTCAGCGTTGGCGGCAATATGAACGTGTCGCAGAGCTTCACCAAGGCCAGCGGCGCAACCGGCAGCCTCGTCATGACGGGCGCAAACAGCCTCCTCAACATTCACCAGAGCGTGGGCAATCTGAGCTTCTACAACGACCAGACGATCCATCTCGGCGCGGTATCTGCCTCGGGTGACATGCTGTTCAGCACCAGCGCGGGCGACATCACGCTTAGCGCGCCCCTGGCGTGGTCGGCCAATAATGTCACGCTCTCAGCAGCGAACAACGTCAACATCAACGCGGTGATGACCGCCAGCAACACGGCCAGCCTCGATCTCGAAGCGGGCGGCAGTGTCAATGTCGGACTCGGTCCGAACGGCTTTGTCGGACATGTGAACTTTGTTCAGGCCGACGGCTCGACGCCGCGCTCGGGCACGGGCTTTCTGACCATCAATACGCACCCATACACCGTCATTAACAGCCTGGGAGCGGCGGGCAGCACCACCGGTGCCGACCTGCAGGGTATGAATCTCAACCTGGCGGGATATTACGCACTGGGGGCCAACATCGATGCCAGCGCCACCTCGGGGTGGAACGGCGGGGGCGGCTTTTCACCCATCGGCGCAAGCTACGCCAATGCCTTTACCGGGTCATTCGATGGCTTGGGCCACACCGTCACCAACCTCGCCATCAATCGCCCCGCGACCACACGCGTTGGCTTGTTCGGCTTTGGGGGCGCGAACTCGGCGATCCGCAACGTGGGGATGGTCGGCGGCAGCGTCACGGGTAGAACTTACGTCGGCAGCCTGATGGGAAATACGGAAGGTGCAGTCAGCAACAGCTACGCCACAGGCAACGTCAGTGGCGCTGATATCGTTGGAGGGCTGGTAGGCCAAACCTCAGGAGCAATCAGCCATAGCCACGCCACCGGTCAAGTAAGCGGCACCATGTACGTAGGGGGGCTTGTGGGCCGCGGCATGGGCACGATCAACGGCTATGCCACGGGCGATGTGACGGGAACCAGCTATTACACCGGCGGACTGGTCGGGATGAACTATGGCTCGATCAATGGCGCCTATGCCACGGGCGTCGTGCGAGGCGGCAGCTATGTCGGCGGATTGACGGGGATGAACTACGGGCAGACCATCCGCAACAGTTACGCCACTGGTAATGTGAGCGGCACAGGTTATGCCATCGGCGGCCTGGCTGGAGGAAACGGCAGCGCCCAATACAACCCCTACGCCTCGATCGACAACAGCTATGCCACAGGTTCGGTGAGCGGCGGCAGCTATGCCGGAAAACTGGTGGGTTTCAACGGTGGCACCATCAACAACAGCTTCTGGGAAAGCAGCGTCAGCAGCGGACTTGCGGGCTGGATCGATGCGGGAGGCACGGCGAGCAATACGACTGGCCTCACGGGCAGCCAATGGACCCAGATGAGCAACTTCAGCAACTGGAGCATAGCCAACACGGGCGGAAGTTCCGCCGTGTGGCGCATCTATGAAGGCAACGCGGGCAATGTCGGCCCCTTGCTGCGCGACTTTCTCACCGCACTCACCGTCACCGCCGATACCGGTAGCCGCAGCTATGACGGCGGCACAACAGCCCTGGGGGTGAGCTATTCCGCCACGCCCAATGCCAATCTATTGGGCACGGCCAGCACTACACTGGATGGCAAGAACGTCGGTAGCCACACCGCCATGGCCAGCGGGCTGTATTCCAACCAGCAGGGCTACGATGTCAGCTATGTGGATGGCACGGTCAATGTGACCCCGAAGAGCGTCAGCGTCAGTGGCATCACCGCCAGCAACAAGAGCTATGACACCACCACAGCGGTCACGGTGAGCACCAGCGGTGCGAACATCGCCGGACTGATTTCGGGCGATACGGTGAATGTTAATGCCACCGGCGCCTTCCAGACCAAGGACGCGGGTACGGCCAAGACCGTGACGCTGTCCAGCAGCTACAGCGGCGCTGATGTGGGCAACTACCTCATCACCGATCAGGCGACGGCAAGTGCCGACATCGCCAAAGCGAACCTCGCTGTCACTGGGCTGTCTGCCAGCAACAAGACTTATGACGCTACCACCAGCGCCACGTTGAGTGGCGTTGCATCCGTTGCTGCCCTGGGTTCAGACAGTGTGAGCGTCAGCGGCACGGCAGTGGGTACTTTTGTGGACAAGAATGTAGGCACGGCCAAGGCCGTTGCCGTTGCGGGCTTGAGCATCTCCGGGGCTGACGCGGGCAACTACAACGTGGGCCAGCAAACTGGCATCACGGCAGACATCAGCAAAGCCGATCTGGCCGTGACAGGCTTGTCGGCCAGCAGCAAGACTTACGATGCCACCACCAACGTCACCTTGACGGGTGCCACTTCGGTCACGGCATTGAACGGCGACAGCGTCACTTTGGGTGGCACTGCCACTGGCGCTTTCGCCGACAAGAGCGCGGGCACCGGCAAAGCTGTCACTGTCAGCGGCAACACGCTCACTGGCACCGATGCAGGCAACTACAGCTTGGTGCAGCAAAGCGGTTTGACGGCTGACATCAGCAAAGCCGACTTGGCCGTCACGGGTCTGTCCGCAAGCAGCAAGACCTACGACGCCAGCACCGTTGCCACGCTGACCGGCACCGCAACCGTTGCAGCACTGGGCGGCGACAGCGTCACTTTGGGTGGCACTGCGATTGGCGCTTTTGCCGACAAAAACGCGGGCACCGGCAAAGCCGTCACCGTCAGCGGCAACACGCTCGCTGGCACTGATGCTGGCAACTACAACCTCATCCAACAAACGGGCTTGAACGCCGACATCAGCAAAGCCGATCTGGCCGTGACAGGTCTTAGCGCCAGCAGCAAAGAGTATGACGCGACTACCGTCGCGACGCTGGGCGGCACGGCAGCAGTAACGGCCTTGGGCAACGACAGCGTTTCCGTGAGCGGCAGCGCGATTGGTTCGTTCGCCAACAAGAACGTTGGCACCGCCAAAGCAGTCACCGTGGCTGGCAACACTTTGAGCGGCACGGATGCTGGCAACTACAACCTGGTGCAACAAACGGGCTTGAGCGCCGACATCAGCAAAGCCAACATCACCATCGTGGGCCTTTCTGCTGCAAGTAAAACCTACGATGCCACAACCACCGCCACTTTGACCGGCACCGCTTATGTTGCAGCCTTGGGCTCGGACAGCGTCTCTGTCAGCGGCACAGCAGTCGGCACGTTTGTCGACAAGAATGCTGGCACTGGCAAGGGTGTCAATGTTGCTGGCCTGAGCCTTGGTGGCGCCGATGCGGGCAACTATAACGTCGGACAGCAGACCAGCATCACCGCCGACATCGCGCCAAAGAGCGTCAGCGTTTCCGGTATCAGCGCCAGCAACAAGACTTACGACGGCACGACTACCGCCACGGTGAGCACAACCAGTGCGAACATCGCCGGTCTGGTTTCCGGCGACACGGTGACGGTGAGCGCCACCGGCACCTTCGCCGACAAGAACGTGGCCAACGGAAAAACGGTTGCTTTGAGCAGCAACTATAGCGGTGCCGATGCGGGCAACTACAGCTTCACCGACCAAGCCAGTACGACGGCCGACATCGCGCAGAAAGCATTGACGGTCTCCGCCACTGGCGTGAACAAGGTCTATGACGGCGGCACTGTTGCCACTGTGACCTTGAGCGACAACCGTGTTGTGGGCGATGTGCTGAGTTTGAGCGACAGCAGTGCCAGCTTCAGCGACAAGAACGTAGGCACCAGCAAGTCAGTGAACGTGAGTGGCATCAACGTCAGCGGCACTGATGCAGGCAACTACACATTCAACACTGCGGCAGCCACCAATGCCGACATCGCGCCAAAGAGCGTCAGCGTTTCCGGCATCACCGCCAGCAACAAGACTTATGACGGCACCGCAACGGCTAGTCTGGGCGGTATCGCGGCCTTAGTGGCGGGCGATATCGTCAGTGGCGATAGCTTGAACATCGGCGGTACCGCAGTTGGCAGCTTTGCAACGGCCAGCGTGGGCAATCACAAACCGGTCACAGTGATGGGCAACACCCTTTCCGGCGCCGATGCAGGCAATTACCGAATGGTGCAGCAGACGGGGCTCACGGCCGATATCATAGCGGCACCAACCAGCGGGAATGTCCCTGGTGCTGTGGCCTCAGCCATCTCAGCGCTATCTGGGGGCGATGGTTTGCTCCTAGCCTATCAGGCGACCCAGACCGACACAGCCAACCCAGTAGGTATGATCGGTGAAACGAATATGATCATAGCAATGAATACGACGGAGAAATTGACGACTGCTCGTGATAATATTATCAGGGTAAGTGACAGCATCCGTATCGTCAACAACGGCATCAGGTTCCCCGATGATATGAGAGGTGCGCAGGTTGGAGATGCTTCAGCAGACGATGTTAATATATTGAATGCTTCGTTCACAGATATTTTAAATATGGAAGTTAAATAAAGCAGATGGGACAGGAAATTACAACCACCATGAAATTCACTCACCATAAATGCGTGACTTTATCTTTAATCACACTGGCATTTCTTTCCAGTTTTTCGGCGCAGTCCGCGCCTGCCGCACCAGACGCTGGTCAAACTAGCCGCGAACTGCAAAAGCAGCCCAATCTCAATACCCCCAAGTCCGTTGCACCTGTCCGAGTTGAAGGGGATACAGCCAAAGGAGCAGTCGAAGATGGACTGCGCATTGCCATCAAGGCCATCAGAATCTCCGGCAACAGCGTCTTTGCCACTGACGTACTCGAATCACTTGTTGTAGACCTTATCAGAGGCGAACGCAGTCTGGCCGAACTAGATGCCGGGGCTGCTCGCATCACCGCTTATTACCGGGAACGCGGTTACGTAGTGGCCCGGGCCTATTTGCCAGCACAGGACATCAAGGATGGTGCGGTTGAAATCCGCGTACTCGAAGGCCAGATCGGTGATCAAAGCATCAATAACGGATCCCGTTTGTCCGAAGGACAAGTCAACAAATATACCAAGGACATCAAACATGGAGATGCCGTGCAGTCTGGTCGGATTGACCGTGCTGTGCTTTTGCTTTCCGATACACCCGGCGTTGGCGGTGCGCGCGCCACCTTGCAGCCCGGAGCTAGCGTTGGTACCTCTGATTTGTTGATTGAGGTTGACCCTGCTGCGCCTTATGCCGCTAATATCGAAGCCGATAATTACGGTAATCGTTATACTGGCGAATATCGTCTTGGCGCGACGCTGGCACTTAACAGTCCACTCAAGATCGGCGACCAGTTGACCGTACGCGCGCTGGCCAGTAACGAAAATCTGATCTATGGCCGTCTGGCTTATCAATTACCCGTTGGCAGCAGCGGTCTCAGGCTTGGTGGTGCTTATTCCGAGACCCATTATGAGTTAGCCAAGGAGTTTGCCAGTATCAAGGCTCATGGCAGCGCACGTAGCGCCAGCCTGTTCACGACTTATCCCTTCGTGCGCAGTCAGACCAGCAACCTCTACGGTACGCTTACTGGGGAATACAAAGATTTGCTAGATAAAACCGATGTGCCGGTTTCAAGTGTGGATAAGCAAGTGCGGCTAATCAACTTTGGTATGGCAGGTAGCCACCGTGATGTGCTGGGAGGCGCGGGCATTACTTCTGTGGATACAGCGTTGATTTTTGGTCATCTCAACATGGATGTTGCCTCGCTCGCTATTGATGCTACAACGGCCAGGAGCGAAGGCGGCTTTGCCCGCTTTACCTATAACCTTAACCGCCTGCAACGCGTCACTGCTGCTGACAGCCTGTCGATCACCGTTTCTGGTCAGCAAGCCAGCAAAAATCTTAATTCATCAGAGAAATTCACACTTGGTGGTGCCAACGGCGTGCGGGCGTATCCGCAAGGGGAAGGCAACGGCGACGATGGCTGGCTGGCTAATCTGGAATTGCGCCACAACTTTCTGGATAACCTGCAAGCTATTGCCTTTTATGATGCGGGCGGGGTGAATATCAACCACACTGCTTACTCTACTGCCACCAATACTCGTAACATCGCTGGGGCAGGGGTGGGCTTGAATGCGCAGTACAAATTGTTTCAACTAAAAACGTCTATTTCTTGGCGCACCCATGGTGGGCAGGCGCAAACGGAGCCGACTACGATGGATCGCAGCCCGAGGTTGTGGGTGCAGTTGAACGGGACGTTCTAGCGTAGATACGCGGATAGTTAGCATTCTCGACTGGCAGGAATGGGTCGCAAGTGCCGATGTGGAAAGTCTGCTTTCAGGCTTTCCAAAAGCAGACTGTGTTAACTAGTGAAATCGGCCCTAAGCGGTAGTTCATGAACTGCAGATTTCGGGCAGTGAAAAGGCCGTGCTTATCCAGCGACTTCTAGCAGTTTGCACTATCTTGAGTTTGTCAGGCCGCGTCTCCGCTTGCCAAGTTCCTGACAGACAGGACTTGCGCCAGCTTCTGCGCGCGGAATGCCTCAGTGACGAAATCGATAAAAGCGCGGGTCTTGGCTGGTAGCAGTTTTTGGCTGGAGAAGTACAGCGAGAGCGGACCGATGTCAATATGCCAGTCCGGTAACAGTCGCTCCAGTGCGCCGCTTGCCAGATGTGGCGCAGCATGCGGAACGGCAACCAGACCGATGCCGAGGCCTAATAGGGTCGCGCGGCAAAGCGCGTCAGGATCATTGACCGTCAACACAGACTTTTGAACTACCGCAATTTCACTACCGACGCTGTTGCGCATTACCAGCGTACGTACGCGGCCATTTAGCGGAGAACGTAGTGTAACGCCCTCCAATTCAGCAAGTCCGATTGGATCTTCGGGACGATTTTTACCTCGCAGGAAATCTGGCGATGCCACCGCAATCAGATGTATGCGCCCTAGTTCGCGTGCCACCATGCCGGGTGGAAGATCGAAACCACCACCAATGGCTGCATCGAAACCGCCAGCAATCAAATCTACCGGACGGTTATCGAAGTACCAATCCGGCGTTACTGCCGGATACCGTTCTAAGAAGGCCGGCATCAGCGGCAATAGATAATCCATCCCAAACCCCGGAGCCACGCTTAGCTTCAGCACCCCAGCAGGCTGCCCAGCATTGACCGTGATGTTGGCAATCGCATCTTGGATACTGTCGAGACCAACCCGCACTGATTGCAGAAAATGTTCGCCCGCTTCGGTCATGGTTAGGCCGCGCGTACTGCGCTGGAACAACTTCACGCCGAGGTTGCGCTCCAACTGGGCGACGTTACGGCTGACCGCTGCTGGCGTCAGAGCCAGCCGGCGCGCTGCAGCCGAAAAGTTGCCTGTTTCGGCACTACGGACGAAAGACTCAAGATTGGATAGGGTTTCCATGGTTTAACTTTCAACTAATAGTTGAAATAGATTCTACCATGTCGCTACTACTGCTATTAACTAGAAGCGCCTAAAATTCAAATCATCAATACAACATATCTACTTAAATCAAAGGAAACATTATGAAAATTGGTATTATTGGTTCTGGTGCTCTAGGCTCAAACGTTGCACGCGCACTTGCTAAAAAAGGTTTTTCAGCAACAATTGCCAACAAATCTGGGCCTGAATCTTTAGCAGCTCTAGTCGCAGAATTAGGACCTACTATTACAGCAGGTACGATTGAACAAGCTGCAAGTGCAGATATCGTTCTTGTCGCTGTGCCTTGGGTTGCACTTGAGTCATTATTGGGTAACTTACCAGCATGGAATAATCGCATTGTGATTGACGGTACCAATCCAGTCCTTTTCATAGATCCAAACTCTCCTGATGCCAAAGATCCAAGCAACCCACTGGCCGCTTATGGTATTAAGGCAATTGACCTGGGCAACCAGTATTCAAGTGCCGTATTCCGTGAGTTGGTTCCAGACGCACGCGTAGTTAAAGCCTTCAACCATCTTGACGCTAGAGTGTTATCAGAGCCAGAAACAACAGCTGGTCAACGTACTTTGTTTTATTCAGGCGACGATGCTGATGCAAAAACTGAAGTTCGAAAACTACTTGAAACAACCGGATTTTTCGCTGTTGACCTTGGTTCACTCGACGTTGGTGGCCCATTAATGCAACTGCCATTTGGCGCTTTAGCTATGACAAACTTCATCAAGCTATAACGGTTTGAGCTCTGTCATCAGCAACAGTTTATGGTGGCAGAGCATATGCGATATATGTAAAGGCTGCTGACGAAGCGCTCTACAAGGCTAAGGAGCCGAGGCGCAACCATGCGACTCTTACATAATCAACCAAGTAATGCTCAGTTGTCGTCATGAACAACGTGGCGGCTTTCGGGCAGCATAGTTTTAAGCTGTCTTACCAGTTAGGGCCGCGACTTGCCTCATGCCTTCTTGATGGCTTGTCACAAAGCAGTCACTAGTACTTAATGAAAATGAATTGTCAAAAAGCTGACAGTGATAAATGGTAAGTTCGGCCCATTCCAGCCGGTCGTTGATTTCTAGCGCGGTTTTAAAATGTGGGACTTTGAGTAAAGTCATAACATTTGATTATTTTCAATATTATGGAAAAAGTTTCAATCATGACCGTATCGCAAGTTAAAAATGAGCAGTATACATTGTAGTCATATATCACTCAATTTGGCTAGATGGAGTTTCTCAAAAGGAAACTTTCATGAATATAAAAGAGTCGCTTGGACTGGCACTGAAAAAAGCAAGAATAGCTAAAAAAGTAACGCAAGAAGATTTCTCAGACATCTCTAGTCGCACCTATGTCAGCACCTTAGAGCGCGGTCTTTACACTCCGACGGTTGAGAAGGTCGATGCGTTGGCTAAAGTAATTGGTGTTCACCCTCTGACCATTTTGAGCTTAGCTTATTTGATAAGTGAGGAGGCTGCAGACGCTTCGGCGCTATTAAATGTGGTTAACAGTGAGTTAAAGGAGTTTATTTCTTTAATGGATAACTACAAAAGCTGATAGTTACTAATGGATTTTTTACAATAATACGCAATAGGATAGATTGAGAAAATTACTGCAAATGGTTGAACTAAGATTTTAAGACTATGTGATTAAATTGATGGGTATAGTTATATGCTGTCGATGAATTTGTTGATTAAGAGCCTAAACTACTTAAAAAACGAGGTATAATCAACACTATTAATTAATAATGTTGATTGTTAAATATAAAATATTTTGTAACTTGCTGAATTTAATATATAAATATTACTTATCACTTGCGTATGTTTAATTAAATGTCCTAATTTCCCTTCTAGAACCTACCAAACTTAAAATGTAAATAACGATTATTCCTAAAATCAGTATAGAAAACCTATTCATTTGACTATTGTTTGGAATACATCCCTCGTTGTTTTATCGGTGCTGGTGGCCATGTTCGGC
>JABFSI010000011.1 GCA_013140695.1 Sideroxydans sp. | reverse complement strand
TCATTGGTATGACGCAACTCGCTCACCCGTGCACCATAAGTACACTTTACATCGCTGTTCGCCAAACCCTTTTGCAATGCTCCATGCAGCAGGGTGTAGGGCAACACGTAGCCCATCTCCTCCACGCCCATCTCTTGCGCACGCAAGGTAGTGAGACCCGTTGAATTTTTTTGCGTGACTTCGATAACTTTAATAGCGCTCACATCACGTAGCGCCTCCCAAGCGCCCAAACGTTGCAACAACAAGCGCGTCCCATAAGACAGCGCCAGCGCACGCGGGTCTGTGGTATTCACTTCCGATTCACGCGCCTCCAGCAACACCACTTGCAAGCCATTACCTTGCAACGCCAAGGCCAACGCAGCCCCGACTGGACCGCCACCAATGATGGCGACATCACATTGGGATTCATTCATGGCGCATAACCTCCTCGATTTCGCTGATCGTTTTAGGGGCGGCTTGTGTCAACACGGCATTGCCTTGTGCGGTAACCAGCACGTCGTCTTCAATACGAATGCCGATATTCCATAAGGCGCGCGGCACCTTATCCGAAGGGCGAATGTAGCAACCCGGCTCTACCGTGAGCACCATGCCTGCTTGCAAAGGACGCCATTGATCGGCCACTTTGTACTCGCCCACATCATGCACATCCATGCCTAGCCAATGCCCTGTACGGTGCATGTAAAACTGTTTATAGCTTTCACTTTCCAACACGCCTTCGACTGACCCTTGGCACAGTTTCAAGTCAACAAAGCCTTGCGCCAATACGCGTAACGCTGCTTCGTGTGGGGCGTTCCACAATCGACCTGGCTGCACCGCATCAATCGCTGCGGCTTGTGCTGCCAGCACGACTTCATACACATCGCGTTGTGGCGCGCTGAATTTGCCATTCACTGGAAAGGTGCGCGTGATGTCGGCGGCATAGCCCGCGAATTCACAGCCCGCGTCGATCAGCAACAAGTCGCCGTCGTTAAGGCGCGCATCATTGCCCACGTAGTGCAAGGTACAGGCATTCACCCCACCCGCCACGATGCTGGTGTAGGCCGGATGACGCGCACCGTGACGACAAAACTCATGCAACAACTCGGCCTCTACCTGGTATTCAAATTGGCCTGGGCGGGTAAAGCGCATGGCACGGCGATGCGCTTCGCATGAAATAGTCGCCGCACGCTGCATGAGCGTTTGTTCATGTCCATCTTTGAATAAGCGCATTTCATTTAACGGTTCGCGCACGTCCCGAATTTCACTCGGCGCGCGCACACCGTTGCGTGCTTTGGCTTTTACCGCTTCTCGCAACCTAATGACACGCGCATCCCATTGAACATCGGCCCCCAAAGGGTAGTACAGCGTCGCTTGATTGCTCATCAATTCGAGCAACTTGTCATCCAAAATCGCCATTGAGTACGCCGCATCCAATCCAAAATGCGCGTGCGCCGCCTCAGGCCCATAGCGGAAACCATCCCATACTTCACGCTCTGGATTTTTGTCGCGGCAAAATAAAATACTTTGTGGCATCTCACCTGCAATCACCACCAACACCGCCTCAGGTTCGCTAAATCCTGTGAGGTAGTACAGCGAACTATCGTGGCGATAATCGTAGTGCGCATCCCCATTACGCACCACCTCGGGCGCACTTGGAATAATGGCGATGCCTTGCTGCATCAAGGCTTGCAATTGCTTGCGACGTGCCGTGTAGCGTGCGGTATCAGTCATGTGACCCTTTGTGCGAGCTTAATAATTGTTGGTCGAGTTCAGCCAAGCGTTGTGGCGTACCCACATCCACCCACTGGCCCGGGTGATGTTCGCCGCTCACCTTGTTCAAGGCAATTTGTTCACGCAGCAAAGGTGCGAGCGGCGCTTTGGTTCCACGCAGGATACCGACGAATAGTTGCGGTTTGTAGAGCCCAATGCCACTAAATGTATGCTTGGGAGGCAGATCTGTAATGCGGCCTCCTTGCAAACCAAAATCGCCTTTAAGATTGTGCTCTGGGTTATTCACCAGTACGAGATGCGCCCTATCCTCACTGTTAGCCAGCGCAGAAGCGTGGCTAGCCAAATTCGAGAAGTCGTAGTCGCAATACACATCACCATTGACCACCGCGAACACCTCGTCCCCCAGCAATGGCGCGGCGAAGGCGATCCCACCAGCCGTCTCCAGCGCCGTGCCTTCATCCGAGTAATGGATAGTTGCGCCGAACTGAGTACCCTCGCCTAATGCGTGCTCAATCTGCATTCCAAGGTGTGCATGATTGATGACCAAGTCCGTGATACCTGCGCGTACCAAGCGCTCGATGTGCCACACGATGAGCGGCTTGCCGCCCACTTGCAGCAATGGCTTAGGTGTATGGTCAGTCAACGGACGCATGCGTTCGCCACGCCCAGCGGCCAGAATTAAGGCGCGCATGATTAAGCTTTTCCCGCCTGCGCGTTCAACTCCAGCAGGATATTCAGCAGCGGCTTAAGGTCGATATAACGCTCACACGCTTTGTGTAGATACTCCATCACCAGTGGCATATCTTTTAGGTAGCCGTCTTTACCATCGCGGTGATACAAGCGCGCAAAAATACCCAACACTTTGATGTGGCGCTGCGCGCCCATCAGTTCGTAATCACGATAAAAATCGCCGAAATCTTCACGCACTGGCAAGCCCGCCTTGCGTGCTTTTTGCCAATAGCGAATTAGCCAGTCAATGATTTGCGGCTCTTCCCATTTCACGTAAGCATCTTTGAACAAAGAGGCGAGGTCATAAGTAATCGGCCCATACACCGCGTCTTGAAAATCAATCACGCCAGGATTGTTGTCAACGGTCACCATCAAATTGCGCGAGTGGTAATCGCGGTGCACATACACACAGGGCTGCCCCAGATTGTTGGCGATGAGGCGCGCAAACACCTCTTCTAACTTGGCTTGCTGCTTGACAGTGAGCGTGACCCCCAGATGCTTGGCGATGTACCACTCGGGAAATAAGTTGAGTTCGCGGCGCAAGAGAGCTTCGTCATAAGGCGGCAATTCATTAGGCTGGGAAGCGAGCTGAATTTTGATTAAAGCATCAGTCGCCGCGCCATACAGTGCCTGCGCATTGCCTTCATGCAACGCTTGCAGATAGGTTGTATTGCCTAGATCGGATAACAGTAAAAATCCCTGTGCGAGGTCTTGTGCATACACATGCGGCACATGCGCTCCCGCCGCCTCAAATAGTTTGCCTACATGCAAGAAAGGTTTGCAATCCTCATGTTGCGGCGGGGCATCCATCAATACTTTGGTCGAACCATCCGCAAAGGTGGCGCGAAAGTAGCGCCTAAAACTGGCATCGGCAGAAGCGGGAGTTAGATTGAAGGGTTGATTGGGATACAGGCTGGAAAGCCACTCGGTAAGCTGTTTCTGACGTTGCATTTGCGTTGCCTTAATGGTGATTTTGTGAGATTTTAGCACCTTAATTTAATTGCTCACTCCATGCCTTTCCGTTTGTTGCGCCTCCTCCTTCTCGTGTTATTCATTTCACCTACCTTAAGCGTGGGCGAGGAAAACGTGTTGCCGCTCAAACTCGATCGCACCTTCAACAGATTGCCCGACCCCATTGAAAAAACAGCCGTATTTATTGAGGCGGATCACATTGAGGCGAATCAAGGTCGCCAATTTAAGGCGACGGGCAATGCTCGCTACCGTGAGCACACGCAAGCTGTCAGTGCAGACGAGATGCTTTACGACGACGTGCAACAGCAATTTACCGCGCAAGGATCGGTGGTCATTGAACAGCCACACTCCACCGTGCGTGGCACGCAGTTCAACTTAAATTTGGACACCCACATAGGCGATCTGCAACAACCTGTATTTTATTTTGAAGAAAACCATGCTCGCGGCAGCGCCGAAAAAGTCAACATTGCAGGCACACAGTATTATGAATTTGAAAATGCCAACTACACCACTTGCCCTATTGAACAGGATGATTGGATGTTAAAAATGAGTCGGCTAACAATTGATCGCGCGGCCCAAGTGGGCGTTGCACATCATGCGCGCATTGAATTTTTTGGCGTGCCCCTGCTGTACACCCCGTGGATGGACTTTCCCTTAAACAGTAATCGTCGTACGGGTGTGTTGAGTCCCCTTTTTGGGAGTACGCATTCCAGCGGGACAGAACTAACCGTGCCGTATTACCTCAACCTTGCGCCCTATGTGGATGCCACGTTATCACCGCGTTGGCTAGAGAAACGCGGCACACAACTGAATAATGAGGTGCGTTATTTGCAGCCTAATTTTGCGGGCGAACTACAAGCAGATGCCTTGCTCAATGACAATCTTTCGCACACCAATCGCACCCATTTTTCCCTCAAGCATGGACAGCAATTAGGCTACGGTGTCAGCGCCTCGCTCAATCTGAATCGGGTGTCGGATGACAATTATTATCGCGACTTGGCGACCACCGTGGCCGCCACGTCACAAACAAACTTGTTGCAAGAAGGGGTGTTGAATTACGCCGTGTGGGGCTGGCAAACCTCGGCGCGAGTACAGCATTATCAAACCCTACAAGACCCGCTAGCGCCTGTGTTAGCGCCGTATTGGCGGCATCCGCAACTCAACGCTTCCACGCAACAATCGCTACTCGGTGCGACTCTGGCTTTGCATAGCGAATACGTCGATTTTCGCCATCCCACGCTGGTCAATGGGCGGCGCTTGGTCACTTACCCGTCAATTAGCTATCCCTTGTTAAGTCATTCAGGTTACTTTTTAACACCCAAAGTAGGGGTGCACCGCACCCAATACGCACTCGACACCAACACCGCAGGTTATTTACCCAATAGCATTCGCACCCTGCCTATTTTTAGTTTAGATAGCGGTCTGATCTTTGAACGTAGCGACTCTTTCCTCGGCAATGGCTATATGCAAACCCTTGAGCCGCGCGCTTATTACGTGCGCATTCCGTATCAAGATCAAAGCTTGTTGCCCAATTTTGATACCGCACAAGCGCCCTTCAGCTTTAGCCAAATGTTCACCGAAAATCGTTTTTTGGGCAGCGACCGTGTAGGCGATGCGGATATGCTCACGGTCGCGCTCACCTCGCGCGCCATCGACGATGAGGATGGTGTGGAGCGCATTAAAATTGCGGCGGCGGAACGTTTCACGTTTAGCGAGCCATTAGTGAATTTCGCCACCCCGACTAATCGCACCACGCGCTCTGATATTTTGCTCACCGCAGGTGGACGTATGACACGCCATTGGACGCTGGATAGCCTGCTGCAATTTAATCCCAATGCGAATGTCACCGAGTCTTATAACGTCGCCGCCAGTTATAAACCCGAAGCGGGTAAGGTGCTTAATTTAGGTTACCGCTACACACGCGGCATTTTGAAACAGATGGACATTGCCACACAGTGGCCTATTTCTGGACGCTGGCACAGCGTAGGCCGCTTCAATTATTCCTTGCATGACCAGCGTATTTTGGAAGCGCTAGGAGGGCTTGAGTATAATGAGAACTGCTGGACGCTACGCCTTGTTGCCCAAACCTTTGCTACCGCTGCCAAAGAAACCACCACGGGCGTTTTCGTACAATTAGAACTTAACGATTTAGTCCGCATTGGTTCTGACCCACTTGCCGCTTTACGCACCAGCGTCATCGGCTATACCAAACTAAATGATGTTCAGGCCGCCCCGTCCATACAGGGCTTGCAATAACTCAACCTATGAATGTGCACATGAAAATTATTCCTGCCCTGCTGTTGTCTGTCTTCACACTCTCTGCACATGCCGCTACCCCACTTGCACTCGATCACATCCGCGCTGTGGTGAACGACAATGTCATCACCCAACTTGAATTAAACCAAAAAGTCGGCGCAGCAGTTAGGCAATTGCAGAAACAAGGCACGCAACTTCCAGACGCCAAGGTGCTTGAGAAACAAGTACTGGAACGCATGATTAGCGATTTGTTGCAAACTCAATTCGCCAATGAAAATGGGGTGCGCGTGGATGACGTGCAACTCGACAAAGCACTGGCACGCATTGCCCAGCAAAACAAATTAGACGCGGCCACCTTCCGCGCCAAGCTGGAAGCCGACGGCATTGACTTCAATAAGTTCCGCGAAGAAATTCGCGCAGAAATCGCCTCGGTACGCTTGCGCGAACGCGAAGTGGATAGCAAGCTCATCATTAGCGAAAGCGACATCGAAGACTATCTCGCCACGCAAGCCAACCAAGGCAACAAAGGTGAAGAGCTGCAACTCGCGCACATCTTAGTGGTTGTGCCTGAACAAGCCAGCGCGGACAGCATTCAAACTTACAAACGTCGCGCCGAAGAGGCGCTATCCAAATTAAACGGCGGCGCTTCCTTTGCACAAGTAGCCGCAGGTTACTCGGACGCCAAAGATGCGCTACAAGGGGGCGTGTTGGGCTGGCGTCCGGCCAATCAATTACCCAGTTTATTTTCCGACCCTTTGAGCAAACTCAAAGCGGGTGAATTAACGGGCTTGCTGCGCAGTCCCAGCGGCTTTCATATCATCAAATTGTTGGACAGAAAAACGTCCGATACGCCGGTATTTATTAGCCAAACCCATGCGCGTCACATCCTTATTAAAACCAGCGAGCTAGTGTCGGAAAATGAAGCGAAAGCGCGCTTGCAAGAAATCAAGGCGCGCATTGATAAAGGGGCCAATTTTGCTGAAGAAGCTAAATTACATTCCGAAGATGGCAGCGCCCCGCAAGGCGGTGATTTAAGCTGGCTATCCCCTGGCGAGACCGTGCCTGAATTTGAAAAGGCGATGGATGCACTCAAGGTCAACCAAGTGAGTGGCTTGGTGCAATCGGGGTTCGGCTGGCATTTGATACAAGTGTTGGAACGTCGCAATACCGATGTCAGTGTGGAGCAAAAGAAACAGCAGGCACGCAACGCCATTCGTGCTTACAAATCAGATGACGCGTACCAAGATTGGCTACGCCAATTGCGTGACCGCGCCACCCTAGAATACCGAGATTAATATGATCATCGCGAAGCGATTTCGTTCGCCTCCTCTCCCGCTTGCGGGAGAGAATTGAGGAGAGGGGAAGTGACCGCCCCTCTCGCCATCACATCGGGCGAGCCCTCTGGTATCGGCCCCGACCTGTGCATGCAGCTCGCAGGACATGCCTATCCACTGGTCGTTATTGCAGATAAACAGATGTTGCAACAACGCGCGGCACAACTCGGCTCGGCCGTCTCTCTACACGACTACAGCAGCGCAACGCCTTATGTCGCAGGCAAATTAAGCGTGTTGCACATTCCTACGGCGCAACCCGTCAGCGCTGGCAAGTTGGATTCACGGAATGCTGCGTATGTCCTAAAGACGCTAGATCGCGCGCTACAAGGTTGTGTGTCTGGCGAATTCGCGGGCATGGTTACCGCCCCCGTCCACAAGGGCATCATCAACGATGCCGGCATCCCCTTCACGGGCCACACCGAATATCTGGCCGAGCAGACCCACACACCACTCGTCGTGATGATGCTAGCAGGCGGCGGCATGCGCGTAGCGCTTGCCACCACCCACCTGCCCTTGCGCGAGGTGGCGAATGCCATCACGCAACCTCTTCTTGAAGATATCCTGCGCATCCTGAATCGCGATCTGCAAAAGCGTTTCGGCATCGTCCATCCGCGCATCTTGGTCGCCGGGCTCAATCCTCATGCGGGCGAAGGTGGACACCTTGGGCGCGAAGAGATTGATGTGATGATTCCTGTACTGAACCGATTGCGCGCGGAAGGCATGAACGTGAGCGAACCGTTGCCTGCAGATACCCTGTTTGCCGCACACCGTTTGCGCGAATGCGATGCGGTGCTAGCGATGTATCACGACCAAGGCTTGCCTGTTCTCAAACACGCCAGTTTCGGCGAAGGCGTGAACATCACCCTCGGCCTCCCCATCATCCGCACCTCCGTCGATCATGGCACCGCGCTGGAATTAGCCGGTACGGGAAAAGCCAATGTCGGCAGCTTGTTGGAGGCGATCAAAGTCGCAATAGAAATGGCAAAAAATGAGCGGGCATAAAGCTAAAAAACAGTTTAGTTCCGGCATCACGCGCTACGCGCATGAGCCTTCTCTGAAATGCTTTTTGGAGAAATTCAAATGAATCACAAAGCCAAAAAGCATTTTGGCCAAAATTTTTTGGTCGATCAAAACATCATCGCTGACATCGTGCGTTGCATCCGCCCAGAGGCTGACGACAACATGGTGGAGATCGGCCCAGGACTCGGTGCGCTAACGCGCCCGCTGTTGAAACAACTAGACAAGCTGCACGTGGTGGAGATCGACCGCGACATCATCGCGCGTTTGAAGACCGACTATCCGCAGGACAAGATCGTCATCCATGAAGGCGATGCCTTGCAGTTCGACTTCGCTACGCTGGGTACGCCGCTGCGCATCGTGGGCAATCTGCCCTACAACATCTCATCCCCGCTGTTGTTCCACTTCGCCGAGCACGCCGCGCGTATCACCGACATGCATTTCATGTTGCAGAACGAAGTGGTGGAACGCATGGTGGCTGATCCCTCCACACCCGCCTACGGTCGTTTGTCCGTGATGCTGCAATACCGTTTTTACATGGAGAAGTTGCTCGACGTGCCGCCGGAGTCCTTCCGCCCCGCACCCAAGGTCGATTCCGCCATCGTGCGCATGATCCCCATGCCCGTCGACAAGATCATCGTGAAGAACGAATTGTTGTTTGCACAGATTGTGGGCACCGCTTTTGGCCAACGTCGCAAGACACTGCGCAACACGCTAAAAAGTTTTCTTTCAGAAGCGGAATTCACTCAGCTCGATATCGATTCGCAGTTGCGTGCCGAGAATCTGGGAGTAGCAGAGTTTGCAAGCATCAGCAACTTCCTTGATATTAGCTCTAACTCTTAATTTTCAATTTGAGGCCTTGACCATGTCCGCACAAATAGCTACTCCCCCCCCCCGAACA
>JABFSI010000068.1 GCA_013140695.1 Sideroxydans sp. | reverse complement strand
AATATGGCTGGGGCGTGCATTACGACGAACAGGGAAAGATTGCTTTGTATGCCGTCGAGAGCAATGAGTATCAGCGCTTCGTCAACGACAAGAAAATGCAGAAATATTTTGCGATGCGCAGCAAACGAGCAGACAAATGAACATCGCCGACCTGCCTAATTTTGGCGCCAAGTCGCAGCAGATGCTTGCATTGGCGGGCATCGTGACGATTGAGCAATTGCGTTATTTAGGCTCAGTGCCCGCCTATGTGCAGGTGAAGCGTGTTGGCAAGGTCAGCCTCAATTTGTTGTGGGCGATAGAGGGGGCGTTGTCGGGGCGGCATTGGCAAGAGGTGGCGCAGAACGATAGATTGCGTTTGCTGATTGAGTTGGAAGATGCGGAACGCGCTGCCATTCGCCATGAGAAGAAAATTCCGCAGACGAGCGACGGTGAATTTGAATTCAGAAGTGAAGCAGTCGCCAAGACTTTTGAATCGTATCCGCCACACATGCGTAGCAAACTCCTTTCGCTGCGTGAACTAATCTATCGCACTGCGGCAGAGACCGATGGGGTGGGGGGCTTGGAAGAGACGCTCAAATGGGGCGAACCCGCCTACCTTACGACTAATAAAAGCGGCAGCACGATTCGTTTAGGCTGGAAGAAATCTGCGCCCTCGCAATGCGCACTGTATTTCCACTGCCAGACCAACCTCATCGAAACTTTTCGCACCTTGTTTCCGAATGAATTCAAATTCGAAGGTAATCGCGCCATTGTGTTCGAAGAGGTAGCACCGCTGCCGATGGATTCTCTAGCCTTCTGTATCGCAGCTGCACTCACTTATCACCACAACAAAGCGGTTAGCCGCAAAGTCTGCTGACATCACGCTGTCAGTAGCAGTGGCGTACCTTCCCTTTGCTGGCTGTTCCAGCATAAAAAAGGAGAAGAAAGATGTTCGATGTACAAGGTGTCACCATTCAGTCCCCGTTACAAAAAGTGTTCTCATATATCGCTGATGCAGACAAGTTACCGCTCTGGACGAATGCATTTTCGTTGGTGAAAAATGGCAAAGCCATGTTGCAGACACCGAATGGTAAAGTTGAAATTGGCCTTGCAGTACAAGCATCAGAAGAGCAGGGGACAATTGATTGGTTGATGACATTTCCTGACGGCAATGTGGCTAAAGCTTATTCAAGAGTGGTGCCGCTCGATTCAAAAAGCTGCGCATATACCTTTGTCCTTACTCCACCGCCAGTGCCGCTTGAATTATTGGAAGGTGTGTTGGCAGAACAATCAATCACCCTCGTCAAAGAATTATCAAAGCTGAAATCGCTGCTTGAAAATCAAGCTTGATTGTTTAAGACAAACGATAGGGATTAACACATGTGGCAAGCTCAATACGAAACAACAACCGATGTGCCCGCCGAGAAACTTTATCGTGCGATTTGCGACATCAACAATTGGAACAAGTGGGATGAGGAGCTTGAATGGACAAAGCTTGAGGGTGTCTCCCAAGTAGGAGCGCGCTTTACGCTTAAGCCAAAAGGTGGGCCGAAAGTGATGCTGACGATTGATGAGATGCGTCCATATCGGCAGGTAGACACAGCACATCTCTTTCTGGGGAAGCTGCGCAACTCGCATGAGTATGTGCAGAGCGGTGAGAAGACAATCGTGCGCTTCAAAGCCGAGACATGGGGAGTATTGGGTTGTTTCTGGCGCAAAGTGATCGGTGAGAATCAAATCAAAGATGCGGCGAAACAGACTCAAGCGCTCATCAATTACGCCCGCAATCAGCCTTGAGGCTTATCGAATGAAAATTCTCGCCCTATCTGCCAGTCCACGCATGTGGTTGATGAGGCAAGCATCATGTTGTGAAACCCAATTACAGGTATGAGTGAAGACGAAATAATGCAGAGAAACGCAGTAGCATTTGTGGGTGTGCCTGATGTATTGCAAGTTACCATTAAAAAGGAGATGCCATGAAGTATGGATATACGATTGTGAATGTTGAGTCGGTAGGAGACACCTTGAACTTTTACCGCGAAGCGTTTGGATTTGAGACGCGTTTTTTGCATGAGGCGGGTGATTATGGAGAATTGTCCACGGGGGAAACGACCTTGGCTTTCGCCAGCCATGCGATGGGCGAAATGAATTTGGGTGGAAATTATGTTAGATGCGATACCAGCGAGAAGCCGTTTGGCGTGGAGCTGGTTTTTGTTGCCGATGATGTGAATGCTGCCTATGCCAAAGCTGTTGCGGCAGGGGCAACGCCTATCAAGCCACCCGAACACAAACCCTGGGGGCAATTGGTGGGCTATGTGCGTAGTAAAGAGGGTTCATTGATTGAGCTGTGTTCAGCGATGGGAGGCTGACATGAGTGCAGAACGAGTCACCCAGCTGCTCGAAGATATCCGCTCGTTGAGTGACGACCGATACCAATTAGTAGAGTCCGTAAGAAAACTGGCTCTTGGACTAGACGCAAGTATTTCTGAAGAGGTCAAATATGGCGGGATATTGTTTGCGGCAGGCAAGCCGTTTTGCGGCATCTTTTCGTATGCCAAGCATATCTCGCTGGAGTTTAGCGAGGGAGCATCGTTGTCGGACAAATACAAGGTACTGGAAGGTGACGGCAAGCTGCGTCGACACATCAAGCTAAACACAGTTGAGGATGTCCAAGGCAAGCACGTTCGGGAATATCTCGTCCTTGCGCATAAGGCAGCAACCAAGAAATGAGCTATTCAAGCAAAGGGTAGGGAAGTGGCAACCGCTCAAAACACCATAGACTTTCTGCTTGACCAACTTTCTGTCTTGGGCGAGGTGTCGGCCAAAAAAATGTTCGGCGAATATTGCCTCTACTTTGCAGGCAAGCCCGTGGGCTTGGTGTGTGACGATCAGCTTTACCTAAAACCCACCAAGACCGGGAAAGAAAAACTCGTTAGCGTGATCGAGGGTTCGCCCTATCCCGGCGCAAATCCGCATCTGCTGATTACCGCAGATCAATGGGAAGATAGTGAATGGTTATGTGGCCTAGTGCAGGCGACAGCGCGTGAGTTACCCATACCTAAACCACGCAAGATGAATAAATAATCCATGCGGAAATCTGAACGCCTTTTCAAGCTAGTCACGCTGCTACAAGGCAGACGCACGGCCATCACGGCTCAAACATTGGCAGATGCCTTGGGGGTCACCATGCGCACCGTGTATCGCGACATCCAAGCGCTGGTGCTTTCGGGAGTGCCGATAGATGGCGAGGCAGGTGTCGGTTATCGGCTGCGTAAAGGCTTCGATCTGCCGCCGCTGATGTTCCAATCCGAAGAGGTCACGGCATTGCTGGTAGGTAGCCGCATGGTGCAGGCTTGGACTGATTCGGAATTAGCACTCGCCGCCAAGCAGGCGGAGACGAAGATACTCGCTGCCCTTACGCCTCAGATGCTGATTGATGTATCCCGACTTCCGTATCGCATTCCCAATTTTTCTCGCGCCGAGAATGAAGTGCATGGCATATTGCGCAAAGCTTGCGAAGCGCGACAAAAAATCACCATCACCTACCGTGATATGAAAGAGCATCAATCTTCGCGCACGCTCTCGCCGTTCGGATTGTTTGGATGGGGTGATCACTGGACTTTGCTCGCGTGGTGCGAAAAGCGGGATGACTACCGAAATTTTCGCCTCGACCGCATACAAAGCATCACACTGCTGGCACAACACTATTCGCATCATCCACAACGCAATCTTGAACATTATTTGACGCAAGTGGTTGGGGTGGAAGACAAACAAAAACCTGCGTGATTTTTTGCAAGTCCCGCCCTTAGATGGATTCAGGATAAATTTCTCTGCGGGTAGGCCAGAATCCAGTAATTGAGCTTGGACGAAAAAGAAGAAGCCCGCGGTGCGGGCTTCTTCTTTTGCAACAACGTGAGCTAGACGCGAAAGCTTAACCCACCAACTCCTTCAACACGAACGGTAGGATGCCGCCGTTCTTGTAGTAGTCCACTTCGATCGGTGTGTCGATACGCAACAGTACGCTGACGTTTTGTTTGCTGCCGTCTTTGCGTGTGATGACGAGCGTCACATCCTGTTGTGGTTTCAGGTTGTCGTTGATGCCGACGAGGTCGAAGCTCTCTTCGCCGGTCAGGTTCAAACTGGCCACGCTGTCGTTCCCTTTGAATTGCAAGGGCAACACGCCCATACCTACCAAGTTGCTGCGGTGGATACGTTCGTAGCTCTTGGCGATGACGGCTTTCACGCCTAACAGTTGTGTGCCTTTCGCAGCCCAATCGCGCGATGATCCCGTGCCGTATTCTTCACCTGCGAAGATGACGGTCGATGTGCCATCGGCGATGTGCTTCATCGCGGCATCGTAGATTGCCACTTGTTCGCCCTTGTACAGTGTGTAACCACCTTCCACGCGCGAACCGTCTGCGTTAGCTGGCAGCATCAAGTTCTTTACGCGCACATTGGCGAAGGTGCCGCGCATCATCACCTCGTGGTTGCCTCGACGTGAGCCGTAGCTGTTGAAGTCTTTTATCTCCACCTTGTGCGCTTGCAGATATTTACCAGCGGGCGTGGTCGACTTGAAGCTACCAGCAGGGCTGATGTGGTCGGTGGTGACGGAGTCGCCAAACACGGCCAATGCTTTCGCGTTCTTGATATCGCCAATAACAGGAATTGCCGCATCAAAGAACGGTGGACGCGCGATGTAGGTGGAATCGTCCCACTGATACAGATTTCCGGTTGGGGCTTGGATCGCGTTCCATAGCGGCAAGTCTTTGGTGAGGTCGCTGTACAAGCGTTGATACACGGCAGGGTCAGAAGCGAACTTCATCACGGTCTGCACTTCGGCGCTATTCGGCCAGATGTCGCGCAGGTACACGGGCTGACCGTCTTTGCCAGTGCCGAGTGGGTCGGTATCCAGATTGATATTCATCTTGCCCGCGATGGCGTAGGCCACGACCAACGGCGGCGAGGCCAAGAAGTTCGCCTTCAGGTTCGGGTGGATACGCGCTTCGAAGTTACGGTTGCCGGAGAGCACTGCGGCGCAGACCAGACTGTTGTCAACGATGGTCTTTTCGATGTCTTCACGCAGTGGGCCCGCGTTACCGATGCAGGTGGTGCAGCCGTAAGCGGCGACGCTGAAGCCCAGTTGTTCCAGAGAATGCAACAGACCGGCGTTGGTCAGATATTCAGTGACGACACGCGATCCGGGCGCGAGCGAGGTCTTGATGTGCGGCGCGACTTTCAGCCCTTTCGCGACCGCTTTCTTCGCCAGCAAACCGGCCGCCAGCAGTACACCGGGGTTGGAGGTGTTGGTGCAACTCGTGATCGCAGCGATGAGCACATCTCCGTTGCCGATCTCCAAGCCGTCTTTGCCTGTGCCGTAACGGGTATTCAATTTATCGGCGGACTGATTGAAACCATTCTCCGCGACAGGTTTGCTGAACAGGCTATTGAAGGTGTCCTTCATTGCGGGCAAAGCGATACGGTCTTGTGGGCGTTTCGGACCTGCGAGTGAAGGCACGATGCTGCTCAAGTCCAGTTCAACCACGCTGCTGTAGTCGATGCTGCCTGCAGCGGGGATGCCGAACAGACCTTGCGCCTTGAAGTACGCTTCGAATGCGGCCACTTCATCCGCAGTGCGGCCGGTGTTCTTCATGAACTGCACGGTCACGTCATCCACGGGGAAGAAGCCCATGGTCGCGCCGTATTCCGGTGCCATGTTGGCGATGGTGGCGCGGTCGGGCAGGGCAAGGCTAGATGTACCTTCGCCGAAGAACTCCACGAACTTGCCGACCACTTTGTGTTTGCGCATCAGCTCGGTGACGGTCAAAACCAAATCTGTCGCCGTCACGCCTTCGCGTAGCTTGCCTTTCAAGTTCACACCGACCACGTCTGGTGTGAGGAAGTAAACGGGCTGACCCAGCATGCCCGCTTCCGCCTCGATACCGCCCACGCCCCATCCCACCACGCCGATACCGTTGATCATGGTGGTGTGGGAATCAGTTCCAACCAAGGTGTCGGGATAAGTCACGCCGTCTTTTTGGATCACGCCACGTGCCAGATATTCCAAGTTCACCTGATGCACGATGCCGATGCCGGGTGGCACGACCTTGAAGGTGTCGAACGCTTGCATGCCCCATTTCATGAAGCGATAGCGCTCAGTGTTGCGTTCGAACTCCAACTCCATGTTGGTCTTCAATGCGTTCGGATTGTTGTAGCTGTCGATCTGTACGGAGTGGTCAACCACCAAGTTCACAGGCACCAATGGCTCGATCACCTTTGGGTCTTTGCCCGCTTTAGCGGCTGCATCGCGCATGGCGGCCAAGTCCGCCAGCAATGGCACACCCGTAAAGTCTTGCAACACGATGCGAGCCACGATGAAGGGGATCTCTTGTGTGCGATCCGCGTTCGGCTTCCAATTTGCCAGCTCGCGGATATGTTGTTCCGTCACCTTCTTGCCGTCGCAGTTGCGCAACACCGATTCCAGCACGATGCGGATGGAGACGGGTAGGCGCGAGATATTGCCGACCCCCGCTTTCTCAAGCGCAGGAAGGGAATACAGCGCGGAGGTTTTTCCATTAGCTAGGGTAAGAGATTGGCGCGAGTTGAACAGGTTATGCGACATGGCAAAGACTCCGAGGGGGAAGAAAATGAGCCGAGATTATATAGCGCGCATGCTCGATAAGTCAGCGCTAAACAGGTGAAAGTTGGATCGGGAAGTCGCTAATAATGAGTATTGCGAGGGTTAATACTGAACATCGGATTAACTCCGCGCGCGCTGTGGGTAGCGGTCGATAGAGCTCTCCAATGCCATCGCGTGATACCCACAAGGCACAAGAACCGTTTCGAGGTGAATCGCACCCCCACAAAAATTGCAGCGCAGCGGTTTTGTGGGAGCCTGATTTATCGGGCGATAGGTATCTTCATGTCATTGCGCCATACCCACAGGGCACAAGAACTGCTTCGAGGTGAATCGCGCCCCCACAAGCGTGGCGAGTTCCCACAATCAATGTACGGTATTGATTGGGTTTAGAATGGGTTCACGCTCATTCAACTTCGCGCACCGTGTCTATCACTTGGAATATATCGCTGGTTGTGCTGTCCGTACTGATTGCCATCATCGGCTCGTACACGGCCTTGCTGCATGCCCAGCGTATGCGCGAAAGCAGCGGCCGCACTGCAACAATCTGGATGTTGGCGGGCGCTTCCACCCTAGGCTTGGCAATTTGGAGTATGCATTTTGTGGGAATGCTGGCGTTTCAGTTACCCGTTGCAATCGGCTATGACCTGCACTTAACGGTTTTTTCCTTGCTGCCCTCGGTTGTTGCAGCTCTGCTAGGCTTTCGCGTATTGCGCGATCCCATCGTTAGTTCGCGGCGCATTTTCATCAGCGGATTATTGATGGGGATGGGCATCAGTGCCATGCACTATCTGGGCATGGCTGCGCTCAAAATGTCGCCCTCTATTTTTTACGACCCTTGGTTGTTTGCCTTGTCGGTGCTCATTGCCATCGCCGCATCATGGGGGGCGTTGCTCATTATGTATCGTGAAGATTGGCTGCACGTTTCCGCATTGCCGCGCACAGTGTTGGGTGCGCTGATGATGGGGACTGCGATTTCAGCGATGCACTACACCGCCATGTTGGGGCTGCACATTCCTGAAGGGAGCATGTGTCTCGTCACCGTCTTGCGTATTGAACCCAAGTTGCTGGCCATGATGATTGCGTCGTTGTCCTTAGTGTGGTTCGGCGGCGGATTGATGGCTAATTTGTTTGATCAGCGAATGGCACGTAAAAATGCTTACGAATTGTCTGTGTTGGGACGTGAGTATCAATCGCTGATGGAGCGTTCTAATCAAGTGTCAGCGTCGATGATTACCGCATTGCGGGAGAGTGAAGAGCGTTTGTTAATGACTTTGCAAAATGCCCCCGACGCGGTATTCATTACCGAGAAAGATGGGCGCATTTCTTATGTCAATGACAACGTTGTAACCCTGTTAGGTTATGAACGCATTGAGTTATATCGCATGAGTGTATTTGATTTAGTACCGCCAGATTGGCGCGATACCTATCGGCGCGTGGGACAGCAAATTGTGCAAGGCCCCCGTCAAGTTTTAGACATTCGCCTAGTCAGCAAAACAGGCCAAAAAATTCCGCTGGAATTGAATGCAGTGCTATTGCCGAATGGTCGTGTATATGGTGCCTGCCGCGATATTCGTGAGCGCAAAAAAATAGAAGCTTCATTGAAAGCCAGTTTGGCCTTTACGGAAACGTTGGTGCAAGCGTTGCCGCTACCTATTTTTTATAAAAATGCCGAGGGTCGTTATACGGGGTGTAACAAGCAGTTCTGCGATTTTTTGGGTAAAGACAAAATCGACATCGTGGGTAAAACGGTATTCGAAATTTCACCGCAAAAACTAGCGGCAGATTATCGCGATAAAGACCTAGACCTGTTGCAAGAGGGCGTGGATGAACAGGTGTATGAAAGCAATGTAAAGCGCGGTGACGGCGAGTTGCGCGATGTCATCTTTCACAAGGCGAAGCTAACGGATGGCAGCGGCAAAACGGTGGGCATCATTGGTGCAATCTGGGACATGACCGAGCGTAAAGCCATGGAAAATAAAATGCACGACCTCGCGTTTTATGACCCGCTGACCCGTTTGCCGAATCGCCGCTTGTTGCTAGAACGTACGCAACAAGCGTTGACCGTCAGCACGCGTAATGGACGTTATGGGGCGCTGATGTTGCTCGATTTGGACGACTTCAAAAAACTCAACGATAGCCAAGGACATGACGTAGGCGATTTGTTGCTGTGCGAAGTGGCGAAACGTTTACAAACGGTGATTCGTGAAGGCGATACCGTGGCCCGTTTGGGCGGCGATGAGTTTGTAGTGGTGCTGGAATCGTTGAGTACGGTGGACGAAGAAGCGGCCAAGCAAGCGGAAGTGGTCGCCGAAAAAATACGCATCGGTTTGAGTAAGCCTTATGACTTAGGGGCTGTGCCGCATCAAACGTCATCAAGCATTGGCGTGGCTTTGTTTCGGGGTCATTTAGAGAGCAAGGATGCGTTGTTGAAGCATGCAGATATTGCTATGTATCAGGCAAAGCATGCAGGGCGTAACGCCATTCGTTTTTACGATAAGGCGATGCAGGCAGCGATCGAATTGCGCGCCACACTGGAAACCGACTTGCAAGTGGCACTGAAGCATCAGC
Source organism: Sideroxydans sp. (assembly GCA_013140695.1). Taxonomy (GTDB): domain Bacteria; phylum Pseudomonadota; class Gammaproteobacteria; order Burkholderiales; family Gallionellaceae; genus Sideroxyarcus. Next base: position 31,117 of record JABFSI010000068.1, on the reverse strand, counting down.
AATTTCAATTGTTTTATCAGGTGCAAGTGAACGCAGTAGGCAAGCCAATTGGGGCAGAGGTTTTGTTGCGCTGGCAGCACCCGCTCAAGGGCCTAATTTTGCCTAACGATTTCATCACTTTGGCGGAAGAAAATGGGCTGATTGTTCCGATAGGACTGTGGGTGTTGAATGCCGCGTGTGCGCAGATTCAAGCTTGGTCAGGCCGTGCAGATTTAGGACAGCTGAGTCTGGCGGTGAACGTCTGCGCTAAACAATTCCATCAGGCCGATTTTGTGGCGCAAGTGATGCGTGCGGTGACTGAGCATGGCATCAATCCCATGTTGCTGAAGCTAGAACTCACCGAAAGTATGGTGTTGAACAACATCGAGGAGTCCATCGCCAAGATGCAGGCGCTAAAAGAGTTTGGCGTGAACTTCGCCCTAGATGATTTTGGCACCGGTTATTCCTCGCTGTCTCACTTGAAGCAATTGCCGCTTACGCAAATTAAAATTGACCAGTCATTTGTGCGCAACTTATCCACGGACAGTGGCGACAAAGTGATGGTGATGACCATCGTGGATTTGTGCATGAATTTTGAGTTGGATGTGATGGCTGAAGGTGTTGAAACAGAAGCGCAATTCAAACTGTTACATCGTTACGGCTGTGGCAATTTTCAAGGCTACCTGTTCGGTAGACCTGTGCCACTTGAACAGTTCGAGCAATGGCTACTGCAACGCTAATGAATCTCTGACGCAGTGTTTTGAGCGCCCTCTTGCAAAAGGAGAAGCGATTTAATCATCGCTTTTTCAGGCCTATTTACTAGGCTTGATATGCAGTACCGCTTTGAGTTTGTCGTTCACATCCCTGTAGAATTCGTTTCTTGTATTAAGGCAGGAATGACGGAGTGAGACTTAATCAGACCTTCCTTAACTCAGTGCGAACTTAATTACGTGATTTCAACTTTTAAGCAAACATGAAAACCTCCTCAATGCAGCAAAAGCATTTCTTGCCAAACGATGAGCAGTCTGTTCTGACGCGTGAAATCAATCTCGATGTTTTAGCGCAGATGTGGGCGGGTTTGCGCATCACCTTGCTGACGGGGTTGGTGCTGGCCTGCATGGTGGCCTACGTGGAGTGGGATAAGGTCAATCATGGCTTGCTCATTACGTGGTGGTTGGTGTTGTTTCTCGTTTCACTGGCACGCGGGGCTATATTTCGCAATTTTTCAGCCACGGTGAATTTGGATAACGTGAATCAGTGGCTGAACCGCTTTCGGGTGGGGGTGATTGCGTCAGGAGCCGTGTGGGGATTAGGCGTTACGTCGTTTTTTCCGCATAGCGGCATCCTCAATCAAACCTTCCTAACGTTCATTTTGATTGGCTTTATTGCGGGCGGCATCATGTCCTATGTCGCTGACTTGAAGAGCGCTGTGCCTTTTACCTTGGTAGGCGTGACGCCATTCCTCATTGTGAGCTTTACCTCTGATTCTGAAATCGGCTCGCAAATTGGCTTGCCTTTGATTTTGTTTTTGATGTACCTGTTGCTCACTATTCGGCGTACCTCGGTGCGCGCCCGACAAAATGTGGAAATTCGTTTGATGGCTCTGGTGCAAGCGCGCCAGTTAAAGAAAAGCGAAAGCGAATTTCGTCAAGTATTTGAGCGTCCTTTAATGCCCATGCTGTTGATTGATGAAAAAACAGGCAACATCTTGGAAGCTAACCAAGCGGCGTGTATTTTTTATGGCTACCCGCATGCACAATTTCAAACGCTGAATTTTTTGCAATTGGATGAGTCACCGCCACCGTTGGGAACACACACTTGGTCGGGCGAAAGCAAGGCTAGGCATCGCCTGCAAAGCGGTGAGATTCGTGCGGTGGAAGTGCATTTGTCGCCGCTTAAATCTGGCAAGGGCGCGCGCGTGTTTGCCATCATCCTAGATATGACACAGCGTATCGCCGCTGAAGAGTCTGCACACAGCTTGGCTTTCTATGATCCGCTCACGCAGCTGGCTAACCGCCGATTGCTGCATGACGATATCAACCAATTGCTTGCCATGACGACGCGCCACCATTTTCACGGTGCGCTGCTATTTCTGGATTTGGATAATTTCAAAACTTTGAACGATACCGAGGGACATGAGGTCGGCGATCAGTTGCTCATCGAGGTGGCGCGCCGTCTCAATTTGTGCGTGCGCGAAAGTGATTTGTTGGCGCGTTTGGGCGGTGACGAGTTCGTGGTGTTGTGTGAAGGCTTGAGTGAAGACTTGGCACAAGCGGGCGTGCAAGCGGGTGTGATGGCCGAAAAAATTCGCGAGGCGTTGGCGCAGCCTTACTACTTGCAGCGTAACAACCCTATGATGTCGGGCGTGCAAGTGGTGCATCACTGTAGCTCTAGTATTGGCGTGACCATGTTCAATGGGCGCGATGAAACGGTTGAAGAATTGTTGCGGCGCGCCGATGTGGCTATGTATCAAGCCAAGCAGGCAGGGCGCAATGTAGTGCGCTTCTTTGACCCGCAAATGCAAGCCGAGATGATGTGGCGTGCGCAGCTGGAAAAAGAATTGCGCGAGGCGCATAAAGCGCATCAATTTGTCCTCTACTACCAATCCAAATGGGATTGTGATGGGCGTGTGGTGGGCGCGGAAACCTTGTTGCGTTGGCAACATCCTGAACGCGGCGCGAGTCTGCCTAACGGTGTCATTGAATTGCTAGAAGAGACGGGGCTCATCATATCGGTGGGTAAGTGGGCGATACGTAGTGCCTGTCTGCAAATTGCGCAATGGCAAGCGAATGACGCGATGCGCGATTTAGTGGTGGCGGTGAATGTGAGTGCGCGTCAATTCCGGCAGGCTGATTTTGTTGAAACTGTGCAACACATTCTCGCTGAAACGGGGATTCCGCCCGCGCTTTTAGATTTGGAATTGACGGAAAGCATATTGCTGGAAAATGTGGACGAGGTGATTGCCAAAATGAATGCGCTTAAAGCGTTGGGGGTGAGTTTTTCATTGGACGATTTTGGCACGGGCTATTCCTCCCTACAGTATTTGAAGCGCTTGCCGTTCGACAGCATCAAGATTGATCAAAGCTTTGTACGAGATTTAGAAGAAGACGCAAATGATGCTGCGTTAATAAAAGCCATGATTGCGATGGCCAAAGAGTTGGAACTGAAGGTGATTGCGGAAGGTGTAGAAACTGAAGCGCAACGTAGTTTTCTGGTGGCGCATGGCTGCGAAGTATTGCAAGGCTTCCTGTTCTCCAAAGCGCTACCCGCCGCCCAGTTTGAAGAAGTATTTGTTAGTCATCTTCCCTATTGAGGAACTAAATAATCGGCCTGCACTCGTAGTCCGCGTTTAAGTACTTCCTGCTTAAAATAAGGGCAGGCAAGGTTGCTTGGGAAGCAAACTTTTTACGGTAAAATACGCCGCTTTTTTATTCCGCATTTAAGGCCGAAAAATGAATGTAAATAATCAACAGTTAAAAGTATGGGATGTGCCAGTGCGCCTGTTTCATTGGTCGCTGGTGGTTTGTTTTGTATTGGCCTATGTATCAGCTGAAGTGGGCATTTTGGATGCGCATGTATTGATTGGTTATGCGCTCATTGCCTTGCTGGCCTTGCGTGTGCTGTGGGGCTTCATCGGCAACCCGTATGCGCGCTTCAAATCTTTTATTTTTTCTCGACAAGAAACCTTGGCTTATGTGCGCGCTATGCGCGGCGGACAGCCCGCTCATTACTACGGGCATAACCCGGCGGGAGCGCTGATGGTGTTTGGTTTGCTAGCCTTGTTGTTGGCTATTTTTGCATCGGGCTTGATTACGCTGGCGACCGTGGATTACGAAGGTCCGTTGTTGTTTTTGGCGAATCAAGTGAGTGACGACACCAGTTATTTTTTCCGCCATGCACACAGCTTCTTTGTGGATGTCGCTTTGCTGGTTATCCCACTGCATTTATTGGGCGTGCTTGCGGGCAGTATCCAACACAAAGAAAACTTGGTGCGCTCAATGATCACGGGTATGAAAAAAGTAGTTTCAACGAATTCGCAACATTCATAAGGGAGTCATCCATGCAGGAACATCATCAATTAGCTCGACTGACGCTGGCGGCTACGCTGCTCATGGCGAGTGTGTCAGCGCAAGCGCAAGAGTCAACTTTGAATTTGAGTTTGCCCACGCCTACAGCGCATTCTTTTTTATTGGCGGCGAATGACGTGGGTGCACCGAATACCACCGTTGCCGCATCTATCACTACCCCTCAAGCGCCGTTTGAGCCGGCGTGGATTTCTGGTAGCAACACGCATTTGGTGCTGGGCTTGGCAACGATTGTGGCGGCAGGTTTGACTGCGGTCACTGCACCAGAAGGCTGTGAAGGTACGTGTGTCGGCCCGCAACCGCCACGCGAAGTAAATGGCGCACATGCCAAATTAGCCAAGGCGACAGTTGCGCTGGCCGCAGCAACGATTACCAGTGGCGTGTTGTTTCACTGGAATGATTTTCATTTGGAAGATGGCTTTACCGACCCAGACAATCTGCACATCATGCTGGGTATTTCGGGCGCGGCCTTAATGGCGTACGCCGTCAACAAATCGGCGCAGTCCTCCGTTGAAGTTAGCCATGCAGGGGTCGCCGAGCTAGGCGCGCTGGGCATGGTGGCTGCAATTAAGCTAACTTGGTAAATCACTCGAAAAGGAATGAGAAATGAATAAAATATTTTCAATGTTGGGTTTGATTGCTTGTGTGGTTGCAGCGACGACGGCGCATGCAAGTCCCGCGAGTGATGCTTTATTGGCAGGCTATAAAGCTGCGGGTGTGAGTAAGGTGGATGCCGCTAAAGCCAAGCAAGATTGGGCTAAAGAAGTGAAGGGGGAAGATGGTACGCTGATGTCTTGCGCTACCTGCCACGGTACCGACTTGAGTAAGGCTGGCAAACATAACAAGACCAGTAAAGTGATTCAGCCGATGTCTGCCAAGGTGAATGCAGAGCGCTTCACCGATGAAAAGAAAATCGAAAAATGGTTCAAGCGCAATTGCAAAGATGCTTGGGGTCGTGAATGCACCGTGCAAGAGAAGGCCGACTTTCTGACCTTTCTAATCGCGCAATAATTAAGGAGTTTCTTGATGCAATTGAAATTAAAAATAGCCGCTGTGTGTGCCACTTTACTGTTGAGCAGCGGCGTTGCCGTGGCCGAAGAAACCTTGGCGGAAGCCATGTTCACTCCCTTGCGCCAAAAGGAAGTACATGCAGTGACCAACAAGCAATACAAAGACGAATGTGGTTCCTGCCATTTTGCTTACCAACCTGGCTTATTGCCCACGCAATCATGGGAAAAGCTGTTGAACGAAACGGCTTTAGCAGAACACTTTGGCGAAAATGCCGAATTGGATGCGGATGTATTGGCACCCATTAAAGCTTACGTGTTGGAAAATGCGGCGGACAAGTCGTATTACAAACGCGCCCGCAAAATCGCCAAGGCGACCGAAGGTGTCGAAGCACCGTTGCGTATCACTGAAGTGCGTTACATCAAGCGCAAGCATCATGAAATTCCTGAACGTATGGTTAAGGGCAATAAAGATGTGAAGTCTTTGAGTTATTGCGATGCTTGCCACACCCAAGCGGACAAGGGCGTATTCGATGAAGATACGGTGCGTATTCCTAATTTCCCTGATTGGGATGATTGAACTTTAGGTGCTTCAATAGAAAATAGAAAAGGCAGCTTCGGCTGCCTTTTCTATTTGACCGTTGAGGCGAAAAGGCTGAACGGCAGGTGGTTTTTGCGGGAAGTGGCAGTTATAGTGCCCGCGTCCCGTTTGGCGGGGAGTTGTGGGCTGAATGTCGCACGACACTTATTCTGTGTTTAAGAGGAGAACTCTATGCAATCGCAACAACAAGAACACGCTTTCGTTTTTACGGGTACGGGGCGCGAGTACTTCAAAATCTGGATTGTTAATTTGCTGCTTTCGGTGGTGACGCTGGGCATCTACAGCGCGTGGGCAAAGGTGCGGCGTACGCAGTATTTTTATCGCAACACGCAACTCGCGGGCGCACATTTTGAATATCACGGCTTGCCGATAGCTATTCTAAAAGGCCGTCTTATTGCCTTTGGATTATTGGCGATTTATTACCTCGCGGGTGTGTTTAGCCCTCTACTGGCGATCATTATTTTTCTGCTTATTGCAGCGATTATGCCGTGGATGATTGTGCGTTCACTGCGTTTCAAATTGCACAACAGCAGCTATCGTGGTTTGCGTTTTTCTTTTGCGGGGAGTGATGCGGCGGCGTACACCGTGTTCTTGCTGTTTCCTATTTTGACGGTGTTGAGTTTGTACACCTTGGCACCTTTCACCCATCAGCGCATCAAGCAGTTTCAGCATGGCAACAGCGAGTTTGGCGATACTTTTTTTAGTTTCGATGCCTCGGTAAAAAGTTTTTACGGCATCTATCTACGCTTGCTCGGCATGCTGTTTGGGATTGGGTTGTTGGTGGGGATTTTTGCGGCACTCGGCTGGCACTTAATGTTTATTTTATTGCCGATCGCCTTCATTTTCATTGCAGGCTATTTTGCGGTAAGCCTCCCCAATCTCATTTGGAACTCAACCGGCTTGGGCGAACACACTTTCTATAGCCGCTTGCAAATCAAGCCCTATGTGTGGATTAGCTTCACCAATCTGCTCGGTATTATTTTCACCTTGGGCTTGTTCATTCCTTTCGCACAGATTCGTATGATGCGTTACAAACTGGAGAATATGGGGCTGTTGGCGGCGGGCGATGTAGCGACATTCGTTGCAGGGCAAGCGCAATTGACCAACGCCTTGGGAGAAGAAACGGCTGAAATGTTCGACCTCGACATCTCGTTGTAAGCGATATGCAAGGGCATTACTACGACGGGCAATCCGCTGCTGCGCAAGCAGTGGACATCACATTAGTAGATGACGTGTGGGTGCTGTGCGGCGCGGAATTTGAGTTGCGGTGGCCGTTATCACAAGTGAACATTTCCGAACGTCTCGGTAATACGCCGCGCCGCCTTACTTTTTCGGCGGGTGGACATTGCGAAGTGACCGACCTCGCCGCATTAGATGCGCTCCTTGTGCACACTCAAACGCAGCGTTCTTGGCTAGATGCTATGCAACACAGTTTTGCCTGGGCAGGAATCGCCTCGGTGGCATTTGTGGCCGTGCTGATTTTTTCTTATGTCTACCTGTTGCCATGGAGCGCGCAAGTGATGGCCCAGCGCTTGCCCTCCATCGTGTTGCAGAAAATGGGCAGCTCTACGTTATCCACTTTGGATCGCGTGATGCTGCAACCCAGCCAGTTAGACGCAACACGTCAGCAAACGTTGGCGCGGGCTTTCGCGCAACTCACGCCCCTCACTGCCGCACAGATGCCGTATCGCATTGAGTTTCGCAGCGCGCCCAAGATGGGTGCGAACGCATTTGCATTGCCTGACGGCACAATTGTGTTGCTCGATGAATTAGTCGCATTAACGCAAAACGATGACGAGATTGTGGCGGTGTTGGCACATGAACGCGCGCACGTGGAGCAACGTCACGCCGCGCGTATGGTGTTGCAAAGCTCGGCGGTGGGATTGTTGATGACGTGGTATATGGGCGATGTCAGCAGCTTATTAGCGACCGTACCTTCCGTCGTCATGCAGGCGCAATACTCGCGCGAGATGGAGGCTGAAGCAGACGAGATAGCGAAACAAACCTTGCGTGCGAATCATCTATCGTCTTGCTTGTTGGGCACGATGTTAGAAAAACTAGAGGCTGCGCATCAAGCGTCCCCAGCGACCACACGCAATGCGGATGATGTTGTGATGGATTACCTCTCCAGCCATCCGGCGACAGCAGAACGCATCCAGCAGATGTGCCCTGAACGTCGGTAGTTATTGGGCTGCGTGGTATCATCGCGGCCTATGAAAAATCCAACTGATACTCTGCATCGCTTCCTATTCGAACACCTGCCGATACGCGGCGAGATCGTGCATCTCGACAGCGTTTGGCGATCCGTCATCGAGCGTCACGACTATCCGCCTGTGCTGAAGAACCTGATGGGCGAGTTGTGTGCCGCCGCTGTGTTGCTTTCGGCCACGCTCAAACTACAAGGCTCCATGGTGTTGCAGATCCATGGCAAAGGCGCGGTGAAATTGTTGGTCGTCGAATGTACCGGTGACTTGGCATTGCGTGCCACAGCCAAATGGGAAGGTGACTTGGCGCAAGGCACATTGCAAGACCTAGTGGGGGATGGCCGTTTTGTCATCACCCTCGATCCGAAAGACGGCAACCAAGCCTACCAAGGCATCGTCGCCCTCGAAGGCGATACCATCGCCGAGATACTGCAGAACTACATGACTCGCTCCGAGCAATTGGAGACGCGGTTGTGGCTGGCAGCGGATGACAAAGTGGCAGCGGGGATGTTGTTGCAAAAACTGCCCGAAAAAGATGAATCGCACGATGCTGATGCGTGGGGTAGGGCGGGGCAGTTGGCCGATACGCTCAAACCAGATGAGCTTCTACAACTGCCCGCCGATGAGCTGATCCATCGCCTCTATCACGAAGAAGACATCCGCTTGTTCGAAGCCCAGACCATCGTGTTCCAGTGTGCGTGTTCACGCGAGAACGTAGGCCGCATGTTGCAGATGCTGGGCAGGGAAGAGGTCGGCTCTATCCTCGCTGAGCGTGGCGAGATCGAAGTGCACTGCGAATTCTGCAACGAACGTTATGTGTTCGACTCGGTCGATGCCGAAGCGGTGTTCAGCGACTTAGCCGTGATACAGCCTAGCGATACTCGGCATTGATACGGGGATCATCATTTCCCGTATCAATCATCACAGCATGAGGATGGCTGGATCAAGCTGTCTTGGCTTCGAATACGCCTGAATAGCGAAATACTTGGCCGAACAACGGGTGGGTGAGACGGAAGTCCATCGCGAAGTGAGTTGTGTCGATGGCGCATTCGGTGATGGTGGTATGACCGAGGACCAGCCATTCGGGAATCGGCAGCAACCATCGGCCCAGCTTCGCTACGAAGCGAACACCACGGTAATGCAGCTTACCTTCCTCAACATGAACGGCCATCTGCAAACCCAAAACTGGATTGACGAACTCGATCATCTGGTTGCTGTTCGCTGCTATCCAGAAACTATTGAAATGAACCACCTTCCCGTCTGGGTAGGTGATTGTCCTGCGCCAATATTGGCGATCACCGACCACACTCTTTTCCACGATGGTGGGGATCTGGTGTCCGCCGCGATCAATCAAGGCCCCCATGAGGTGGAGAATACTCAGGTAAGGCTGCATGAAGCGGGGATATTCGATGTCCATGTGTCCGTTGTCTATCGTTTTGCCGAAACGATAGTGCGCTTGCAGAGCGGGGGGCAGTTTGTCCCAATCTGCGCCTAAGGCGTTTTGCATCAAACTGTTCATGATTCGACTCCTGGAATATGTTTAAAGACCATCAATGCCACAACAAGCACCATTGAAGTGAACGCGGGTACGCCTAGCCAGAACCACCACCGCAACATTCTCCAATAGATTTCTGGCAACGGTGTGGACTCTGCGACCGCGATGGCGGAAATATTCTTCATGCGAATCTGCAGCCAGACCACTGGTAACCAGCAAGCTCCCGCCAGGAAGAACAGGAAGAGGCTGGCCGCTATCCAAGGGGTCGTCAATGACAGACCTAGCTGATACGTCAACCACAAGCCGCTGATAGGTTGGAAGATCACCGTTGGCGTGGTGAATATCCAGTCAGCCAATACGACTTGGCGGTTGGTGTTAGCAATGTGAGCGACATTGCCACTTCGGTCAGCCATCCATTTATAAAACGCACTGCCTAAACCCGTGCCAAACAACAGAACCATACTGAGGATATGCAATGTCTTGAACGTGAGGTAGGTCATGATGCCCTCCTGATCGTATCAACGTTAGAAAAGAACAAATGAGGTTCGACAGGAAGTGGTTTGCGTCCCAAAAAATCCACCAGCGGCTTCACATCCGCCCAATATCCGATCTGCAACATGCGCAGATTCTCCGGTCGCAGCATAGGACTGAGCGGGCTTGCCAATCTGGCCGTAAGCATCGCCAACCAAAAGGGGATGCGCATGACGGGGGCGGGTTGCAACCCCTGCGCCCGACGCATCCATTGCAGCCACTCGGTAAAGGTGAAGGTTTCTGTGCCCAGGATGTCTAATGTTCTTTTGACCTCTCGCGAGGTGAGGCATTGCAGGACGGTAGCGACCACATCACTGATATGCACTGGCTGCAATTTTTGTGATCCATCACCGATGACCGTAAGCAAGGGTAAGCGCGCCAAGCGCATGAACAGATCTGCACTTTTACCGCCTTTGCCATAGATCAGAGAAGGCCGTAGCACGAACCAGTCAAGATCGAGGCTGCGCAGGATGTTGTCGGCGGCACGTTTGCTCAGATGGTAAGCCGAGAATGCTGTTTCATCCGCCCCCAGCGCGGAGATTTGCAACACCCGCCGAACGCCTGTTTCGTGGCAAGCGCGGAACAAAGCGGACGGCGCAAGGGTGTGCAAAGGCTCGAAGCGTTGGGTGGCTGTTTCGCCGATGATGCCTACGCAATTGATGACCGCGTCGATTCCTTTCAGATGCGGCAACCAGTGTGCTGGGCTGGTCATGGTGGAAAAATCGATGCCGTTCTGGCGCGACATTGGGGTGACTTGATGACCGGTGGCGGCAAGCGCCGATGCGATGTTGCGTCCGATGAAACCGGTTGCTCCAATGAGTAGGATGTTCATGATGCGCCTCCTGTTTTTTGAGGAGTCGTTACGAACTTGCCCAGACGTTCTCCGACTGTATACAAACCGACCAATATTCCACCTAAGGCCACGATCAGGGCGAAACGCCAGCTATCCAAAGGATTGCTGAAATGTGCGAGCAGATCCATGGTTAGCACGAGCAACAGCGGAGCGATCAGTAGCATGACTTTTGTATAGCTTAGCCAGAAGGCGGCGGCATGTTCGTCTGGGCAGATTCGGCTCAGGACATTCATCAGAGGGCGGGATAACACGTAAAGCACTGCGAAGCTGACGGAGAGGCTGGTGAGCGACTCGACCAGCAAGAGAAGATAGTTTTCCATGTGAGACTCCTTTTGAGTTGAGGGAGTCTGCAGTTTGGGGATTTGGGGGGCGCGTTTCTTCCGGTTTCATCTTTCAGGAACAGCGTTTTGCTCCGAAAAGATAATTTCGGAACAAGAAGTCTCCTAAAAACGTTACGGGGCAGATTTTTTTTGGGTATTCAGTTTGCGGTATTGGCCCGGTGTCATGCCTTCGATCTCGCGGAAGGCTTCATAGAAATTCGACTGCGAGGTGAATCCGATACTGAGACCTACGGATAGCACTGATGCGGTTGGCTCATTCAATAACATGCTTTTTGCTGCATCAATCCGCTGTTCTCGTAAGTAGCGAGAAAATCCTTTGCCTAGACGGGCGTTCATCAACTCGGACAATTGGTGGGCGCTGATTCCTAATCTGGAGGCCAGTCGTGGCAAGCTCAATTCCTCATCTTCATAAGCTCGTTCAGTCTGCATCAGGGTATTTAGGCCGGACAGGACAGCATCGCAATCGACATGGGTGAGCGTGGAGCTGGCATAGGACTCCTGTGCGGCTTCGCTAACTTCGGCGGAAAGTTGCGGACGCAGCCCCAGCGCGAGTTGCACCAGTAGAAAGGCGGTGCCTATCGAAATCGCATACAGGCTGAAAAACAGTTTTTCAGGCAATGTCGCCTGAAGCAAACCCAGCACGGAAACCACAGCGGCGATGAGGAACACACCTCCCAACAACAAGAGCTCTAGATGGAAATTGGCCCGCTCATTCCTAAGTGCATAAAGGCTGCGGCCAAGCCATAACAAATAGCCCGCGCCGACAATGAACGCGAAAGGCAGCGAGCTTTCCGCCGGGAGCCCAAGTGAAGCCACTACAGGCAGCGCATGCCACAGCTGCGCTAATCGTATCGGCGGCTGGTTTTGTGGGCGCAGCAAAGGTTGACTGAACAGGTAGAACGCTGGCGCGACGGCAAAAAGTGTCATGCGATAGAGCGGTGTTTCAACCCACGCTAGATCGAGGTAAAGCCAAGCGAAGTGCGCGATCTGCAATCCGCTCAAAGCCAGCACCAGAACCAACCCCATGAACATCGCCAGAGTTTGGTCTTGATAGTTCTCGCGACGGAAGTGTGTCAGCGCGAGGATGAGTGCGCTGAACAGGGAGAATCCGATCAGTAGTAGCGCCAGAGAGGTCACGTGTTAAGCATGCTCAACGCCACCGCCTCGGCGACTTCGATGCCGTCGATGGCGGCTGACATGATGCCTCCCGCGTAACCCGCACCTTCTCCTGCCGGATATAAACCCTTGGTGTTCATGCTCTGATAGCTCTCGTCACGTTTGATGCTGACGGGGGAAGAGGTGCGCGTCTCCACGCCGGTGAGGATGGCATCGTGCATGGAGAATCCTTTGATGCTCTTCTCGAACGCGGGCAATGCCTCACGCACGGCGTCGATCACATAGTCTGGCAACGCCGTAGAGAGATCGCCCAGTGTCACGCCCGGTGTGTAGGAGGGCAGCACCTCGCCCAGCTTGGAAGAAGGACGCTGTGCGATGAAATCGCCGACCAGTTGCGCGGGTGCGTTGTAGTTGCTGCCGCCCAACACGTAAGCGCGACTCTCCCACTGACGTTGGAACTCGATGCCGGCCAGCGGGCCATCGGGATAATCGGCGGGCGTGATACCCACTACGATGCCGCTGTTGGCGTTGCGTTCGTTGCGCGAGTATTGGCTCATGCCGTTGGTGACGACGCGTCCCTCTTCGGATGTGGCGGCGACCACCGTGCCGCCGGGGCACATGCAGAAGCTGTACACCGAGCGACCATTGCTGGCGTGATGCACCAACTTGTAATCCGCTGCGCCGAGCAGTGGATTGCCTGCGTTCTTGCCGAAGCGTGCCGCGTCGATGATCGATTGCGGATGTTCGATGCGGAAGCCGATGGAGAAGGGCTTGGCTTCCATGTACACGCCACGCTGGTGCAACATCTCCACCGTGTCGCGTGCGCTGTGGCCGACGGCCAGCACCACATGGCGTGTGGCGATGTGGTCGCCGTTCGCCAAGGTCACGCCGCGTACTTGTCCATTGTCGATCTCGATATCGCTCACGCGACTTTGGAAACGTACCTCACCGCCGAGTTCGATGATCTTCGCGCGCATCACTTCCACCATGCCTACCAGGCGGAAAGTGCCGATGTGCGGCTTGCTCACGTATTCGATCTCGGGGGGTGCGCCCGCGAGGATGAATTCCTTCAACACCTTGCGGCTGTAGTGCTTGGGGTCTTTCACTTGGCTGTACAACTTGCCGTCGGAGAACGTACCCGCACCGCCTTCACCGAACTGCACGTTCGATTCCGGATTCAACTCATGTTTGCGCCACAAGCCCCAAGTGTCCTTGGTGCGTTCACGCACCTCTTTGCCGCGCTCCAAGATGATGGGACGGAAACCCATCTGCGCCAGTATCAATCCTGCGAACAGACCACACGGCCCTGTACCGATGACGACGGGGCGTTCTGCTAATCCTTTAGGGGCTTGGGCGACGGGGTGGTAGCTGGTGTCTGGGGCGACCTTCACATGCAGGTCGTTCTTGAAGCGAAGTAATACTTTGGCTTCGTTCGCCACTTCCACATCCAGCGTGTAGATGAACATTATGGCCGAGGGCTTGCGTGCATCGTAGCCGCGGCGGAACAGGCTGAAACCCTTCAATTCGTCCACGCGGATGCCGAGGCGCTTGATGATCGCATCGTGGATGGCGTGTTGTGGGTGGTCGAGCGGAAGCTTGATTTCAGTGAGTCTTAGCATGCTTACTATTCTAACCGATGATGTCCGAGTTATCCTTGCGCAAGGTACAATCTGGGCGGAGGTTCATATGCGCATCGTTGGAAATAAAGACTGGAATCCGATCTCGTCCTCGCCTGAGGAGGCATTGCTTCGTGGTGCGCGTCTGGATGCACAATGTCGCTCGCTGGCGATCCCCGACTTTCAACCAAAAGGGGTGTTTCGTGGTGCGCGATCCATGTTTGATGCAATGGATGAAGAACGTGCAAACAAGATCAGGGAGTGGGTGAATGAACACGCCAGATCTGCATAGCCTGCTGCAAGCATTACAAACGAATGGCGTGAATTACATCTTGGTAGGTGGGCAGGCGGTCCGTCTGCATGGATTGAACCGAGCGACCGAGGATGTCGACTTGGTTGTTCCGTTTGATGCTGAGAATGGTGCAAGACTGATCCGCAGTCTGGAATTCCTTGAGTCATCGAAAGAACTTCAATCTTGGTGGTTTTCAAAAGAAGCCAATGCGGATGAGATACAAAACATTCGGGTTGCGGACGAACTTGTGATCGACATTCTTTTTTCTGCGAATGGCGAGACATACGAAACATTGAAACCCTATATCCGCAAGATCGAGATCGATGGTGTGACGATACCGACACTTGATATTGATGGCCTGTTAAAAACCAAGACGAGTCACCGCGAGAAAGATGCGATTGATCGCCTGTTCTTGTTAAAGATAAAGAATCCTTAAGCATGGCAAAAGCAAAAACGATCTATTCCTGTACCGAGTGCGGAGGGCAATCGCCCAAATGGCAAGGCCAGTGCCCGCATTGTGATGCGTGGAACACGTTGGTGGAATCGGTGGCGGAAGCGTTGCCCGCATCTGGTAAGAACCGCTTCAGCGCCTTGGCGGCATCGGGCAAGTTGCAGCAACTGGCCGAGGTGGAAGCGAGCGAAGTGTCGCGCACGCCAACGGGTATCTCCGAGTTCGATCGTGTGTTGGGCGGAGGCTTGGTAGAGGGCGGCGTGGTACTCATCGGCGGCGACCCCGGTATCGGCAAATCCACCTTGTTGCTGCAAGCCTTGGCGCACCTATCGCAATCGCAAAAAGTCCTCTACGTCAGCGGCGAGGAATCAGCGCAACAGATCGCCTTGCGTGCCAAACGTCTTTCGCTGGATGCGCGTTCGGTCAATCTGTTGCCCGAGATTCAGTTAGAGAAGATCCAAGCCACCATCGCTAATGAGAAGCCCGATGTGGTGGTCATCGATTCTATTCAGACCGTGTATTCAGAACAGCTGACTTCGGCCCCCGGCTCGGTGGCGCAGGTGCGCGAATGTGCGGCGCAACTCACGCGGCTCGCGAAGAGTAACGGTGTCACCATCATCCTCGTCGGTCATGTCACCAAAGAAGGGGCGTTGGCCGGGCCACGTGTGTTGGAACACATCGTCGATACCGTGTTGTATTTCGAAGGTGATACCCACTCCAGCTTCCGTCTCATCCGTGCGTTCAAGAACCGCTTCGGCGCGGTGAACGAATTGGGCGTGTTCGCTATGACCGAAAAAGGTCTGCGCGAAGTGAGCAATCCATCCGCGCTGTTCTTGTCGCAGCACGGTACGCAGGTGGCTGGCTCTTGCGTCATGGTCACGCAAGAAGGTACGCGTCCTTTACTGGTCGAGATACAAGCACTGTTGGATGCATCGCATGCTCCCACACCGCGTCGCCTATCACTGGGTTTGGAACAGAACCGCTTGGCGATGTTGCTGGCTGTGTTGCACCGTCATGCGGGCATCGCCTGTTTCGATCAGGATGTGTTCATCAACGCCGTGGGCGGGGTGAAGATCACCGAGCCGGGGGCCGACTTGGCCGTGTTGCTTGCGATCGTGTCGTCATTGCGCAGCAAACCCTTGCCGGAAAAGATGGTGGTGTTCGGCGAGGTGGGGCTGGCGGGTGAGGTGCGTCCGGTGCAACGCGGGCAGGAGCGCTTGAAAGAAGCAGCGAAACTAGGTTTCACTCACGCCATCATCCCCAAAGCCAACGCGCCTAAACATAAGATAGACGGCATGACCATCATCGCGGTGGATAGGGTGGATGAAGCGGTAGAGAAAATGCGTTGACACTGCGTGAAAATTTATTGTGTCACCGCGCTTTGAACTTTTATAACGCGCGCTTGCCCCAGACAGCGTCGTAGAAAGAGATTGCGACATTCAATAGTGAATTCGCTGTGAACACTGGGGAGGATTTATGTCGTTGGACTATCGAAATTTGTTGCGCATGTTTGTCGCCGTTTTTTTGTTGGCTGGTTTGATGTCGGCTACCCATGCTGAAGATGATGATGAGGACGAAGAAGAAGGTGGCAGCATGCCTGTGGTGGTCAATACGACTTGGCAGACCGAATGTAGCGCGTGTCACCTAGCCTACCCACCGAGCTTATTACCTGCAAAATCATGGCGCGCAGTGATGTCTGGATTGGATAAACACTTCGGGACGGATGCCAGTTTGACTAGTTCTGAGTCGAAAGAGGTCAGCGCATTCCTAGAAGAGAACGCCGGCGAAGAGCGCAACACCTCATCTAGAAAGCCGCTGCTGCGCATCACCCAGACCAATTGGTTCGTGCACGAACACGACGAAGTCTCAAAGCGCACTTGGATGAATCCCAAGGTGAAAAGCCCAGCAAATTGTGTGGCGTGCCACAAAGGTGCGGAGAATGGGGATTTCGATGAAGACAACATCCGCATTCCCAAGTGAGCGATTTACACATCGGTAGCCTGTCTTATCTTGTCTCCCTTGCTTTGATCAAAGCATAGATCACTGGGATCACCAACAGCGTCAGCACCGCCGAAGACAACATTCCTCCCACCATCGGTGCGGCGATGCGGCGCATCACTTCAGATCCAGTACCCGAGCTCCACAAGATAGGCAACAAGCCTGCCATGATGGCCACCACCGTCATCATCTTGGGGCGAACACGTTCCACTGCGCCGTGCATGATGGCTTGATGTAAATCGACAGCGTTTGGACGGTGCCCTTCGTTACGACAGCGAGTTAGCACATCCTGCCAAGCCTTCTCCAGATAGATCAGCATCACCACCCCCGTCTCTGCCGCCACACCCGCCAGCGCGATAAAGCCAACAGCCACCGCGACGCTCAAGTTGTAATCCATCAACCACAGCAGCCACACGCCACCCACCAGCGCGAACGGTACAGACAGCATCACCACCAGCGATTCGGTGACGCGCTTGAAGTTGAGATACAACAGCAGGAAGATGACGAGCAGCGTGATAGGGATCACGATCTTCATCTTCGCAGTCGCACGTTCCATGTACTCGAACTGGCCGCTCCACGTCGCGTAATAGCCGGGCGGAAATTTCACTTCTGCCGCCACGGCCTTGCGCGCTTCGTCCACATAGGAGCCAATGTCGCGTTCGCGGATGTCCACGTAGATATAGGCAGAGAGCAGAGCGTTTTCGGTGCGTATCGAGGGCGCACCTTTACTGAGACTCACCTTGGCGAGCTGCCCCAGCGGGATCATCGCGCCGTCAGGCGTGGAAACCAACACTTCGCGGGCGATCTGCTCTGGTGTGCTGCGCGAATCGCGCGGATAACGCACGTTCACTCCGAAGCGTTCCAAGCCCTCCACCGTGGTGGTCACGTTCTCGCCCCCCAATGCAGTGGCGATGACATCTTGTACTTCCCCCATCGTTAAACCGTAGCGCGCCAATGCCAACCTATCCGGTTCGATGTTGAGATAGAAACCGCCAGTGATGCGTTCTGCATAGGCACTCGACGTACCCGGCACTTTCTTTACGATGGCCTCGATTTGTTTGGCAAGGCGTTCCATCTCGTTCAAATCCTTGCCGAACACTTTGATACCGATGGGCGTGCGGATACCTGTTGAAAGCATGTCGATACGTGCCTTGATGGGCATCGTCCAAGAGTTCGCTACGCCGGGGAATTGCAGCGCCTTGTCCATCTCGGCGATGAGCTTGTCAGTGTCCATGCCGTCGCGCCATTCCTCTTGCGGCTTGAGGTTGATGACTGTCTCGAACATCTCCAGCGGTGCGGGGTCGGTCGCGCTCTGCGCACGTCCTGCCTTGCCATACACCGACTCAACCTCGGGGAAACTCTTGATGATCTTGTTCTGCGTCTGCAACAACTCGGCGGCTTTGGTCACCGACATGCCGGGCAATGCGGTGGGCATGTAGAACAGCGTCCCTTCGTTCAGTGTCGGCATGAATTCGCTACCCAGCTTCAGCGCGGGATAGGCGGACAACAACATCGCACCCAGAGCGATGCCCATCGTGGCTTTCTTGCGTTGCAGCACCCAGGCGATGAGCGGGCGGTAAGCGGCGATCATCCAGCGGTTCAGCGGATTCTCCGATTCAGGTTTGATCTCGCCTTTGATGAACAACAGCATCAACACCGGTACCAGCGTAACGGAGAGCAATGCCGCGCCCGCCATGGCGAAGGTCTTGGTGAAGGCGAGTGGTGCGAACAATCTTCCTTCCTGCGCTTCCAGCGTGAACACCGGTAGGAACGACACAGTGATGATGAGCAGCGAGAAGAAGAGGGAAGGGCCGACTTCTTTACACGCAGTCAAGATGGCATCAAAGCGTGATTCATCCCCTGACATACGCTCCAGATGTTTATGCGCGTTCTCTATCATCACGATCGCCGCATCCACCATCGCGCCGATGGCAATCGCAATCCCGCCCAAGCTCATGATGTTCGAGTTCAGATTCAAAAAGCGCATGGCGATGAAGGCGATCAGCACACCGATGGGCAACATCACGATGGCGACCAGTGCGCTGCGTGCGTGCATCAAAAACACCATGCACACCAACGCCACGATGACGCCTTCTTCGAGCAACGTCTTCTTTAGGGTGGCGATGGCGCGCTGAATCAATTCCGAGCGGTCGTACACCGCTTGAATACTCACACCTTCGGGCAATCCCGGTGTGATCTCGGCGATCTTGGCTTTGATATTTTCGATGACATCCAGCGCGTTCTGTCCGTAGCGTGCCATCACGATGCCGGACACCACTTCGCCTTCGCCGTTAAGTTCGGCAATGCCGCGTCGCTCATCGGGCCCCAATTCAACACGCGCCACATCACGCAACAAAACGGGCGTGCCGCGTTCAGCCTTCACCACCAGATTCTCGATGTCGCTGATGCCATGCAGATAGCCACGGCTGCGTACCATGTACTCGGTCTCTGCCATCTCCACCACGCGCCCGCCCACATCACGGTTTCCATCGCGGATCACTTGGGTGACTTTACTCAAGGGGATGCCGTAGGCGCGCAACTTCACCGGATCAACCGTCACTTGGTATTGCTGCACAAAGCCGCCGATGCTGGCGACCTCGGCTACGCCGTGTGCCTTGGTCAGTTGGTAACGCAGGTACCAATCCTGCATGGTGCGCAGTTGCGCGAGGTTGTGCTTCTCGCTCCCTTCGACGGAGCTCAGGACAGGCAATACCGCGTATTGATATACCCATCCCACGCTGCTGGCATCCGGCCCCAGCTGCGGCGTGACGCCTTTAGGCATGCGCCCCGCGATGCTGTTGAGATATTCCAACACGCGTGAACGCGCCCAGTAGATGTCCGTGCCGTCTTCAAAAATGACATACACGAACGACGCACCGAAGAACGAGAAGCCGCGCACCACCTTGGACTTCGGCACAGACAACATTGC
The DNA here is from genome assembly GCA_013140695.1 of Sideroxydans sp. Taxonomy (GTDB): domain Bacteria; phylum Pseudomonadota; class Gammaproteobacteria; order Burkholderiales; family Gallionellaceae; genus Sideroxyarcus. Next base: position 11,619 of record JABFSI010000068.1, on the reverse strand, counting down.
CGTGGTGAGCGGGTAGGTGACTTGGTCTTCCACGACCTGCGGTGCCTGCCCCGAGTATTCCGTATAGACGATGACTTGCACATCGGACAGGTCGGGCAGCGCATCCAGCGGGGTTTTTACCAGTGAATAGATACCCGCCAGTGTGATGAACAGCGTGGCGAGCAGAACCAGAAAGCGGTTGCGCGCCGACCAATCAATGATGGTGTTGAGCATGGCTAGCCTCCTGTGTGGTGCTACTCAGTTTGGTAATCACCCATTCATCTTTGCCACGTTCGACGATCTCGAAATCTATCTTGCTGCCCGGTTTGATACCGCTCACCAAAGCCGTGTTTGCCAAGGCGAAATCCATCGTCATTCCCGGCCAGCCTAATGACTTGATGGGCTGGTGCGTGATGCTTACTGAGCCATCGTCATTGATCGCTTCGAGTACACCGTGGGCCTGATGCCCCACTGTTTTTTGCGTGGGCTGCAGCTTGGTGGGGGCTTCACTCATGCTCCCTAGTGCGGCTTTGAGGTTGCTCTCCGAATCAATCAAGAAGTTGGCGGAGGTGACGACCTGTTCACCTTCCGCGATACCGTTCAACACTTCGACGTAGTCATTTGAGCGATTGCCCAGCGAGACTGTGCGTGGTTCGAAACGCCCTTCAGCTAGACTCACCAGCACGACTTGCCTTGTGCCGCTGTCGATCACTGCCGAAGTTGGCACAGCCAGCACCTTGTTACCTTTGCCCACCGCTATCGTTGCATTGGCGAACATGGCTGGTTTGAGCAATGTCTGTGGATTGGCGACCTGCATGCGCACTTGCACTGTGCGCGTCGCGCTGTTCAAGGTGGGGTAGATGAAATCGACTTTGCCGTCGAACATTCGTTCAGGATAGGCGTCGACTTTGATCTGCGCCGTGCTGCCGAGTTGGAGTTGCGCGATGTCCTGTTCTGGCACTTCGGCAACGACCCAAACGGAGGAGAGATCGGCGATCTGATACAACACCTCACCCGGCATGAAGCGCATGCCTTGCACGGCTTTCTTCTCCAGCACGATGCCGGATTCTTTAGCGTGGTAGGTGATGCGGTTGCCGTTCAGCTTGGCACCGCTCACATCCCAATATTTCAGGCGTGTGGCGGTAGCATCGGCCAAACGTTGCATGCTTTTCTTGGATTCCTCATCCGCGTCTTTCATGGCGACCAAGCCTTGTGCGGCGAGCGTCTGTTCGTGCTGTGCAGACACCAGTTCCGGGCTGTACACATCGAACAGCGCCTGTCCTTTTGCAACAAGTTGACCTGTGGTGTTCACATGCAGGCGCTCCACCCAACCTTCGAATTTCGGTGCGATGGTGTAGGTGCGGCGCTCGTCGATCTCGATACGTCCGGTCACGCGCAAACTGCCGTTCAGTTCACGTAACGCTGTCGCTTCGCTCTTCACGCCCAGCTTCTGCACCTTGTCGATGCTGATGTTGAGGGAGGCGGTGGATTGTTCCTCGCCTTCATACACGGCGACGTAATCCATCCCCATCGAATCTTTCTTGGGTACGGGTGAGGTGTCCGCCAAGCCCATCGGGTTGCGGTAGTACAGCACCTTGCGTTCACCAGTTTTGCTGGTTGCGGTCTGTACATTGCTGCTGTGTTGCGTGCCAAACCAATAAGCAGTGGCGGCGACAACCAGCAACAACAGGGCGACGGGAATATATTTGGTTGAGGTGTTCATCATTCTTCTCCTAAAGACTTCTCGATGTCAGCCAGACGCAGTTGCATGTCGGTCTGTGCTTGCAGGTGTTGCTGCTTGGCTTTGAGGATTTGTTTCTGCGCTTCGATGAGCATGCTGAAAGATACTTTGCCCGTTTCGTATCCAGCCAATGCAGACTGATAGGTCATCTCTGCTTGTGGTAACAGGCGCGTGGCAATGAGTGATTCCGTGCGGCGTGCCGATTCCAATGCCGACAATGCTTCAGAGAGTTCCGATTGCATCTGGTCGAGTAGCGCTTGTTTGCGTGCAGTCGAGGCAGACAACATCGCTTCTGTCTCGCCTTCCTGTGCGTGGCGTGAGGATTGTTGCAAAGGGATGTTCAACTCCAACATCAAGTCCCACTGTTTGATTGCGCTACCGCTTTGGGTGGGGGCGATACCCAAAATGAAATCGGGGTAACGCTTGGCATAGCTCAACTCACGGCTCTTTTCTGCTGTTTGAATATCCGCCTCGGCGATGCGCAGTTGCGGGTTCCGCATGAGCAGTTGTTCCAGCAAGGCCGCTTCATCGAGGGAAGCGGGCGAGGGCATGTTGCGTAGTTGTTCTGGCTCGGCGAGTGGCGCACTCGTTGGGCGCGATAGCAGTGCGTTGAGCCGTGCATGGTTGTGGTGATGTTCGTTCTGCAAGGCAATGAGCTCGCCACGTAACAAAGTCTTTTCCACTTGCACTTGGATCACGTCTTGCTGGGTCGCTAATCCATTGGCATAACGGGTTTGGACGATCTGCTCCATGTTGTCCAACAAGTCCAATGTCTGCTGCGTCAGGCGTTCGTTCGCGGCGGTGTAGTGATACATCGCATAGGTTTGCTTGATGCGGCTCGCCAGCTCAGTCCAAGTCGCGGCCATCTGCCCATCGGCTTGCGCCACCTTGGCCTCGGACACTTCGCGTTGTAATCCACGTTTACCCATCCACGGCACACTCTGCATCACCAGAAAACGTGTGCCTCCATTCCGAGTCACATCCATCGGCTCAATACGCAACACGGGGTCGGGTAAAGCGGCAGAAGGCTCGGCACGTTGGGTAGCAGCCGCAACATCAAAGCGCGCGGCGGCAAGGTTGGGGTTGTGCTCGCGCGCGTAACGAAGCAAACCTTCCACGTTGCTACCGAGCGAAATCGTGCCAGTCAAATTCACGGTGGGTTGGGTGAGGGCGGTGCTGTTTTGCAGAGGCAACACCTCTGCATGGCTGCTGGATAGCCACACACCGCACACCAAGGTCATCAGTCTTAAATAGTTTTTCATGATCCACATCCTGTTTTTTCAAAACAAACGGACAGCCGAAAACGACTGCCGAACGGACAGGACGAGAAACGTTTAGGAATGACAGACGGACTCGTCCTGCGTTAGACGCGGGCGAGAGGAGGGGGAACGAGCGGTGCGGAAAGATGAGAAACAAAAGTTTCAGGGATAGAACTAACGGCTTGCGAACCAGAATCGAACAGTTGCATGGCAACCACGGGTGTGTCGAGATAAGCCGTACAAGCCAAATGGCAAACGCCGCAAGACGTGCAACCAGAATTGCTCTCATCGCTCGCCTGCATGGCTTCATGGTCATGCTGCATCATGTCGTGATCCATCATGTCTTCGTGCGACATCGACATCATTTCAGCCGACTCATGACATTCGCCCTGCTGCAACTGCATCGCGAGCGAAGCCGCTAGTGCGCTACCGCTAGAGAGCGGCAACCACAACAGCATGAATACGGCAATAAATTTTCGGGTTAGGTGAGACATGGACGCAGTGTGGCAAAGTGAAGCGGGCGAGTCAATCGGGAGGAGCTTAGACCTCAGTATAGGTAGTGGGAATTTATACATTGTCAGCACTCGCCGCTGGCGTTACAGTTCGTCCCATCCACTCAAACAAAAATAAGAGGTTCGATATGGCGATACTGATAACAATTGTGGTGCTGATGACACTGCTGGTGCTGGCTTTCTTTCAAGCGTCTATCTGGAGTTGGTTGATTGCTATCAGTGTGATGGTGCCGGTGATTGCAATGGAAAGTCGCATATCGGGCGATGCCTTGCAGCTGGTGTATATCGCGTTGACGGTGTTTGTGTTGGTGCTGGGTGTGCCTTTTCTGCGCCGCCTGTTGATTAGTAGTTTTGTCCTCAAAATTTTCCGCAAAATACTTCCGCAAGTTTCTCAAACCGAACAGGAGGCGCTCGACGCGGGTACGGTGTGGTGGGAGGGCGAGTTGTTCAGTGGACGTCCGCGTTGGACAAAATTGTTAGCGTTTCCAAAAACGGGGTTGAGTGCAGAAGAGCAATCTTTTTTAGATAACGAAGTTGAGCAGTTGTGCGCCATGTTGGATGATTGGGACATCACGCACACACGTCACGATTTATCCCCCGAGACCTGGCAGTTCATCAAAGACAAAGGCTTCTTCGGCATGATTATCCCGAAGGAGTACGGCGGCTTGGAATTTTCCGCGCAAGCGCATTCAGCGGTGGTCACCAAGGTCGCTTCGCGCAGCGGTACGGCAGCGGTGACGGTGATGGTGCCGAACTCGCTAGGCCCTGCTGAATTGTTGCTGAAGTACGGCACGCGCGAGCAGAAAGACCAATATCTGCGTGGCTTGGCAAAGGGGACAGAAGTGCCGTGTTTTGCACTCACCGGCCCGATGGCAGGCTCGGATGCGGGTGCGATCCCTGATGTGGGTATCGTGTGTTATGGTGAATTTAACGGCCAGCATAATGTGTTGGGTGTGCGGGTCACGTGGGAAAAACGCTACATCACGTTAGCGCCCGTGGCCACCTTGCTGGGCTTGGCATTCAAGCTATACGACCCCGAGCATATTTTGGGCGCAGAACAATCGCGCGGCATTACCTTGGCGTTGATTCCCACCAACACGCCCGGCGTAAAAATTGGGCGGCGTCATTTCCCGCTCAATTGCGCGTTTCAAAATGGCCCTACGCAAGGTAACGATGTATTTATTCCCATGGAATACATCATCGGCGGCATGACGCGTATCGGCCAAGGATGGCGCATGTTGATGGAATGTTTGGCGGCAGGGCGTTCTATTTCCCTACCCGCGAGTGCGACAGGAGGCGCCAAGTTGGCGGCGCGCACCAGCGGTGCTTATGGCCGTGTGCGCAAACAATTTCATGTACCAGTGGGTAAGTTTGAGGGCGTGGAAGAAGCACTGGCACGTATCGGCGGCCATGCTTATGCCATGGATGCGGCGCGCAAGATGACCGCGTTGGCGGTGGACTTGGGCGAGAAGCCTTCGGTCATTTCGGCTATCGTCAAATATCACTGTACCGAGCGCGGACGCATGGTGATTAACGATGCGATGGATGTGCATGGAGGCAAGGGTATTTGCCTCGGTCCCGACAATTATCTGGGGCGTTTTTATCAGAGTGCGCCGATTGGCATCACCGTGGAAGGCGCGAACATCCTCACCCGTAGTCTGATTATTTTTGGGCAAGGCGCAGTACGCGCGCATCCTTATGTGTTGAAAGAGATTCAAGCCGCGAGCGAACCTAATCACCAAAAAGCCGTGCACAATTTTGACGCAGCTTTTTTTGGGCACATTAGTTTTAGTTTGAGTAATGCGGTACGCACGTTGCTGTATGCCCTTGCAAATGGGCGTTTGATTGATGTGCCGACTGAAGCGCCCACGCATCGTTACTATCAACACATGACACGCTACGCCGCCGCGTTTGCTTTCGCATCTGACATTGCCATGTTGTCTTTGGGCGGTGCATTGAAACGCCGCGAAAAATTATCGGCACGTTTGGGCGATGTGTTGAGTCAGTTGTATATCTGTTCGGCAACCCTGAAAAAATTTGAAGATGACGGTCGCCCAGAAGCAGATTTGCCGTTGCTTAATTGGGCGATGGACGATGCCCTGTATCGCATTCAAGTCGCCTTCGATGGGGTGTTGCAAAATTTCCCTAATCGCTTCTTTGCTTTCGTTATGCGCGGGCTCATTTTCCCTTTGGGGCAATGTCGCAGGCCGCCTTCAGATGCGTTAGGCCATCAGGTGTCTACGCTGTTGATGCAGCCCAGTGCAGCGCGTGATCGTCTGACAGCAGGCATGTATATTCCCACCGATGAAGCAGATGCAGTGGGGGCATTGGAAGCCTCGTTGGCAAGCACGCTGCTATGCGAACCTGTGCAAGCTGAATTGGAAAAAGCGCGTAAAGCAGGTGCGCTCCAATCGCGTGACGAAATGAAACTGGTCGCGGAAGCGCGCGAAAAAGGGGTGATTAATGCCGAGCAATCGGTACAGTTAGAACGCGACTTCGCATTGCGTCGCAAGGTCATCATGGTGGATGATTTTGATCCTGCGCAATTGCGTGTGGGGGCGTAATAAACAGCGCGCCTAGCTGGGCGGATGACATCCAAAACTCCGTTCAGTCAACGGATAAATACGAGGGATTGAATATGTCCAATTTGCACGGCAAAACAGTTTTTATTACAGGCTCCTCGCGCGGAATTGGTCGTGAGATTGCATTGCGTTGTGCGCGAGATGGCGCGCAGGTTGTCATTACGGGTAAGACCGGTGACGCGCATCCCAAGTTGCCCGGCACGATACATAGTGTGGCTGCTGAAGTGGTGGCGGCAGGTGGGCAGGCGTTGGCGATTCAGATGGATGTGCGCGATGAGAATGCGATTGCGGCTGCGGTTGCGCAAGCGGTCGCGCATTTTGGGGGGATTGATGTGCTGGTCAACAATGCCAGCGCCATCCAACTTACTGACACCTTAAACACGCCCGCACGGCGCTTGGACTTGATGTGGAGCGTGAATATGCGTGCCACTTTCTTGGCCTCACAAGCTTGCGTGCCGCATCTAAAAAACGCCGTCAATCCACATGTGTTGACCTTGTCGCCCCCGCTCGATATGAATCCCAAGTGGTTCTCGCCCCACGTCGCTTACACGCTGTCCAAATTTGGTATGAGCATGAGCACAATGGGTATGGCGCATGAATTTGCTATCGACGGTATCGCTTTCAATTGTCTGTGGCCGCAAACCACGATTGCCACCGCCGCCATCGAATTTAATTTTCCCGAAGCCATTCTGCGCGCCTCGCGCAAGCCCGCCATCGTGGCGGATGCGGCGCATGTGATTTTGATGCGCGATAGCAGTACATGTAGTGGTAATTTTTTTATTGATGAGGCAGTGTTGCGTGAATCAGGTATGACCGATTTTTCGCAGTATGCGGTGGATGCAAATGTTGTGCCGTTTAAGGATTTATTTCTCGAATAACACGCTTACAAGGGGGCTCAAAATGAGTATTCAACATGACGATGCAATTACACCTGAACAAGCGGGCAACTTATATGGCTTGTTTTTAGAGCGCGTTAAACGCTCGCCAAACAAAGAGGCGTATCGCTATTTCGACCTGGCCAATAATGTTTGGGAATCGCTGACGTGGCAGCAAATGTTGACACAAGTGGCGCGCTGGCAAGCTGCATTAGCCATGGAAGGTTTGCAGAAAGGCGATCGCGTCGCTTTGATGTTGCGTAACTGCCCACAGTGGGTGATGTTTGATCAGGCGGCGATGTCGCTAGGGCTCGTTACCGTACCCTTGTACACCGTGGATAGAGCCGAGAATATCGCGTACATCGTGAATGATGCGCAGTGCAAAGTAGTACTGTTTGAAACAGCCGAGCAATGGAAAGAGCTGGGCGCAGTACGCGCACAAATGGCTTGTGTGCAACGCTTCATCTCGATTGATGAGTTTAGCCATGACGAGCCCCGCTTAATCTCGAAAGCAAAATACCTACCTGTTAGTGCGCCATTGCAAGCACCGGTGTCGGTGGAAATTAGCGAACTTGCCAGCATCATCTACACCTCCGGCACAACGGGCAAACCTAAAGGCGTGATGTTGAGCCACAACAATATGTTGAGTAATACGCACGGCGCGATGGGTACATTTATCGTGCGACCTGAAGATTTGATGCTGTCTTTTTTGCCGTTGTCGCATACGTTTGAACGCACCTGCGGTTACTACTTGCAAGTGATGACGGGCGCAACGGTTGCTTATGCGCGTTCCATTCCCTTGCTGTCGGAAGACCTGCAAACCATCAAGCCCACGCTGCTCATTTCTGTGCCACGTATTTATGAGCGTATCTATGGGGCAATCAGCGCCAAGCTGGATGAAGGTCCTGCGTTACGCAAAAAATTATTTCACTTGGCCGTCACCGTGGGCTGGGCGCACTTTTTATATGAGCAAGGGCGTGGCGGCTGGAAGCCATCATTCTTGTTGTGGCCGCTGTTGAGAAAATTAGTGGCACAAAAATTATTGGACAGGCTGGGTGGACGTTTGCGCGCGGCGATGAGTGGTGGGGCGGCCTTAACACCCGATATTTCACGCACTTTTGTGGGCTTGGGCTTGCCGATTGTGCAAGGTTACGGTCTCACCGAAACCAGCCCGATTGCCACAGGCAATCATCTGGAAAACAATTTCCCCGACAGCGTCGGGCAGCCCTTGAATAACGTGCAAGTGAAGTTGGGCGCGCAAAATGCAATTTTGGTTAAAGGCCCGAACGTGATGATGGGCTACTGGAACAATAAAGCTGCCACGGATGCCATGATTGATGCCGATGGTTGGCTCAACACCGGTGATATTGGCCGCATTAGTGAGACAGGGCATCTGTACATCACGGGGCGCCTGAAAGAAATTATCGTGCTGGCGAATGGAGAAAAATTCCCACCAGCGGATATGGAAGCCGCGATTGCGACTGATCCGCTGATTGACCAAGTGATGTTGTATGGCGAAGGAAAGCCGTATCTGGTGGCCTTGGTGGTGTTGAATCCTGATGCTTGGAAGGCGATTGCGGCAAAAATGGGCATCTTGCCTGACATGCCCGAATCACTCACCGATAGTAATGTGCAGGGCAAAGTATTGCGTCGCATCGCCCGCAACATGAGCACCTTCCCCGGTTACGCAAAAGTGAATCGAGTGTTGTTGTTGCGCGATCCTTGGACGATTGATAACGGCTTGCTCACGCCAAAATTAAGCTTGAAGCGCAACAAGGTCGTCGAAAAATTCGCTGCTGAAATTGAAGCGATGTACAAGGGACATTGAGCCATGCCAGACACTAGTCATCTCCCCAATCGCGAACCCACCATCCGAGTGGCAGCCATGCCTTCGGATGCCAACTATACGGGCGATATCTTCGGTGGTTGGTTGATGGGGCAGGTGGACATCGCGGGGAGCATCCCTGCGGTACATCGCGCCAAGGGCCGAGTGGCGACAGTGGCGGTGAATTCTTTCGTGTTCAAACAACCCATCTTCGTGGGCGACATCGTCAGCTTCTATGCCAAGATCCTCAAGGTCGGTCGCACCTCGGTGACCGTCGATGTCGAAGTGTTCGTGCAACGCAACCCAGCAAAACCCGAATGTGTGAAAGTGACTGAAGCCACGTTGACCTACGTGGCAGTGGGTGAGGATAGAAAGCCACGTCCTCTGCCTAATGAAGAGTAATTTTTTGGGTTCGTCATTCCGGCGAAGGCCGGAATCCAGCGGTTTTATTGAATAGGCAGTTTGAATTTGTACCGCTTTGCGGGATTTATATTTTTACTGGATTCCGGCCTGCGTCGAAATGACGCTTTCGTAAGCTGGGTTGAGCGCAGCGATACCCAGCAAAATTGAGGAAACTTCGATGAACAATAATTTCATTATTCGCAAAGTCGCCGTCCTAGGTGCAGGTGTGATGGGTGCGCAGATTGCCGCGCACTTGGTGAATGCCAATGTCGAGACCTTGTTGTTCGAGTTGCCGGCAAAAGAAGGGGATCCGAACGGTAACGTGAACAAGGCACTGGATGGTCTGAAGAAGCTAGACCCTGCACCGATCTCAAGTCCCAACAAGCTCAGTTACATTCAAGCTGCGAACTACGACCAGCATCTGGAAAAGTTACGCGAGTGTGACCTCATCATCGAAGCCATCGCCGAGCGTATAGATTGGAAGTCAGACCTGTACCGCAAGGTCGCACCGTTTGTGAATGCGAACGCCATTTTCGCCACCAACACTTCTGGCCTCTCTATTAACAAACTCGCCGAAGCCTTCCCCGAAAATTTGCGCCATCGCTTCTGCGGCATCCACTTCTTCAATCCTCCGCGTTACATGCACTTGGTTGAACTCATTCCCTGTGCGGGAACAGAGGCAGGCTTGCTCGATCAGTTGGAGACCTTCCTTGTTTCTACCGTTGGGAAAGGCGTGGTGCGCGCCAAGGACACACCTAACTTCATTGCCAACCGTATTGGTGTGTTCTCCATGCTGGCGACCGTGCATCACGCACAGCGTCTGGGATTGGGCTTTGAAACAGTGGATGCATTGACCGGGCGTTATCTTGGTCGCCCCAAGAGCGCCACCTTCCGCACTTTGGATGTGGTGGGGCTGGATGTGTTCGCCCATGTTGTGAAGACCATGCAAGAGAATCTTGCCGACGATGCTTGGCATAGTTATTTCAAATCGCCGGACTGGATGAGCAAACTCATCGCCGATGGCGCATTGGGGCAAAAAGCCAAGCGCGGCGTGTATCAGAAGATAGGCAAAGATATTCATGTGATGGACTTGGTGAGCGGTGCGTATCGCCCTTCAAGTGGCAAAGCCGATGATGATGTGAAAGACATGCTGCGTGAGCGTGACTGGGCGACCAAACTTTTCAAACTACGCGCGAGTGAGAATCCACAAGCGCAGTTCGTGTGGTGCATCCTGCGCGATGCCTTCCATTACTGTGCCGTGCAACTCGGTAGCATCGCCAACAATGCACGAGACCTTGATCTGGCTGTACGTTGGGGCTTTGGTTGGGACACCGGCCCATTTGAGATCTGGCAAGCCGCGGGTTGGCAACAAGTGGCAGGTTGGATCAATGCAGACATTGCTTCTGGTAAGACCATGTCGAATGCGCCACTGCCTGCATGGGTGACTGAAGCCGGGCGTACTGGTGTACACACTGCGCAAGGTTCGTTCGCACCATCAAGCAACAGCAATCAAGCGCGCTCTTCTCTCCCCGTCTATCGCCGCCAACTTTACCCCGATGCGCTGCTAGGCGGGGTGCATACCTACGGCGAGACGGTGTTCGAGACCGATGAAGTGCGCCTATGGCACATGGGCGACAACATCGGCATCCTCAGTTTCAAGAGCAAGATGCACACCGTCAACAACGAAGTGTTGGATGGCGTGTTGCGCGCGGTTGACGAAGCAGAAGCCAACTTCAGCGCCCTCATCATCTGGCAGACCGAAGCGCCGTTCTCCGCTGGTGCGAATCTGCTGCAGTTGATGCAAGGCGTGCAAGAGACGCCAGCAGAGTCAGGTCTGTTCGGCAAACTCAAAGGTGCAGTGAGTCGCGTGAAATATACCGCTGCAGGCGGTGGTGGCATGGGCGATCTATTCAACGCTGCTACAGGGAACGTGCCGAAGGTCGAGCAAGTCGTCGCCAAGTTCCAGCAGGTCTCACAACGCCTCAAATATTCTCAAGTGCCTACCATCGCAGCGGTGGAAGGACTTGCATTGGGCGGTGGATGTGAATTCGCATTGCACTGCACGCGCATCGTCGCCGCACTTGAAAGTTATATCGGCCTCGTTGAAGTGGGGGTGGGATTGTTGCCCGCAGGCGGTGGCTGTAAAGAAATGGCACAGCGTGCAGCCGCCGAAGCGCGTGGAGGAGATATCTTCCCTATTTTGAAACGCTACTTCCAACAGATAGCTATGGGAGAAGTCGCCAAGAGTGCAGAGATGGCGCGTGAGATGGGTTACCTGCGCGCGTCCGATCGCATCGTCCTCAACAAATTCGAATTGCTCCACATCGCCAAAGAAGAGGCCAAAGCACTCAATGCCACGGCCTACCGTCCGCCCTTGCATCAACATCAGATCCCCGTGGCTGGCCGCACCAGCATCGCGACCTTCAAAGCATCCATGTTGAACA
>JABFSI010000104.1 GCA_013140695.1 Sideroxydans sp. | reverse complement strand
TCCGCGCTGCTTCTTGCTCTGCCTTAATGCGTACAGCTTCTTCTTGTTTCGCTCTGGCTTCTGCTTCGGCCTTAATGCGTGCCGCTTCTGCTTCTTGTTTCGCTTTAGCTTCTGCTTCTGCCTTAATCCGCGCTGCTTCTTGCTCTGCCTTAATGCGTACAGCTTCTTCTTGTTTCGCTCTGGCTTCTGCTTCGGCCTTAATGCGTGCCGCTTCTGCTTCTTGTTTCGCTTTAGCTTCTGCTTCTGCCTTAATGCGTGCAGCTTCTTGTTCGGCTTTAATGCGTGCCGCTTCAGCTTCTTGTTTAACTCTGGCCTCAGCTTCGGCCTTAATACGGATAGCTTCCTCTTCTAATTTCAATCGAACAAACTCTTGCTCTGCTTTAAGCCGAGCCGTTTCCGCCTCATGCTTAAGTTTTAATTCAGCCTCTAATCTCGCTTGTTCTTTAGCAGCCTCTTGAGCCATTACCGCCGCACTGGGCGGTGTAATAAGCGAGGTAAAGTCAAATTCATCTATATTTTTGGGAGGGATATAAGCTGCGGAGGGAACTTTTGGCGCAACAATTTTAGGCGCAACAATCGCTTTACTTCGATCCCGAATCAACTCGCCATCCAATAAACGCTGCATAATTTCAGGCAAATCGCCACGCAAACTAGGAGGTGCGCGTTTCGAAACTTCTTCATACGTTGACTTATCATCAATAAGCAACATGACACGACGCATATCGCCAGACATGCTCGCCATTGTGGTCTCACCCACTTGTGTTTTTACGAAGACAGTTTTTTTATCCATGCTCGTGATTGTAATTCAGATTACTTTCTTTACGCTTACTCAAAAATTTCCAGACATTTATTCACGCTTGGGCAATAAATATAGCTGAAATTCAACATCAGTGGTTGACCGAAACCCCTTCTGTCGCTACTATAGCGCCCGCATCAATTCCCTGATAGCTCAGTCGGTAGAGCGACGGACTGTTAATCCGCAGGTCCCTGGTTCGAGTCCAGGTCGGGGAGCCAGAATATTGAAGGCCATCTTTCGAGGTGGCCTTTTTATTTTCGAGAAAATTTTGAAAAATCTGCAGCTCGTAATAACAGCTGCCCAGTCGCAAAAGATGCAAATGGAGCAATTCAAGTAACAAACGCACAACGCAAAGCACTCAGCCGCATGGCTGAAATGAATTCATTAAGTAACGTCAGCAAGCCTGAACCAACCCATAGTAGCGGGTTCTGTCCACATGAGGCAGGCGCGTATTACCTTGCAACGGTGGGGACGGTCGGCAAGGTCATCAACCTATTCGCCAAGGAAATCGAGCCGCCCGAATATACCTATACCATCACCGTCATTCATTTTGAACAGGATCCCGATACTGGGAAATGGATCTGGTTTGACGGTAAGGAAATGCAATCCCCGCGCAAAAATCAGGATGGTTGGCGTCTTGGTAGCAAGAAGTTATATGACTCACGCGAAGACGCAGAGACTGAACTGCAGCGTGTGATGGTCAAAAATGGTGACCGGGTGACCAAGGTACATGATCTGCCAGACTGTATGACTCAACTGAGAAAGCTCCGTAGTGCTCATCATCCAGACCGCAACAACCCGGATTCGGACCATGATCTCTATCAGGCTGTTATCGAGAAGATGGACAGGATGCGTGCGGTGAGTGTGTGAACCATTCAGGATTTTTGTATGTTGCGCTTTCCATTTCTTCTTCCACGCCTAAAGTAGTCGGCGTTGTCGTAATACGTTGACGCTTTATTGTCCTCCGTCCAACCTGGGATACCCAACAAAGGAACAGGCGACAGTTCTTGTGTGTCAGTACAGTGTTGAAAGTCATTCAAATAGTTGGCAAGTAATTTATCTAGATGAACGAGTCGTTGCGCTAAAGGTTGGGTAAAAAAAGATGGCTCCACCTTGAGTAACAATCCTTGTCCTGTCATACCCACGTAGGGCTTAAGCGATTTTTCGTACAAGCCGTGGCCATACAAATAAAAATCCATGTGTAATTCAACCTGCGTTCGCTGATTCCAAAATAATTCTTTCCATTGAAATCCACGCAGCAAGTCTGCCAACGTTTCATCTGCATAGGGGACGATGACGCCAGATTCATCCAGCAGGGTGATGGCATCGCGCACAGCCCCGCGCCCACTCACTTTGGAAGCGCCGTCTATCTGCGTGAGTGCCTGATAATGACGTGCGTTGATGGCGGCTTTGCTGTGTGAGAAAGTAAGCCAGACTAACGCATTGAATAAGTCGTGCCAGTTATTAGCTCGCGTTGGCACTTCACCTTTCAAATAACAGCGCGGCTCGTATTGCTCTTCAAATAGTAATTGTCCATACACTTGTTCCACAAAACGTAATGGCAAACCACTTGCCACTTTGATGCGCGTTGACTGCGCATTTAACAATTTATTGAAGTCATGTAGCGTAGGGAAATGATGAGCATCGAGTTGCTCTATCACGGAATGTAATGGCGCAAACGCTAGGGATACCTGTAATGCAGATTTATCCCAATTAGGATTAAGACTAATCATCACGAGTACGATGAAAATACGCCGAGCTACACATCAGCAATTCCCTGTGGTAAGTTGCGCGCATTGAGAGTTTTAGGAGTCAGCCATGAATGATTTTGATGCAATACAAGCTAGCCTGTCGAATTTTACCAAGCGTTTAGATGAGGCCGTACATGACCGCGAAAATGAGTTACGAAAATGCTCTTTTTTTGATCCCATTCCGAGTGAGTGTTTAGATTCTATCGCGATCCATGCCGACATTATTACCTTCAATAAAGGCGATAAACTCACCGTTGAAGGAGAAGATATGGATTCTTTCTTTGTCATTCTTTTTGGAAGCGTCACCGCTTATTACAAGGAAAAAATGGTTGGCTCTATTCGTAGCGGCGAGTGCATTGGTGAAGGTGTGTTTTTTGCAACAGAGACTTTAGAGCGCTCCGCCACCGTCATTGCCGATAATCAAGTGGTTGCAGCGGAAATTAAGAAAACGGGTTTAGATCACATCCCACCTGATGCGCGAGCCTATATGGATAAGGCTTTACTACTTGCGCTATTCAAAAAACTACAAGGTGCAAATCGCAAAATTGAAGATTTATTGCGCTACCCAGCAGTCAATTCCTAATCGAATAATGTGTGCTGTTTAGGCGTTTCCAACGGCACTTTGCGATTATCTGTGGCTTGGATGCTGCAATTCACTACCTCGCAATAACGGTACATCTGACGCAATTTCTTCTCTGCTTCAGCTTGATCTCGCCCCGCAATAATCACGCTCCCCACTTTTTGGCCTTCGCGTGTCTGAAGTGAGAAATTAAATTTCTGCATCACTCCTCCATCTAATGGACTAGCTGATTACATGTTGCCTTCTTGCTTCATACAAACACACGCCGGTACTCACCGACACATTCAAACTTTCCACACTACCTTGCATGGGAATACGCACCAACTGATCGCAGGTATCTTTAGTCAAACGACGTAAGCCTTCGCCTTCCGCACCTAACACCAAGGCCACTGCGCCTTTGTGTTTCACTTGATGCAACTCCGTCTCCGCCTCTCCATCCATGCCGATGACCCAGATGTCGCGTTCTTTCAACTCACGCAGCGTGCGCGCCAGATTAGTGACAGTAATATAAGGTACAGTCTGCGCTGCACCGCAGGCCACTTTCTCTACCGTGGCATTAATGCCAACGGCACGGTCTTTAGGCGCAATCACAGCGTGCACCCCAAATGCATCTGCACTGCGCAAACAAGCGCCCAAATTATGCGGATCTTGCACACCATCCAGCACCAAAATTAGTGCCGGTTCAGTCAATGTATCTAGCACGTCATCCAAATGTTGCACCTTCTGCGATGCGTCCACACGTGCCGCAACACCTTGGTGGCGGGGACTACCCGCCATGCCATCCAAACGCTTCCCATCCACACTGATAATGCGCACGCCATTGCTTTCGGCTAATTTCAATAGGTCTCGTGCACGCGGATCTTTACGTGAAGGATCAACAAACACCTCCATCACACTGTCAGAGTTTTGACGAATGCGAGCGGTGACGGCATGAAAACCGTGAATAATACGAGACTCAGCCATGACGTTTTCCTGCCTTTTTGTTCTTTGATTCTGATTTTTCTACTTTGACTTTTTTAGGGGCAGTGGCACCCCAAGCTCCCACGTTCAACGTAGGCGTTCCTGCGTTTTCTACGCTAACTAGGGTGAAATCAATCTTCGTGCTTTCCATATCTACGCGCACCACTTTCACTTTGACGCGGTCGCCTAGGCGATAACGCTTGCCTGTGCGCTCACCCAGCATCTGGTGCTTCGTTGCATCGAAGTGGAAATAATCAGAGCCAAGTTCTGACACATGCACCAATCCCTCAACATATAAATCATCGAGCGAAATAAACAATCCAAAACCGGTAACCGATGAAATCGTGCCTTCAAATTCACTACCTAAATGATCGCGCATATAGAAGCATTTGAGCCACGCCTCAACATCACGCGTCGCATCATCCGCACGGCGCTCGGTCATCGAGCAATGGACACCCATCTCCGCCCACTTCAATTGAGGCTTGTATTGCTTACCTTCTAGCACGGCTTTAATAGCACGATGCACCAGTAAGTCTGGATAGCGACGAATCGGTGAAGTGAAATGTGCATAAGCTTCGTAACCCAAACCGAAGTGACCGGCATTGTCTGGTGAATACACTGCCTGACGCAGCGAACGCAACATCACGGTTTGCAACAACCCCGCATCGGGACGACCTTTAATTTCTTTGAGCAGCTTGGAGTAATCGGATGCTTGCGGATCATCACCACCTCCCAGCTGCATCCCGAACTCTTTGAAGAACTCACGCACAGTTTCTAATTTTTCAGGTGTTGGCCCCTCATGAATGCGGTACAGCACAGCGTGTTCGTGCGACTTCAGAAAGTCTGCCGCGCACACGTTAGCCGCCAACATGCATTCTTCAATTAGTTTGTGCGCATCGTTACGAACAACGGGAACGATCTTTTCAATCTTGCCGTTCTCATTGAAAATCATCTGCGTTTCAACAGTCTCAAAATCAATCGCACCGCGTTTAGCCCGCGCTTGCAGCAAGACTTGGAACAACTTGTACAGATTGTTGATGTGAGGCAACACCGCCGCATATTCACGCGCATTCTCACCTTGAGGATTTGCGATCATGTCGGCGACCTTGGTGTAAGTCAGACGTGCCTGCGAGTGCATCACCGAAGGATAGAAGCGATGTTTTTGAATCTCGCCCTGCGCACTAATCTGCATGTCACATACCATGCACAGGCGTTCAACATGCGGATTGAGCGAACACAATCCATTCGATAATTCTTCCGGCAACATGGGAATCACGCGACGTGGAAAATACACCGAGTTACCGCGATTAATCGCTTCTTTGTCCAACGCATCGCCCGACTTTACATAGGCGCTCACGTCGGCAATCGCCACTACCAAACGGAAGCCGTGCGCATTCGGTTCGCAATACACCGCATCGTCAAAGTCACGTGCAGTTTCACCATCAATTGTCACCAAGGGTAACTGAACTACGCTTTCGCGCCCCGCATAGTCGGCCGCTTTCACTTCTGGTGAAAAAGATTCAGCCTGATGTTTAACGTCATGCGAAAACTCATTCGGCAAATCGTGCTTGCGTAAAGCAATCTCGATTTCCATACCTGGGTCGGCATAGTTTCCCAACACTTCGACAATGCGTCCGATAGGTTGCGCATGTTTGGAAGGCTGTTGCATGATTTCCAAAATCACCACCTGTCCTACTTGTGCCGTGCCATGTTCACCCGCCGCCACCAAAATATCTTGGCTAATACGGCGATTTTCTGCGACCACAAATTTAATGCCATGCTCTTCGTAGATACGCCCCACCACTCGCGTGTTGCCATGCGCCAACACTTCAACAATGCTAGCTTCACGACGTCCACGTTTATCTTCGCCTGCCACGCGCGCCATCACCGTGTCACCGTGCAAGGCTTTGTGCATTTCTTTTGCACTCAACACCAAATCGGCACTGCCATCTTCTGGGATCAGAAAACCGAAGCCATCAGGATGACCTTGCACCTTACCCTTGATGAGATCTAACTTATCCATGACACAGATGGCTCGCTTGCGATTGCGCATGATCTGACCGTCACGCTCCATCGCACGCAAACGACGAATGAACAACTCTTCTTCGTCTAATTCGATGTGCAAATACGCACATAAATCTTCTTGTTCAACGGGCACTCCTCTCTCCGCCAGCACTTGCAAAATATATTCGCGGCTAGGGAGAGGGTGTTCGTATTGTTCGCGTTCACGTTCCAAAAAGGGGTCGAGTTCGCGGATGGTTTTTTTCTTTTTCGTCATTGACACAAAATCCTATAGCAATTAAAGTGCGCACCCTTAAGAAAGCCCAGATGGCGGAATTGGTAGACGCGCACGGTTCAGGTCCGTGTGCCGCAAGGTGTGGAGGTTCGAGTCCTCTTCTGGGCACCAAATCTTTGATGGCTCGCGCAAGCGGGCCATTTTCTTTTTGTGTCCTGGAAGCGTGAATCCACGCCCTGCTTTTCATTTACCAAACAAAAACACGCATCTAAATTGAGATGCGTGCTTGGAATGACTTGCTGTCTCATCAAACTTTGAACGGGTGACGCAACACGATAGTTTCGTCACGATCCGGCCCTGTAGAGACCATATCTACAGGGACTTCACAAATTTCAGCAATACGTTTCAAATAGTTCTGCGCTTCAATCGGTAATTTATCAAACTCTTTTACGCCCACCGTTGTGCCACTCCAACCAGGCATATCTTCATACACGGGTTCGCATCCCACTAATGACTCTGCACCCACGGGAAGAATGTCGCTGAACTGCCCATCAATGTTGTAACCCACGCCGATGCGCACCATTTCCATACCATCCATCACATCCAACTTGGTGACGCACAAACCAGACACGCCGTTAATTTGAATGGAGCGCTTGAGCGCTGCCGCATCAAACCAACCACAACGACGCGCACGCCCTGTAGTTGAACCAAACTCGTGTCCCTTTTCGGCCAACATTTTGCCGATAGGATCTTGCTTAGTTTCTGCGTCATACAGTTCGGTAGGGAAAGGGCCGGAGCCAACGCGCGTGGTGTAAGCCTTGGTGATGCCCAGCACATAATGCAACATCTGCGGCCCCACACCCGCTCCTGCACACGCTGCACCCGAGATGCAATTACTTGAGGTCACGAAAGGATAGGTGCCGTGATCAATGTCCAGCAGTGTGCCTTGCGCGCCTTCAAATAAAAGGTTTTGGCCTGCTTTATTGGCTTCGTACAGTGCACGAGGAACATCCAATACCAGGGGTTTGATCCGCTCTGCCAGTGCCAGCGTGTCATCTAATGTTTTTTGGAAATCCACGATGGGCGCGTTGAAGTAATTTTTCAACACAAAATTATGGTAGTCCAACACTTCGCCCAACTTGGCGGCGAAACGTTTGCGATGGAATAAATCTTGTAAGCGAATCGCACGACGCGCCACTTTGTCTTCATAAGCAGGACCAATACCGCGCCCTGTGGTGCCAATTTTAGCTGCGCCTTTGGCAATCTCGCGCGCTTTATCAATCGCTTCGTGATACGGCAAAATGATGGGACATGCTTCAGAGATGCGCAGACGTTCATAAACTTTCACACCTGCTTCAGCCAACTTGTCCATTTCTTTAAGCAGTGCTGCAGGTGAAACCACCACGCCGTTGCCAATGTAGCACATCACATTTTCACGCAAAATACCCGATGGAATGAGATGTAAAACCGTTTTTTCGCCGCCAATCACTAGGGTGTGTCCCGCATTGTGTCCACCTTGAAAACGCACTACACCTTGAGCATTGTCAGTCAACCAATCGACCACTTTGCCTTTGCCTTCATCCCCCCATTGCGTACCAATTACGACCACATTTTTAGACATGTTAGTTTCCAATTTCAGTGTTAATTATTCGTATGCAGCACAATCCATTTGCCATCACGCAAAACTAAATCGCGATTGCAGTTCAATTCATTTTTATGCTCGGCTTGCCCTAATAAATCCACCACTACCGCTTCACCTTGAGCACGCAATGTCGCAATCACTTGCGCGAGTGCCGGGTCGTGCAAGTACGGCGCGCGAATGGATTTGGGTTGCGTTTGTTTAGCCAACAAGCCATGCAACTGACGCAAGTCCATGCTAAATCCTGTAGCAGGACGGGCACGACCGAAACTCTTGCCCACATCATCATAGCGACCGCCCAAAGCAATCGCATCATGGCTGCCTGCGTGATACGCCGCAAATACCATACCGCTGTGGTAGTGGTAGCCGCGTAATTCAGCTAAATCAATCCCTATATCTGCCGCCAATGGCTTCAACTGTTTAGCCGCTTGCTCCAGCTCATCCAACGCCGCCATAATTTCCTGTGTCTTTGGCAAAACTTCACGCGCGCGGGCGATAACTTCGACACCGCCCGATAATTGTGGCAAAGCAAGAATGGGCGCACGAACTTCTACTGGCAACCCTGTCACCAAGGCATTTAAGGTGGGAACATCCTTGTGTTGTAAAGCACTGAACAAAGTCTTTTCCAAGTCTTCACTAATCTGTGCAATATGCATCAGCGCAGAAAATACACCAACGTGTCCCAAATCAAGATGCACTTGTTTTACACCCAACAAAGCTAATGCTTGCAACATCAACTGCTGTACTTCCAAATCACTTTCGATGCCTGCATGACCATACAACTCTGCGCCAATTTGAAAAGGTTCTCGCGTACGCATCACACCTGACGGCTGGGTATGCACCACGCTCCCCGCGTAACACAAACGCGCCACGCCTTGACGGTTCAGCAGGTGTGCATCAATGCGCGCCACTTGAGGTGTCGTGTCCGCACGCAACGCCAATGTTCTGCCACTCAATTGATCAACCAACTTGAAAGTGCGCAAATCCATATCTGCGCTGTCATTGATAAGCAGTGATTCGGCATACTCAAGCAACGGGGGCACAACTAATTGATAACCAGACACGCGCAACAATTCCAGCACGTCGCGACGCATCTTTTCAATTCGCCACGCCTCATCGGGCAGCATGTCTTGAATATATTCAGGTAACAACCAATTCATTATTTAATCCAGTAAATCAGCAACAGTCCGCTCAACAT
>JABFSI010000034.1 GCA_013140695.1 Sideroxydans sp. | reverse complement strand
CGCAGCAAGAAGGCGGGACTGGAGTGGAAATGTTTGTCGATGGGGAAATGCACTTGCGGTGTCAGCTCCAAAAATAGCCAATCACGATGCAGGCGATGCCGATAAGAAAACAGCAACACATAATCAGTCACATGAATTTGTGGGCGGCCGATGCCGATTGCGCTGGCTTGATACAGTAGACCTGTTCGGTCACTCCAAGCTTGGTAGAGCGACAGATTTTGACGTAAATCGAGATGTTGAGAATCGTGCATCCAAGTGGCGTTGCTCGTTGCGCGGAACAGCAGCGGGTCGCTGATGAATCGCTCTACATCGAGTTGCGTACTTTCTCCCGCGCCAATGGTGTTAAACCAGAACAGCGTTTCAGTTGCTTTTACACGCCACAAATCAAATGAATCTTCAATGCTGCCGCGTGCCCGGGTGAAGGGCGTCGTGTTTAATCCTTGAAATTGCAGACCCGCATCCGTGCTGAAATGAACGTGTTCGCTAGATACGCCTTCGAATCTCAATGCGGCAGCGATAGTGTCGACCAGATTTTTAGGAATAAGAGAATTCGCAGGGTTGGGTTGCTTGCTTGTTTTAGAAGGATCGGCCGCCGGATTTTGATCGGGATTGCTTTCAAACGTGAGGTGTAGCCGCTGCTCGGTATTAGGCAGATGTAATTTAGCCCTGCCGGATAGTACGTATTGGCTATCGCCACTGTATCCCGCCATGCGCGACAGATCGAACTGAAATACGCTGTTGTTATTTTCTTGGAAATTGCGGTCATCGCCAAAAAACCTATCAATGTTGCCGACCAGTGAGATGAGCTCGTTAGACAAGTAGTCGCGTGGCGTATCTATCGCATTGAGAATGGGGAGGGGAATTAATTCAGATTGTCCATTAGGCTCAACCCCCTCCAACTCCCCCTGTGTTAGAGGAGCAGCAGGTTCGGCTTTCTCCCTGACAAGGGGGAGTTGGAGGGGGTTGGGTTTTAATGGATTATTTGGAAGTAACTCAGATTCGGGCGTTGAAGCCGGTGTTTCTGTTGTCTGCTCTTCTGCATATAAATTGCTGCTGACAGCCACCGCAACAAGCCATATAACCAAACACGCCGCTTTGCGAGCTGGGTACGTCCAATTTTGTGAACGTAAAGGCATCACAAACTACTTTCGCTGTTGAACCAATACATAGGGACGTGCCACCACAGCCCATAATAAAGCGTCGGTCTCATACCATGCCAAAGCCTGCGCATCGGTGACCTTTCCAATCTGACCCGACTCCAACCACTGCGCCACCTGCGCCTTGTTGTCCTTAGATATTTGGAACGCAACATCTACCAAATCAAGTGTTTCCTCCACTACGACTGTCGCACCGCGCGCGAAATAAGGTTGCAGCTCGCGCCAACCAATCTGCGCGGTCTCCATGTTCACTTGAGCGCGGTCAATGTCATCAAGAGTAGGTTGTTTCATGCGGGTGAACCTTTCAGATAATTGTCTTTGTTGCGGATGTAATGCTCGGCCGAGTAGCGCAGGTATTTCATCTCATCTTCCGTTAGCGCCCGCACCAACTTGGCGGGCCGCCCCATGTACAACATCCCACTCTCCAACGTCTTACCCGGCGAGATGAGGCTGCCCGCACCCACCATTACACGGTCAGGGATCACCACATCGTCCATGATGATCGAGCCCATGCCGATGAGACAGTCATTACCGATGCGACACCCATGCAAGATCACCGAATGCCCCACCGTCACATAGTCGCCGATGATGAGCGGCGAGCCATCCGGCTTGTCCGCCGTCTTGTGTGAGACATGGCACATCGTCAAGTCTTGGATGTTAGAGCCGCGCCCGACCTCGATGCGGTTCACATCACCGCGCAACACCGCGTTGCACCAGACGGAACTGTCATCACCCAACTTCACATCGCCGATGACTTGGCAGGAAGGGTGCAGATAGACGCGGTCTCCTAGGGTGGGTGAGGTGTTGAGGTAGTTGGATAGGGGCATGGTTGCGCTACGAGCAAAATAGAGATTGATTATCGATGTAGCGATTTTAACGCGAGTCAGTCGAATCGTTTTCTGACAATTCTGCCGAGCCAGTTAGAGCGCAACCAGGCAAGAATCAAAGCAAGTAGAACGGGAACGATAAATAAAATTAGGCTAACCACTGCGCCCAGACCAATCCACGCTCTCGCTTCAGAGTCTCCCAGCACATAAATCGCTAGGTTTAATCCCAGATATGCACACATCAAAAAGAGCAGGCCAATGCGCATGCAAAAAAACCAAACGATGGCCAATGCAGGGAGGGCAAGCAACAGTTGGTTGAGTAACATGCCGAGTCCCGAATCGTAAGGTTCAAAGTGACCCGAGATAAACCACGGCAATAGCCAACTTAACGCGCCCAGCAATGCTCCGCCAAGGATCACCCACACTAGCGTAAGCAACCGCAAGGGTTTAGCGGCGCGCATCAGGTATCAACCATAAAACAACGGGCGCCAGAATCGCGCCGACAACTCCTTGCAGAATAGGTGCCATCATCACTGCAATCGCACCTTGCGCATCGGGATGCCAGTAGATTGCATCCAACAGAAAAAGAATTCCACATACAGAAATAAGCATGGCCAGCGCCCCCCAATAAGGCGAGGCGAGTTCAGACTTTTGCACAAAGAATAGTGCCACCCCCATCGCCACATACGGCGTGTTCAGCCAAGCGGCTAAAAACAGGAAAGCGTTGAAGCTACTAGGCTTGAGGGCGAGAGTGAAATAGAGCGTG
>JABFSI010000043.1 GCA_013140695.1 Sideroxydans sp. | reverse complement strand
ATTGCCGCCGACAAAAGTTTTCACTTGTGTGAAGGATTCAGCTTTCAAACCCAGCGCTGCATCGGGTGTGCTGGTCGTCCACACTTGGCCGATACCGGCATACGGTGTGAACATGGCGAACCCTTTGGAGATGGAAACGTCCAGACCTTTGGTGTCCAACGACAGTTGCTTGACGCCAGACAGTTTGGTCAGCGAGCCACGGATAGCGACAGCAGGCATCGCCATGCTGCCTGGCAATACAGCGTATTTCAATTCGCCACCAATCAAGCTAATGCCTGTGCCAGGAATTGCGGCAACGACGGCGCCGATGTCGATGTCCAGTGGCAGGCCTTTAGTCACGTGCAGCTTAGGTACGGGCAGGGTGCTGATGTCGGTGCCAGTCAAATTTTTCCACAGCGGTGCGCTCTTGGCTAATTTAGTGCCTGTCACTTCAACACCCACATCGAAGCCGGTGATGCCCATGGATTCGGCGGGGGAAATACCTTTGTAGCTCAAGGCAGAGCCAAGGTCTTCAGATAGATTGCGGAAGTTGGCTTGTGCGGCGGCGCCAAGAATCTGATTGAGGTCAACGTTCGCTGCCATTGCAGGTTGAGCGATACCCAGCGCGGCGGCCAATACGAGCAGTTTCTTCATGGTGTGTTTCCTTTATACAAAGTGACGAAAGTTTGCAACAAAGTGCCCTCGGTAAAAAGGGCGGTTATCAGAGTGGTGCGGCTTAATTAAGTTCCTAATCGAACAAGTTCTAGCTGAACAAAGACTTAATATCCACATCCGCTTTTTCTGCGGTGGCGAATTCTAGCAGGGGTTTATCTGCATACGCGAACATGTTGGCAATCAGCACGGCAGGGAATTGCTCGATGCCCACGTTGTAGATATTCACCGAATCGTTATACAACTCTCGTCTATCGGCGATGCCATTTTCCAATCCCGTGATGCGTGTTTGTAACTGCATGAAGTGCTCGTTGGATTTGAGTTCCGGATAGGCTTCCGCCACGGCGAATAATCCGCCCAAGCTGGCGCGCATCGCCCCTTCTGCTTTACCTAGCGCGCCGATGTCTTGCCCTTCACGCGCGGCTTGCACTTGCGAACGGGCGGCGATGACGCGCTGCAAAGTTTCTTGTTCAAATTGTTTGTACTGCTTGCACACCTCGACCAATTTCGGCAACTCGTCGTGGCGTTGTTTGAGCAATACGTCAATGTTTGCCCATGCTTTGCTCACCGCATGTTTGAGGCTGACGAGATTGTTGTAGAGGCTGATGCCGTAGATGAGAGAGACGACGCAGATGCCGAGAAGGATGAGACCGCTACCCATGGTGAGACTCCTTGTGAGTGGATGTGATGCGCAGAATCATAAATGAAATCTGCTTTTAAGTTGTTTAGAGATGCAGTCGTTTGGTGGTCATCACCGCGCCCGGATTATCTTTCCAAATAGCGGGGTCTGCATCCACGTAGAGCTCAATTTCGATACCATCGGGGTCTTGGATGTACAACGATTGACTGACACCGTGGTCGCTCATGCCGAAGATGCTGACGCCGTTGGCTTCCAGATGCGCTTTGCACGCGCGCAACTCATCCAGCGTGTCGCCAATTTTGAAAGCCACGTGATACAAGCCGACCGCGCTGGATTCGATATTTTGTGCATGCGTACCGAGTTGCATGAGTCCAAGATCATGGTGATTGTTACCGAGTGAAAAAAAAGCCATCGCACCTTGATAGCGAGCGACCTCTTTCATACCGAGGATGTCACGATAAAACTGGGCGGAGATATTTAGGTCGCGCACTTTAAGTACGACGTGGCCAAGTGATTGGATTTTCATGTCTACCTCCGATTGCGTCATACCGGCGGAGGCCGGTATCCAGTGCTGTTATTCAAAATGCTTTAGATTTTGTTCGCTTCGCGGAATTATTTTTTGCTGGATACCGGCCTACGCCGGTATGACGGCCATTAACAATTACTGCCCGAAGAAATCCTTTACCTTACCCATCCAAGATTTTGCACGTGGACTATGACGTGCCGCATCACCTTGGCTGATGCTTTCGAATTCACGCAGCAGTTCTTTTTGACGCTCAGTTAGGCTGGCAGGTGTTTCTACGATTACGTGGCAATGCAGGTCGCCGTGCTGGTGGGTACGCATGCCCTTGATACCTTTGCCGCGCAGACGAAATACTTTTCCGCTCTGTGTTTCGGCGGGAATCTTGATGCTGGCTTTGCCGTCCAGTGTCGGGATTTCGATCTCACCACCGAGCGCAGCCGTGCTGAAGCTAATTGGCATCTCGCAATGCAAATCATCCCCGTCACGTTGGAATACAGCGTGTTGCTTGATGTGAATTTCCACATACAAATCACCATGTGGCGCCCCGTGACTACCTGCTTCACCGTGACCGCTATGACGTAGACGCATTCCTGTGTCGATACCCGCTGGGATTTTAATCTCCAAGGTCTTCTGTTTTTTCTGGCGACCCGATCCGCTACAGTCTTTGCAAGGTGAACTGATTTGCTTGCCACTACCGTGGCAACGAGGGCAGGTCTGTTGCACCGAGAAGAAGCCTTGCTGCATACGCACTTGGCCGTGGCCTGCGCAAGTTTGGCATGTGGAAGCAGAGGTGCCTGGTTTTGCACCTGAACCGCTACACGTGCCGCACTCTTCCATCACCGGAATGCGAATTTGTTTTTCCGCGCCCCGTGCTGCTTCTTCTAGCGTGATCTCCATGTTGTAGCGTAAGTCAGCACCGCGTTGTTGCTGGCTTCTACCACCGCGTCCACCGCCGAAAATGTCGCCGAAAATGTCGCCGAAATCGAAACCTTGAGCACCGGCCCCACCCGCACCAAAAGGATTGCCG
>JABFSI010000136.1 GCA_013140695.1 Sideroxydans sp. | reverse complement strand
CGCAAATAAACGCCCATCGGTAAAGGCCAAATGTTCACTTTCTTTACGCACCACCCGCATCAAAAATTGCAGCTTAAGTTTTAACTTGGCATCCAATGTCATAGCAATTGACCTTCCTGAAAAGCAACGTCGTGGATGGGCAACCGTAGCAAATTGGGCGCACTCAACAGCACATCCACTTTGCGCCCTTGCATTTGACGTGACACCAAAGCTGAAAACCGCGCTGCCAGTAAAGCAGGGGCAGCAACGGGTTCAAACAATTCCAATAAAAGATCGAGGTCGCCGCCTCGTTGAGTGTCGTCTAATCTTGAACCAAACACACGCACCCGAGCTTCATCCCCAGCCACTTGGTGGGCTAGATGCCTAATCTGTTCAATTTGCTGATTGCTTAATCTCATTTGCCTTGCGATACCAATCCGCCGTTGCTTGCAGCCCCTGTTGCAAAGTATAGGGCGGTGTCCAGTTCAATTCACGGCGAATTTTAGCACTGTCGATTTGTAGCGAGCCCGTGATGCGTTGCACCTGATCTGACTTGCCTACCGCCGCCGCGAGCCACATTAATAGTTTGGGAGGGAAGGGCAATAACATAGCGGGTCGCCCCATCGCCGCCCCCAGTTGTCGCAATAGCTCGGGTGTAGAAACGTCCTCGCCATCGCTAACCAAATAAGTCTGACCCGCAGCAGTTGGATGCGTCGCACAGGTGATTAGCGCATCAACCAAATTTTCCACATAAACCAAACTGCGTTGATTCTCTATCGAAGCAAATGGCAGCGGCAAACGCTTGGAAAGCACCTTGAGCATCTGGATGAAATTACCTTTCACGCCTGCGCCGTACACCAATGGGGGGCGCACGATGACGACTTCTAGGCCTGTTTCCTGCGCCACTTGATGCAGCGCCTGCTCGGCCTCCCATTTGGAAACACCATAAGGGTCTTGTAAAGAAGGAATATCACTCTCTTGATAAATTTTTCCTTCTGCGGTTTCCTCACCATTCACTTTAATGGAGCTGATATACACCAAGCGTTTAACGCCTGCCGCAAAGGCCTGTCGAGCTAAATTCTCCGTGCCTTGCACATTCACCCTACGGAATTCGGCAAGTGGGTTGACAGACTTATCCTGCATCACATGCACACGAGCGGCGAGGTGAATTACAGTGTCCACGTCCCGCAAAGCAAGCGCCCAATCGGTATCCCCGTTAATCTCACCAACTGGAATTTGAATATTATTTTTTGCCACACGTACCGTTGCGCACACCGCATAACCACGTTCGTGTAACACCTCCCACAATGTCTGTCCGACAAATCCATTTGCACCTGAGATCAATATATTCATCTCGCAGCGCCCTGCTTTCGGAGAATGCAAAGATTCCCCTTCGCTTGCTCAAAGTAGTATTGCTTCAATGCCTCGTATAATTTGTCGGCAGTAAAAAATTTATCTACTCTTTCTTTAGCTTGCCTGCCAAGCATATCTTTTAACTCCGGCTCACTTATAAACCTTTTCATGAGGACTGTGAGTTCATCCACACTGCCTGCGCTAATCAATAATCCAGTCTGCAGGTCTGTTATTGAATCCGTGAGTCCGGATATTCTCGAGCCAATAGCGGGCACACCCATAGCAGCGGCATCAATAATGATGGAACCAAACCCCTCTCGATAACTTGGAAGACACAAGACATCGGTAAGCGCCAGATACACTTCATGATTAGTCACATGACCAACATCAATCACATTGGCAAATAAATCAGGAATTGTCGTGTGTAGTTTTGCAATCTCTCCATCCTCATCAGGGCCCACAAAGAGTAACTTCGCATGAGGAAAATCAGGGACAATCCTGCTAAAGGCTTCCAACATATCAAGCGCGCCTTTTGCCTGTGTTTTTCTGGCTATATAGGCAAATACGAAATGCCGATTATCGATAGCCAGCTTTATTTTTAAATCTTGAACCTCATTTTTAATGCGTGACAAGTCAAACTTAGATACATCCACGCCAGATAATGATCCTTGAGACAATACGGACAATGGCTTCCCCGCATCTGTGATGCCGTGCTCTTGGAGAAAAGTGGATTGAGAAAAACTATCTGTCAAACAAGCCGTATTCAGGGCATTGATCAACCGATCGATCCAATAATAAAAATGCCGTGAATAACCTGCTTTTGCGACCCATGTTTGTCCGGTGAAGGTATGAAGGCGAATTGGAACTCTGCATATGAAACCCGCTAGCGCACTTAATAGACCCGCTTTGGGCATGACAGAATGAATAATGTTTGGCTTATAGCTCCGCAAAAATCGACATAAATGAAACAATGCAAGCCCATCCGCAAGAACACTTGTCTTACGATTGATATCGATATCAACAAACTTCACATTTGGATATGCTGCTTGATTATTAGTCACCCCTTGCCCAACCACGCATACCTCAAAATCATCTGAAATTCTATTGAGGGTATTGTGTAGATGCCAAGGCACTACGTAAGAAGCCGTGACCACTCTGACAATTTTCAATTTCTTCAAAATCTGCCACTTTCCGGCATCTTTCTATCGAATGCTCTAAATTTTGATATGGCGATCCGCCTTGCAAATTTCGCAAGGGAAAATATAGCGGCTCCACAATAACTAAGTACCCCTATGAGTCCTGAGCGATAAAGAATAACAAGGTTGCTTAACTCGCCTTTCTCCATTTTCCACAAATTCGCACTTAATCCGCCAACCCCAAAGAGTGGCTTATGTACGTACGCCAATGGGCATTCCAACCTAACGACACGAAGCCCTGCAAATGCGATTTGCTGCCAAAGTAACAAATCCTCGGCATGACGTTTTCCGTATTTGAACCGAAAGGCAATATCTCGTTTCAACATCACTGTCGGAGTAGAGAAGGCATTCCTCATTAACAAACTACGACCATTGATTTCCGTCACCGCATAATCTTCCTCAATTTTAGGAAGGGGCGGTTTGTCTTCAAGCACCACACACTGATGCCCAGATAGAACAGCATCTTGATTAGCAGTCATATACTCGAACTGGATGCGAAGTTTATCGACATGCCAAGAATCATCAGCATCAAGAAACGCAATATATGGCTGTGAAGCGATTGCCCAGCCAGCATTTCGCGCACTTGCCGCACCTGCATTTTTTTCCAAGGCGATTACTTTGATCCAATTTGGATATTCATTTTCAAGCGCTTGTAAAACCGCCAGCGTGCCATCACCGCTCGCATCGTCTATCAAAATCACCTCGGCAGGCTTCAAAATTTGGTTTTCGATAGATTGAAGTGAGCGTTTTATGGTTTTAGAACAACAATAGCAGGGTATCACTACACTCACTGCCGCCATGTTTCCCAGCTTCAATTTAGCACCCCCAGTTTAATAGCCGAAAAATACGAAATGACATTTTCATTTATTTCATATGGCAAAAATGGGGATGGCGCCAATCCTTCTGAGCCCGCAATTCCTCGCAAGAAAAATACAAGCCCAGCCAAGCCTACCAATAACAACCCTAGACGAAACTTTTGGTTACCCATTAACAACTCAAACTCCGGCTTAAATTGTGCATTCACAAGAATTGCAAACAGTATGGCGTATTGCACCCTCAATCCAGCGTAACTAAATTTAGCCATTAAAAAGGCCGCCCCAACCAACACAAACAGCCCCACAACTTGATAGCGAGTTAGAAGATTTTTCGGTAGTTTCGATAAGCCATAGAAAATAAATAGCGTAGCCAGTGAAAGTACCAACGGAGCTAATCCAGAGAGCATGGAAGGCGCTGAAATATTCGAGTAGGTAGTTACTTTATTTTCCCAGTAGTCATCTGCCGATGGAGATACCGATGGAGATACCGATGGAGATACCGATGGAGATGGAGATGGAGATGGAGATGGAGATGGAGATACGGTGAATAGTGCACCGACCAATATGGTTGTGAACAACAAGTGTTTTCTTTGCTTCTTATTACCAGTCATAACCCATGTAACAAATAAAAGTATTAGCGCAGAGCTGTGCATAAAGACGGCAGCTCCTTGTACGAACCCACTAACCAACCACCTTCCTCGGTACGACAACGCAATAGCATAACTTGTAAGCGCAAAGGCCAATCCGTATCGCAAACCATTCATTGTCATATCCAGATAAAAAATTGGCACTATGCAGATAAAGAAAATCCATCGTGACTGGAAAGAGTTCTGCGCAGCCCAAATCAAAATGATGGTCGTTAAAAAACCAATGATGACAATAATTAGCGTAGGGCTCGCATTAAAATGAAGCAAAAATTTCGATAGGAACGTAAATTCTCCCCATCCAATTAATGGTGTCTGTGCAAATCCAGAAACCGCCGTCCCAACTTCACTTATGAGTTGAATAATTTGCAAATAGACTGCCGTATCAGTCCCCACCATTCCTCGCATTGAAAACAACAAAACAAGCGGGAGCATACCGGCGAGAAGAACCGCCATCCTCGGCGCCCCTATCCCCCTAAACGCAAGTACCAAACAAGCGTAGTAGAGCGTAAATGCCGTCACATATACAATCATGACTACCTAACGTCCCATGGAAATCGCTTGCCTTCTGCGACTACAAATTCATTTAATGCACGGTATGCATCGCTCACCTTCGGCAAGTTTTCAATAACGCTCGAATTGGCAGTTGCTTTAGGTCTAATAATTCTATGACTAACACGTCGAGTTTGAAGCCAAAATTCGTTAATTATCTCCATCGAGATATGGCCCCAAATACTTAAAGTGCCAACACTATTTGCCATATAGCGTATAGAACGTAACGTCTCAGCTAAATAGCCTCTATGGTACACAAGACATCTTGCATACAACCTCGCATAGTTTGGCTTTAAGCTGCTTTCTGATAATTTTTCAACGGCCTTAATGATAGAAAACGACCAAACAGTCTGCACACTATAAAACTCTGGAATTGCGGCATCCCACACTAAATTTTGAAATGCGCCTATGTGTGCATTGTCTCGCAACTTACCTTTATGCCCACCAGAGGCACTTTGTCCCGATGTGCTTGCCCCAGAACTGCCAGGTAAGACGAAGGGGAAATCCAGTTTCACAATCCTTCGACTCTCTACTGCAACTAGGGCTGCACTATAAATATCTGGGCTAACGCCACCAAACAAACTGCCATATTGTGCTTGAATTTTTTGAACGACTTGACGGGATACCATTCCTAAATAGGCTCGCGGCATTCCAGCAGGACCCGCCCCCAAATCTTTCAAGCAAGCCCGCAATTCAGCCGCTCCATCAACCTCTACAGCACTTGCTGTATACGAAACTATTGCCAATTTTGCCGCGTACCCGTCTTTGAAATATTTCGATCGAAAGTCTGGCCAACAATATGAAGCACCCAAAGTGCAACCTACGGCATCAATCTGATTTTTTTTTGCCCAGCTCGCAATCTGCTCCGCTTGGGGGCCAAGGCAATCATCGTCACCTATAAATATAAGGTAATCGCCCGAGGCTAGACTCAAACCATTTTCAAAATTTCGAACGACATCTGTTTTTTCACTTGAATGACAATAGAGCAACCGCCCACCTTCAATCCATTTCTGCAACGCGGATTCAATGTCTCGCGTGTCGCTTGTATCGGACACAATCACTTCAGTATCTGGGAAATTTTCTAAAATCGCCGAAACAGCATCAATTGCATAACGCTGCCGATTGTGCGTAGGAATAATTACGGAAAGTATGGGCATAAACTCTGACTATTAGATCATTTCTGCAATTCTGAATGAACATAGCTCAAGGTCAACAGTAGCTCTTTAATTTGAGCAACATTTAGACGCTGCGTGTTATGCGAAGTGTAGTCATCCAACGCATTGGCTTCTGGTTGGCCTTCCAAGATGAATTTGTCGTAATTCAAATCACGATTATCCGCTGGAACTCGATAGTAGCGCCCCATATCGTCCGCTTTGGCCATTTCTTCACGCGACAGCAGTGACTCATACAGTTTTTCGCCGTGGCGTGTGCCGATAATTTTGATCCCCGCATCACTTTTGAATAACTCTTTGAGAGCGGTCGCTAAATCTTCAATTGTCGAAGCCGGGGCTTTTTGTACAAAGATATCGCCTTGTTGTCCATGCTCAAAGGCGTGCAACACCAAATCTACTGAATCTTCTAGCGACATCAAAAAACGTGTCATAGCTGGATCAGTAACCGTTAATGACAACCCCGCTTTCATTTTCTCAATAAAAAGGGGAATGACAGAGCCGCGCGAAGCCATCACATTGCCATAGCGCGTGGCGCACATTACAGGGCCGTTTTCGCGAACAGTACGCGATTTAGCTACTAGCACCTTCTCGGCCATTGCCTTAGAGATACCCATCGCATTGATGGGATAAACCGCCTTGTCAGTACTTAACAGCACTACACGTTTGACGTTGTTTGCAATCGCAGCATTCAATACATTTTCAGTACCAAGCACATTAGTACGCACCGCTTCCATGGGATAAAACTCACAAGAAGGCACTTGTTTAAGTGCCGCCGCATGAAATACATAATCCACCCCAGACATTGCCTGGGCAATACTTTGATAATCGCGCGTATCGCCTATATAAAATTTAACCTTGGGATGGTTTAAGGCGATGCGCATGTCCTCTTGCTTCTTTTCATCGCGGCTAAATACAATAATTTCTTTAACATCACTATGTAAGAAACGATTGAGTACGGTATTTCCAAATGAGCCTGTCCCGCCTGTAATCATGAGCACTTTGTTGTTAAACATTTTTCATCCCAATCAATTAAATTTGAATTTCGTGCATATTGCGCTTCAAGAAAATTAGCCCAGCCACCCCTCCGATGATAAGCATAATCAACGAAAAAACAGCTGCTTGATATTGAACTCCGCCGTACAAAGAAATTGCCAATTTTACTATATATCCAACCCCCGTCATTGCTAGCAGTAGCTTTGCCGATATGTATAAAGAGTCCTTCGCATACACGCTTGTTTTAACGAGCGATACGGATCTAAGCCAAGAGGCTATCGTCGAAATAATGTGATATGCCGCATACACCCAACAAATCGTATAAACATTGCGTTGAGCTGCTAAATATATAACCGCGAGTAGCGCAATTACTGTCATAGATGCGGATAGTCGCGCCTGAAAATGGTAATCCTGCTGTGCTGTAAGCATGGCAAACGGGATGTAGCCCAATGCACCAATTACTACGCCTGGTAATAACACCGCAATATACAGAATAACTTGTGGAGCATTTACGGCATCCCCTAGCCAAAGTGAAACCCAGAAGTCTCTATAAAACCAAAGAGATGCTGATGGAAGTACAGTAACCAACAACAAGACAAAGGCAAATCGGGTAACTAATCGCTGGGCGTCTTGCGAGTTACCCTGCGATACAACTGCAAGTAATTTCGGTTGAAAATATTGAGATACTGGGCCGGCCAAAACAGCGATAGGTGTCATACAAAAAGTTACTGCCAAAAAATAAGTAGACACTTCTTGTGCGGAAATAAAAGCAGCAATAATCGGTTTGTCTAGCTGCATTACTGCCGCACCCGCCAAGCCAAAAATCAACAAAGGCTTCCCCTGCTTTAAGAGCGCTTTGCAAGCCGTTAGGTCAAATTTAATATGAAAGTCTGCAGGCAGGTGAACCATTAACGTACGCACACATACCCAACGGGTGAGCGCAAGTTGTAACAAAGTTGTGATCAATTGTGCCGCAATAAAAACGGGAACGGTGGCGGCAATTTTCTGGAGCGCGATGAGTGTAATCGCCGCACGAAACAGTGCGCCAAATAGTTGCAAGGTACTAGCTGCTAGATACGATTTAGCCCCCAGCAAAACCGTCTGCCCTAAGTTTTGCAACACCATTGCCCAAAACAACAAAACAATTGCAGCGGTCGAGAATCCTGATAAATTCGCTGGCGAACTCAGCACACCCCACAGCCCTGCAAGCAGTAACAGCCCTAAATAAAAAACACTTAAAATGACCTCCGCATTGCGCCACATCTTGGCAGAATTCGGTGAGCCTGTTCCGTGTACCGCCACCTCGCGCCCGACCATCGTGGACATCCCCAAATCCAACATGACGAGCAGAGCTTGTAGCGACAAAATAACCGCGACGACGCCAAACTGCGCCGCGCCTAATGTGCGATAAAACATCGGCATGAACAGTAGTACCACCAACACGCCGCCGGCTTTGCTAATAAATAGCATGGCTAAGTTGGCTAGGCCGTGCTTGTTCAATGCACTCATCAATTCATCTTGGTCGCAAGCAGAGCGACTTCTATGGCGTTGATAATTTGTTCCAAATCGTGCGGTGTTAGCCACCATCCACATGGCAAGGCAATCACGGTATTTTGCAACTCAGTGGTATTGGGCAAGTCGCGCGATGAGGGGCGGAAGCAGGTATAAATATCATTGCGTTGATGCAGTTTGGATGCCATTACGCCTTGTATTTTTAGTTGTGCTAACACCTCATCTCGATGCTTCACTTTTATAAGCAACACCCAATATGATGATTGCGAATTAGGCAGCTCGTTTAGCAGCGTAACGGCTGGGATTGCCGATAGCTTTTCTATCAGCCATGCCGCGTTTTTTCGTGTTGACTCTATCCGTGCGCTAACGCTTTCGAGTTGTGCACAAGCGATGGCTGCACACAGATTATTTAAGCCTATCGAGCCGCCCGCTTCAGGTATCAGTGAGGCTGCGTTAATCTCCCCGCTACTGGCTCGAAAGGTGCTGGCATCTATGCCAAAACGTCTGAGCTTTCTAGCGCGCACAGCCTGTGCGGAATCTTTACAAACCAAGGCTCCACCTTCTGTGGCATTGATTTGTCGATTGGGATAAAACGAATACACTGCGAACTCCCCAAACCCGCCAGTAAACTTCCCATCGAGAGCGGCAAGCAAAGCGTTGTCGCAATCTTCAATCAAAACGATGTTGTGTCTTCTACAAATCTCGGCGATTTCTTTGGCAGGACTGGGGTAACCCGCCAAATGATAGAGAATCGCCGCCTTGGTTTTCGGTGTAATCGCCGCTTCAAAATCAGGCGCATCAACATATGCAGCATTCGCCGCCATATCTACCCAGATTGGGCGCGCGCCCAATGTTGCAATGGGTGAGTTCGTGGACATACAAGCGAATGCACTGGTGAGCACATCGTCACCTGCACGCACCCCTGCTAGGTGTAAAGCAAGCTGGATAGCACTGGACATATCAATGGTGCTAACTACATTTTCTTGCTTGAGTAGCGTGGACAAACCTCGCTCGAAAGCAGCTATATGCACTCCGCTCGCAATGCGACCTGAGCGCATCACATCTATCGCCGCCGCCTCCATTTCTGGTGTGTTAATCGCATTAAATAATGAGACTGTTCTCATAGCGCGTATTGATTTAGCCTTTTTTCAGAGCATCAACGATGCGTTCACGATCCTCAACACTCACCCACCAGCCGCAAGGAATATGAATCATGCGTTCGTAATATTTAGCGAGATTAGGCATTGCACCTGCATAAGGTTTGAAAATCGAATGAAAGTGATTAGGGCGATGCAGTTTGGATGCCATGACATCAATTTCAGCCAAGCGTTTTTCAATATCATCCGCATGATCTGAAAGTACTGTATAGAGCCAATAACTAGGTTCAGCTTGTGCGTCGAAGGTTGCGACCGACAAACCTGGAATGCTTGCAATCGCTTGATCAAAATAGCGACCGTTGGCTTTATGCTTGTCGATGATGCGGGTGTGAATATCGCGTAACTGCACTTGCCCTATGGTGGCAGCCACATTGTTCATGTTGTATTTGTAGCCCAAACTGGTAATGTCAATTTCAGTTCTGGGAACACCTTTTTCTAAACCAAACCAGCGGAATTTTT
>JABFSI010000086.1 GCA_013140695.1 Sideroxydans sp. | reverse complement strand
GCTGCTACTTTTTTGGCTACTGGCTTTTTTGCTGCCACAGCTTTTTTGGCTGCTGGTTTTTTCGCTACAGCTTTTTTAGCAGCGGGCTTCTTTGCTGCTACTTTTTTAGCTGCTGGCTTTTTCACAACAGCCTT
Source organism: Sideroxydans sp. (assembly GCA_013140695.1). Classification (GTDB taxonomy): domain Bacteria; phylum Pseudomonadota; class Gammaproteobacteria; order Burkholderiales; family Gallionellaceae; genus Sideroxyarcus. Next base: position 9,704 of record JABFSI010000086.1, on the reverse strand, counting down.
CTTTGCTGCTGGTTTCTTTGCTGCTGGTTTCTTTGCTGCTGGTTTAGCTTTCTTTGCTGCTACCATTTCAACCTCCTTAGTGGTGAAAGTTAACAAAAATAACACTACAACGAACAACGACTACACCTTCAACACCCCGCAAGCGGTGCGTATGAAGCCTTTGCAACAAAGGCTGCAATAGCAGCCTTTGTTATTTATCAATCCCAAGACAGTGCACCACCCGTCTGATATTCGGTCACTCGCGTCTCAAAAAAGTTTTTCTCTTTCTTTAAGTCAATCATTTCAGCCATCCACGGGAAAGGATTGGTTGCACCTTGATACAAAATCTCAACACCAATTTGCTGGCAGCGACGATTCGCAATAAAGCGTAGATATTCTTTGAACATGCCTGCATTCAATCCCAACACACCGCGCGGCATGGTGTCTTCCGCGTAGCGATACTCCAACTCCACGCCTTTCTGGAATAGGCCGCGAATTTCTTCACGGAAAGCCGGCGTCCACAAATGTGGATTTTCTAATTTGATTTGATTGATGACATCCACACCAAAATTCAAGTGCATAGATTCATCGCGCAGAATGTACTGATACTGCTCTGCCGCTCCCGTCATTTTATTTTGGCGCCCCAGTGCCAAAATTTGCACAAACCCTACATAGAAAAATAATCCTTCCATGATGCAAGCAAACACAATCAAGCTGCGTAACAGCTTTTGATCGTTTTCTGGAGTGCCGGTCTTAAAGTCTGGGTTGGTCAACACATCAATGTAGGGCAGCAAAAATTCGTCTTTGTCCCGAATGCTTTGCACCTCGTGGTACATATTAAAAACTTCGCCTTCATCCAAGCCCAAACTTTCCACAATGTACTGATAGGCGTGGGTATGAATAGCTTCTTCAAACGCTTGGCGTAGCAAGTATTGGCGGCATTCTGGATTAGTAATATGGCGATATGTACCCAGCGCAATGTTGTTCGCGGCCAAGCTATCTGCCGTTGTAAAGAAACCTAGATTACGCTTCACTAAGCGGCGCTCATCATCGGTTAATCCATTCGGATTTTTCCAGAGCGCGATGTCCGCCGACATATTCACCTCTTGTGGCATCCAATGATTAGCACAGCCTGCCAAATACTTTTCCCACGCCCATTTATACTTAAACGGCACCAACTGATTTACGTCAGCAGTGCTATTGATAATGCGCTTATCTTCTACACGAATACGTCCGCTTGAGGTTGACGCAATGGTATAGCCATGCGCCGCTGTCTCACTCACAGCGCCCGCAACTATCGCTGGCATACGCGCAGCAACTGGTGCTGTTGCACTTACTTCATCATCAAAATTTAACATGGAACTCCTTTGTTTCTAGCGTTCACCACCTAGGCAGTGAACAATCATTATTGGCAGGCTTCGCATTCAGGGTTGTCGATGGAGCAAAACTGCGTTTCCTCAACCACGGGCGCCGCAAATGCCCCCCCCGCTCCTTCGCCGTTCGACACTGCATTCAACGAGCCCGCGCGCGAGGTAGATTTTTCTGCTGACGTTGCGCCCAAAGTGCGCAGGTAATAGGTGGTCTTCAAGCCACGCAACCAAGCCAATTTATACGTGTCATCCAGCTTGCGTCCGGACACACCTGACATGTAGATATTGAGCGACTGTGCTTGGTCAATCCACTTTTGACGACGCGATGCCGCTTCAATCAGCCACGAGGGTTCAACCTCAAATGCCGTAGCGTACAAGCTACGCAATTCGGCAGGAATACGATCAATTTTTGCAAGACTACCATCAAAGTATTTGAGGTCAGCAATCATTACCTCATCCCACAAACCAAGCTGTTTCAAATCTGCAACAAGATGCTCGTTGATGACTGTAAATTCGCCCGACAAATTCGATTTCACAAAAATGTTTTGGTAGGTGGGTTCGATGCAAGCTGACACACCAATAATGTTAGAGATGGTCGCTGTTGGTGCAATCGCTACGCAATTGGAATTGCGCATCCCGTATTGCTGGATACGTGAACGTAAGGCCGTCCAATCCATGCCAGACGACATATCCACTTCCACATAGCCGCCACGTTGCTCGCGCAGCATTTCCACGCTGTCTTGCGGCAAGATGCCCTTGTCCCACAAGCTACCACGATAGCTCGCATAACGACCACGCTCTTGTGCCAATTCTGAGGAAGCTGAATACGCGTAATAACACACGGCTTCCATCGAACGGTCAGCAAACTCCACCGCTTCTGGCGACGAGTAAGGAATGCGCAAATCGTGCAGACAATCTTGAAAGCCCATAATGCCCAAGCCCACTGGACGATGCTTCATATTGGCATTGCGCGCTTTAGCCACCGCGTAATAATTGATGTCAATCACGTTATCCAGCATGCGCATCGCCGTTGTTACGGTGCGTTGTAATTTAGCATGGTCAATCTGCCCCGCTTGCTCATGGCCTTTAGGAAACAAATGCGCCGACAAATTAACCGACCCCAGATTACACACCGCAATTTCGCTGTCTGATGTGTTTAGCGTAATTTCAGTGCACAAGTTAGAGCTATGCACCACGCCCACATGTTGCTGTGGACTGCGGATGTTGCAGGGATCTTTGAAGGTAACCCAAGGATGACCTGTTTCAAACAACATGGTTAACATCTTGCGCCACAGGCTTTGTGCGGGCACTTTTTTGAACAACTTGAGCTCGCCGCGCTCTGCTTTAGCTTCATAGGCAACGTATGCTTTTTCAAATTCAGCGCCAAATTTATCATGCAAGTCAGGGCAATTTGATGGCGAGAACAAAGTCCATTCCGCCCCTTCCATCACGCGCTTCATAAACAAATCTGGAATCCAGTTAGAGGTGTTCATATCATGTGTGCGACGGCGATCATCACCCGTGTTCTTGCGCAACTCCAAGAATTCTTCCACATCCAAGTGCCACGTTTCCAGATAAGCACACACCGCGCCCTTACGTTTGCCGCCCTGGTTGACTGCCACAGCGGTATCGTTCACCACCTTCAAGAACGGCACAACGCCTTGCGATTTACCATTCGTACCCTTGATGTGACTACCCAAGGCGCGCACATTGCTCCAGTCATTGCCCAAACCACCTGCAAATTTAGAGAGCAACGCGTTTTCTTTCAGCGCTTCATAGATGCCATCCAAATCATCCGCCACGGTGGTGAGATAGCATGAAGACAATTGCGAGCGACGCGTGCCTGCATTAAACAAAGTCGGCGTAGAACTCATAAAGTCAAAGCTGGACAGCAATTGATAAAACTCAATAGCGCGTTCTTCGCGATTAATCTCATTCAAGCTCAAACCCATCGCCACGCGCATAAAAAACGCTTGTGGCAATTCGATACGCTTATCTTCCACATGCAAAAAATAGCGGTCATACAGTGTTTGCAAACCAAGGTAATTAAATTTCAAGTCACGGCTCGCATCCAGCGCCTTGCCCAAGCGCACCAAATCGAATTGCCCCATATCTTCATTCAGCAACTCCGCCTCAATGCCACGCTTGATGAATTTAGGAAAGTGCTCGGCATAACGCAACGCCATGTCTGCCGGCTCAACGTCATCTTCTAGAATCTCACAGCAGATATTGTTCAACAGCAAACGCGCGGTAACAAAGCTATAAGCGGGATCTTGTTCAATTTGCGTGCGCGCCGACAAAATTGCGCACTTGCGCACCTCTTCAATCGCCACGCCGTCGTACAAATCTTTTAATGTCAGCTTGAAAATTTTGTTCGCATCCACCGCAGACCCCAGTCCTGCGCAGGCGGAGTCAATACGCGCCATCAATGCCTTAACATCCAAAGGACGCAACACATCACCGTCCTTCACATTAATCACCTGCGCCACTTCCACTTCAGACTTTGCCTGTGAGCGCGCTTGCATACGCTTTTCACGATACAAGACATAAGAACGCGCCACATCATGTTCCCCAGAGCGCATCAAAGACAACTCAACTTGATCTTGAATATCTTCAATATGGAACGTGCCGCCATGTGGCTGACGACGCACCAAGGCACTCACCACGCCAGAGGTTAATTGCTCCACCATCTCACGCACGCGCGCCGAAGCCGCACCTTGCCCACCATTCACCGCGATAAAGGCTTTAGTTAAGGCGATGGAAATTTTGGCAGGCTCAAATGGCGCAACCGAACCATTACGACGAATAGTTTTGTATTGGTCTAGAGGCAAACTTGCAGCAGAGGCGACCGAGTTGGATTCTTGCTGGGTGAACATCGCTTTAGCAGCAGATGGCAATACATTTTCAGACGCTTGCAACATGTAACTCCCCCTTGAAATACTGGACTGATTAGCCTACTGGCTTAAATCATCCGAAACCTGAAAAACACTACATATAGTGGTTGAGACAACGAATTGGGGCTGATTCTAGTGTCTGTTCAAATTTATGCAAGCAGTTTTTTGGTCTATATATATTCAACAAGGGTGACGCCTGCTACGACAGCTACTTTTGTAAATTTAGGTAACGCTGCCAATCAAAAAAAGGGCCGGGGTCGGTCTTACGACCGGGGGCAATGTCAGCGTGACCCACAATATGACGGATGGGATAGTGACGTTTCAAGACACGCGTTAGTCTGGCAAGGGCGCGGTATTGCGCCGCTTCAAATGCCTGCGTATCACACCCCTCCAACTCAATGCCAATCGCAAAGTCATTGCAGCGCGTACGACCCTGCCACGCCGAAATACCCGCATGCCAAGCGCGCTGCTGGCAAGCCACCCATTGAATCACCTGTCCATCACGGCGAATCAAAAAGTGCGCGGAGACACGCACGCCTTGTAGTCGTTCGTAATAAGGATGCGTCGTGCAATCAAGGGTGTTGGTGAATAACTGGCCAATGGCTGCCCCGCCAAATTCATCTGGCGGCAGACTGATATTGTGAATGACCAACATATCTATTGGAGTGCGTTGCGGGCGCGCATCGTAGTTAGGCGAGGCAATGCGCTTCACCCCCGAAAACCAGCCTGCGCTATCCGGCTTCATTTTGTCTCATCCTGCTCGGTGATAGATAAACGCTCCATGCGATAGCGCAAGGCACGGAAGGTGACGCCCAGTATCTTGGCCGCGGCCGTGCGATTGAAGTGCGTTTTGCCTAATGCTTCAACAATGACCTCGCGCTCGATGCGATCAAGATAATCTGTGAGCGGGTACCTACCTCCCGCCGCACCTTTACCTGTTTCCATCTCCATTGATACGGGCGCTAGCTGTAAATCCGCTGGCTGAATGACATCATCCACGCATAGCGCCAGAGCACGTTCAATCACATTTTCTAATTCGCGCACATTCCCCGGAAACTCATACGTCGCCAATGCCTGCAAAGATGCCTGACTAAAATATGCCTTGCCCGTTCCTCGTAAGCGCTCCAATACATGTTGCGCAATGGTCGGGATGTCTTCACGCATTTCGCGCAGCGCGGGCAAGTGAATGGCAATCACATTCAGGCGGTAATACAAATCTTGGCGAAACTTTCCTTCTTGCACGCATTTAGCTAAATCGCGATGCGTTGAGCTAATGATGCGCACATCTACCGCTTCTTCTTCGGTCGCCCCCACGCGGCGCACTTTCTTCTCTTGAATCGCGCGCAATAACTTCACCTGCATAGCCAGCGGCAAATCAGCCACCTCATCTAGCAATAGAGTCCCTTGATGGGCGGCTTGAAAAAATCCCGCTTTATCTTTATCCGCACCCGTAAAAGCCCCCTTCCGATAACCAAAAAACTCGCTCTCCATTAGGTTTTCAGGGATCGCGCCGCAGTTGACGGGTACAAAAACTTGCTCTCGACGCGCGCTTTGCGCGACCAACATGCGCGCCGCCAATTCTTTACCGCTGCCTGATTCGCCGCTGATGTGCACCGGCGCGTGACTGCGTGCGACACGTTTTATCAACTCGCGCACTTCTTGCATCGCGGACGACTTGCCCAGCAGCGTTGCCCCCGCGCTGGATGTCGACAAACGCGCCGATGGCAAACGCAATGCCTCCGTCACCAGTGCGCGCAACTGATCTAACGACACAGGTTTGGATAAATAATCAAATGCGCCCGCTTTAAGCGCCGCCACCGCATTGTCCAAATTGCCATGCGCAGTGAACACCGCCACCGGCGTATCTAATTCACGCTCTACAATATGGCGCAACACCATCAATCCGTCGCCATCTGCCATGCGCATATCGGTAAGGCATAAATTAAATTTTTTCTCGCCCAATAATTTCAGCGCGTCTTGAACGCCAAGCGCGCGCTCCACTTCTAGCCCCATGCGCCCCAAGGCCACCTCCAACAGCGTCAAAATGTCAGGCTCATCATCCACAACCAATACGCGCGGTGTAGCACTCACTTTAATTTTCCTTTTTGATTGATTGCGGCGAAACTATTGATGCAATGCGAAGCTGATACGGAAACAAGCCCCGCCCATATCTATATGCCGATATTCGATGCGCGCGCCATTGGCCTCACATAACTCACGCGCAATATAGAGTCCCAATCCTGTGCCGCTAGCATCGGTGGTACTGAAGGGTTCAAACAATTTCTGTAATGCGTCAGCACGCACCCCTGCGCCGTCATCCTGCACCTCTAAACACACCCTACCGTCATCAACCTGAAATGCCGATAAGGTAACGCTCGCCACTTGACGCTGACTATAGCGCAAGGCATTGCGACATAAATTCCATAACACTTGCTCAAAGTGTCCGCGATCAAAGCGCGCCTGACAATGCGCGGGCACATTTAACACAAATACCTCGCGCGATATTTTTTCAGCCAGGCATAGTTCATCAATAAACAATGGCAAGCGCACATAGAGATCTATCATTTCAGCCTGCACGCGGTCGCGTCGATTCACTTGCATAACGTCTTGCACAATGCGATTCAGGCGCGATGTGTTATCCAAAATAATTTTCAGCAAGCGCTCCTGCGCCGCATCAGGGTTACCTTCGCGCAGCAATTCAGTGGCATAACTAATAGAAGAGAGTGGATTCCTCACCTCATGCGCGATATTCGCCGTAAGCCGACCCAGCGCCGCCAACTTCACTTGCTGCGCTTGCTCTTGCGTACGTTGCATATCTTCCAGCACCACAATGGCTCCCCAAAATCCATCCCGTTCAATCGGCAAAAAGCGCACGCGCACCATGAGCTGCGTAAAGGGCAAGCGCAACACTTCATTACCGAGCGCCTTGTTTTGTCTCCACCCTGCAAACAGCGCTTCAATCAAGGGCGAACATTGCGCCAGACTGACTAGCCCACCCACGGGGAACGTATAGCCCAGCAAGCGTTCCGCACCTGGATTAAATTGCCGCACGCCACCACGTTCATCTACCACTAATACGCCATCCGGCATATCTTGAATCATCAACCGATTGGCTTCAGCCATATTCGACAAATCTACGCCACGCAACATGGCTAGCTTTTCATTGGCTTTGGCATAGCGGGTAAGCGTTTGCGACAGCGCACTAATCGCAAAATAAGAAGCGCTCAACATCCCCACCTGAAAGAAGCTCGCTACCGACGCATCGCGTATAAGTACCGCCAGCCCATGCTCCAACAACATCACAATGCTGGCCAGCGCCGCATAAAACCAAGTAATACGCCCGCGACTCACCATCGCCCCAAAGGCCAATGAAACCAACAGCAACATACCAAAATTATTTTGCGCATTGCCGCCCAAATAAGTGAGCAATGCCACCAGCAAAATATCCGTACTCATTTGAAAAGCGAGTTGCAAAGACAGGCCCAGGCGCCGCTGCTGCGATTGCACCAATACAACCGACACCCCCACCAACACAAAATACAGCAGGCTCGTACTGGCAAACAGCCTGTATTGGCGTGCGCCCTCCGCAATCACCTCACCAAAAAAGAAGGTTAGCGCCAAGAGTAACGCGCCCAAAATTAGGCGGTAATAATTGAAGTAAGTCAGGAATCGCCACGGACTTTCCGGCAGCGGTGACGGGAAGGGAGAGAGGGCAGGAAATGCGCCCGTATGGGACAAACTATCCCGCATGGACGTTATTTTGATTCGTATTGGCGACGATGCTCATCGCAACAAAAAAACTTCCCAGCAGCCGACACGCTTTCGCTTTTGGGCTGATGCACTCCGCACTGCGCGCAACTCACCATATCTTCACTGGCGACAGGCTTGTCGACTGGCGTAGCTGAATTGCGAAAGCGCTTCAGCAACCAATACACCAGCCCCACAACGGCAACCAAAAAAAGTAAGCGGCTCATGCATTTACTCCCTATGCGTCAGTTAAAAATCAATACTGCCGCGTCGCCGCAAAATGCGCCAAGTCAAGCAGACACTGCTTGTGGTTTGAAGCTGGCAAGTGTACCAAGGTGGCACACGCTGCTTCTGCTTCGCGCAATGCTTGCTGACGCGTGTAATCCAATGCGCCCGTTTCTTTAATGATGGCGAGCACCGCAGAAAACTTCGACACATCGCCTTGCTCGATTGCCTCACGCACCATCGCCGCCTGCTGTGGCGTGCCGTGTTGCATCGCATAAATCAACGGCAAGGTGGGCTTACCTTCCGCCAGATCATCGCCCAGGTGCTTACCTGTTTGCGCTTCATCCGCCGAATAATCCAAGACATCGTCAATCAATTGAAAGGCAGTACCCAAATGCATACCGTACTGCGCCGCCGCCGCCTCATCCGTCGCCGATGCCTTGCCAAGTAGCGCGCCGATGCGCATCGCGGCCTCAAATAATTTAGCCGTCTTGCAATGAATGACGCGCATGTAATTCGCCACCTCGACATCTGCATCGTGACAGTTAAGCAGCTGCAACACCTCACCTTCGGCAATCACATTGGTTGCATCGGCCAAGGTTTGCATCACACGCATATCGCCCACATTCACCATCATCTGGAACGCCCGCGAATACAGGAAGTCCCCCACCAACACACTGGCCGCATTACCAAACAACGCATTCGCTGTTTCGCGCCCTCGACGCAAATCAGACTCATCCACCACATCATCGTGCAGCAAAGTCGCGGTATGAATGAACTCCACCACCGCTGCTAAATCATATTGATGCGCACCGCGATAGCCAAACGCCTGCGCCGACAACAACACCAAGGCAGGGCGCAAACGCTTGCCGCCACTACTCACGATGTATTCACCAATCTGATTTACCAGCACCACTTCCGAATGCAGGCGCGTGCGAATCACCGCGTCCACCGCAGCCATGTCTTGCGCAAGCAATTGTTTGAGTTTATCCAAAGGTTTTCCTATTCCGAATCGTATCCAACACACGGCGCGTCAGCGCGCTCTTATGGGCGGCGCGCATTGTCGCATAAAGCCGTTTAACTGATAACCGCCCCGAATCGGAGGTGACTTAAGGCGAGACGACTTATTGCTTGAATCTAATTTGCAGATTGAGCTTGAAGAATTGCTCACCCGCTTCACTATAGATTGTGCCGAACTCATGGCGACTACTACTCGCAGTATCGAGCTTGGTATTATTGAGTAAATAGTTCTCAAAAAAATTGCGGTTGTAAATGTGATACGCAAGGATGTCGCCGTCTTCTTTCACCACCAAATAACCACCTGTCGCATCCAGCTCACCCGTCCACATCGTGGCGGGCATCATGCCTAGTGCGATGTCGGTTAAGAAACGTTTGATTTTGTAGCTGTAAAAAGGATGCTGCGCAGACTGGTCGAATTTGAGCGGATTGCGTCGTGTAATTTCATCCACCAAATCAATCAGATTGGAAT
>JABFSI010000054.1 GCA_013140695.1 Sideroxydans sp. | reverse complement strand
CTTTTTTACCCCCCCCCGCTTTCCTACAAACCCCGCCACGGAGCGCTATTCACGCAGGTTTTTTTTACATCCCGCGTGAGCACTCAATAGCCGTCGTACATGCCTTCGAATTCTTTTTGATAACGTTCCAGCACTTTGGCGCGTTTCATTTTTAGCGTGGGGGTGAGCAGTCCGTTTTCAACGCTCCAGACTTCGTCTAATAGAGCGATGCGGCGAATGCGTGCGTAGCCGGGGAAAGATTGAATTTGTTGTGTAACGCGTTGCAAGGCATACGCTTTCGCTTGTGGCAAGTGCAGGCTGTGTGGCCATTCGGCGGGGAGTCCGCGTGCTTGCATGGCGGCCGTCCAGCGTTCGCGGTTCACCACTGCCAGCATGCCGAGATAGGCTTTCCCTTCGCCCACGACCATCACTTGCTCGAACAGAGGATCCGCTGCAATGGCGGCTTCCATATCATTGGGTGGTAACTTCTCGCCGTTCGACAGTACGATAATTTCTTTGATACGTCCCGTAATGGTGAGGTGATTTTTTGCATCAATGCTCACCACGTCACCTGTATTCAACCAACCTTCCGCACTTAAAATTTCGCGTGTAGCTATCTCGTTATTCCAGTAGCCCAACATCACGCTCGGGCCGCGCACTTCAAGCGCGTTGAATTCACCAAGGCGCACTTCTACATTGGCGAGGGGCGCGCCCACGCTGCTGGGTAGGTTGTCGTGTAGACGATTGACGCTAATGACGGGGCTGGTTTCGCTCAAGCCATAGCCTTGCAAAATGTTGATGCCGAGGCCAATGAAGGTGCGCGCATTGTTGGGCGAAAGTGCCGCGCCGCCCGCCAAAGCAAGGCGCAAACGACCACCGAGACGCGCGCTTAATTTGTCCGCGACGAGCGGTTTGAGTACGGGCCACAGCAAGTTTTTGGGATGCCAGCCCGCACGTCCTTGCGCATGTTCAAAGCGGCTGTAACCGACTTCAATTGCCAATGCGAACAGACGTCGCGCCAAGGCTGAACCTTTGTCCAACTTGGATTGCATGCCTGCTTGGATGCGTTCAAAAATGCGCGGTACGGTGATGAGAATAGTGGGGCGGATGAGCGCTAAATCCTCTTGTAGCTGCTGCACCGAACGCGCATAGGCCACGCTTGCACCCGCAATCATTGGCACGTAATAACCGCCCGTGCGTTCCAGTGCATGCGACAGCGGCAAGAAAGACAGAAATATATCGCGCGGTACGACCGAGAAACATTGCACGGCAGCAGTCGCATTGCTTAACAAATTACCGTGGCTCAACATCACCCCTTTAGATTTACCCGTCGTACCCGAGGTGTACACAATGGTGGCGAGCATATCGGCATGGGTGAGGGCGGGGCGTAGGGTTTGCGTGTTCTCACCTAACCATTCATCCACGCCGCGAATGCGTTCGTCGCTATCGCCTTCGGGTGGGGTGCGCAGTGTCACGATGCGATTCAGGGTTGTCACCCCAGTGCATGCTTCACGCAAGGGATGCCAGTGCGTGGCGTTATCAATCAGAATCAGTTTTGCGCCAGAATCTTGCAGCACATGCGCTACATTTTCGGGGCGATCAGAGGTGTACAGCGGCACGCTGACCAAGCCTAAACTCAATGCGGCTTGGTCAAACATCACCCACTGCGGACAATTTTTTAACATGATGGCAACGCGGTCGCCCGTTTGCAGACCTTCGTGCACCAAGGCCGTTTGCCAGCGCGCCACTTCATCGCGCATCTCACGCCAGGTAAAGGTCAGCCACTCACAACGATGATCATCAAAGTAACGATAGGCAAGGGCATCGGGTGTTCGATTCGCGCGGGCGCGGAATAATCCATCCAGGGTCAGCGCATCGGCTTGCGCAATGCAGTCGTTTTTAGTGTGCATACTTTCTCCCTGATTTAATGCGCCTCTGCGGGCGCTGGCGTTCAAAATTCGATAGAGGGGCGGATGACTAGCGTGAATTTATTGGCGTTGCTATCTTTCAACAGTCCCGCGTATTCATCAGGGCTAGTCCAAATAAAACCAAGGCTTAAGGTGGGCACAAAACGATGATCGCTTAAGGGCAGTTTTTTGCCTGCCACCAATTCAGAGCGCACCAAGCGGCTACAATTACGTAAAAAATGCAGGCGGAAATCGAAGTTGGTATTTTCTAACCAAGCGAGATAGGTGGCGCGCAAGTCGGTGTTGTTGCGATGTAGATTAAAGAAGTAGACATTGTTGATTTCGCGATTTTGATGAAATTTCGTCCCCGCGCGAAAGCTCCATGAAACTTGTTCATCGGGCTGATCAATGCGTCCTTTAATTTTCCATTCCAACTCGCCCCATTGATCATCTATTAACGTGTTGCTTTTGATGTGCTTCGTTCCCGCGCTTAAAACATAACCGGTGTAGCCGTAACTCGCCCCCTTGCGTTTTACATTGGGGCGTTTCAATTGCGTCACGTTGCCAAAAAAAGCGGACAGTGCCCAGGGCTCTTGAAAGCCCGCCGTGAAAGATTCGATGACGTTGAAGTCGGGGCTCAACTGGCCTTGGGCGTAGGTGTCCGCCATGTGAGACTTCATGTAAGTGCCCAGCACGGGCATGGGATACACACTGGCTTCGAGTAGCAAGTATTGTGGAACGAGGGACGCTTTGAGTAGTTCACGGTAAATCACCGCCTCACTGTTGGAGGTGATGGTGGGCATCGGCTTGTTGGTGAGCGGAATGTTGTACGACACGTCGGAATAGTAAGGGTCGAGCTCGTAGCTAAATTCTGCTTTGGGGATGCCAATTTCTTCCTCTTCTTCGGCATAGGCCGTGCACAGAAAGCACAACATTCCAACCCACGTGAGGATAGAAAAAAATAAAGGACGCGATGGCGTCCACAGGAACGAGCTAGGCATGGGACGGAATTTTATCCCAGAAAGGCCAAATATAAGTGAGGGTATCTAGGCCCGCAGAGGAGAGGCGCGTTGCACGCCTCTCACACAATTCACTTCAAAATGCCTTGGCTGCGTAGCGTCTGAATGATTTCGGAAATCACCGCAGGGTCGTCGATGGTGGAGGGCACTTGATATTCTTGACCGTTGACGATTTTGTTCAGTGTCTTGCGTAAAGTTTTGCCAGAGCGAGTTTTAGGCAAACGGGCTAGTACCACGGTGTCTTTGTAGCAGGTGATAGCGCCGATGGCTTCGCGTACGCGGGCGACCAGTTCCTTTTGCAGCACGGCATCGTCGATGGTCGCACCAGACTTCAGCACCACCAATCCCATAGGCACTTGCCCCTTCAGATCGTCGTCGCGCGCGATGACGGCACATTCCGCAACGGCGGGATGGCCTGCCACGACCTCTTCGATCTCACCCGTGGAGAGACGATGACCTGCCACGTTGATCACATCGTCCACGCGGCCCATCACGAACACATAGCCTTCATCGTCGATGTAACCACCGTCGCCCGTGGTGTAGTAGCCGGGCAGGAATTGCAGATAGCTCTCGCGGAACTTGTTGTCGTCGCCCCATACGCGATTCATACATGAAGGCGGCAACGGCAACTTGATGGCGATGTAGCCTTGTTCGTTGGCCGCCATCTGGTGGCCGTTCTCATCCAAGATGCGCACATCGAAGCCGGGAGTGGGCAGGGTAGAGGAGCCTAGCTTCACTGGCTTGGGTTCCACGCCCCACAAGTTAGCGGTGATGCCCCAACCCGTTTCGGTCTGCCACCAGTGGTCCACCACCGTCTTGCCACTCTTCTCGGTGAGCCACTCTTGTGTCGGTGGATCGAGACGTTCGCCTGCGGAGAAGATGACCTGCAACTTACTCAAGTCGTAAGGTTTCATTAGCAAGGCATCGGGGTCTTCCTTCTTCACTGCGCGGAATGCAGTGGGCGCGGTGAAGAATGATTTCACTTTGTATTCCGAGATGATGCGCCACAACGCGCCTGCATCTGGCGTCATGATAGGTTTGCCTTCGTACACAATGGTGGTGCAACCTTGCAGCAGCGGGCCATACACGATGTAAGAGTGACCGACCACCCAGCCCACGTCCGACGCCGCCCAGAACACATCGCCAGCATCAACGTTATAGATGGCCTTCATGCTGTATTTCAATGCAACCGCATGTCCACCGTTCTCGCGCACCACACCTTTGGGTTTGCCTGTCGTGCCAGAGGTGTAAAGGATGTACAGCGGGTCGCAGCCTTTCACGGGTGTACAACCCATAGCCTTAGATTTCGCTAACAGCGTCGCCCAGTCATGGTCGCGTCCTGCTGCGAGTGGCGCGTTGCATTGTGGACGTTGGAACACCACGCAGCTTTGTGGTTTGTGTTTCGACAAGTCGATGGCCTTGTTGAGCAAAGGCATGTACTCGATGACGCGCTTGATCTCGATGCCGCATGAAGCGGTGAGAATGACCTTGGGTGTCGAATCGTCGATGCGCTGTGCCAATTCAGGCGGTGCGAAACCGCCGAACACCACCGAGTGGATTGCACCCAAGCGTGCCACTGCCAACATCGCGATGACCGCCTCGGGGATCATCGGCATGTAGATGATGACGCGGTCGCCTTTAACCACACCCAAGTCCGCCAGCATGCCCGCTGTGCGTGCTACTTCATCGGTCAGCTCGGAGTATGTGTACTTGCGTTTTGTATTGGTGACAGGGGAGTCGTAGATGATCGCCGTCTGCTCGCCGCGACCATTCTTCACATGATGATCCAACGCCATGTAAGACGTGTTCATCTCGCCATCTCCGAACCAGTGGCCGATGCCATCCGCATCGGTCGTCAGGATCGTCTGCGGTGCCTTGAACCATTCCAACGCTTTGGCTTGGTCCCCCCAGAAGCCGGCTGGGTCTTTCATGGAACGGTCGTACTCGGTTTGGTAACTCATCTTTACTCCTCCCTGATAGTGCAGCCCATTCGGGCAAACAAACCTTTAGCCACAGAGAACACAGAGATCACAGAGAATGACGAGCTCACTTTCAGAGCGCCGCGCTGAAATCCATATGCAGTTATCTCTGTGTACTCTGTGTTCTCTGTGGCTAAAAAGGTTTTAAGTTAAAACGATTCTCAAAAACTATCGTCAGGCACACGCACCCAGCCTTCCATCAGCACGCGTGCACTGCGGCTCATGGTGACCTTCTCGACCTTCCATTCACCGCCGTTCTTGCTAGCGGCTGCACCGACTCTTAACGTGCCGGAGGGATGACCGAACTTCACCACATCGCGCTCACCGCCGCCCGCCGCCAGATTCACCAGCGTGCCGGGGATCGCTGCGGCCGTACCGATGGCGACCGCTGCTGTACCCATCATGGCGTGGTGCAATTTGCCCATCGATAGCGCGCGCACCAGTAGATCGACTTCGGCAACACTGATCTTCTTGCCGCTGGATGAGACATGGTCGACCGGTGGCGCGACAAAAGCGATCTTCGGGGTATGTTGGCGCGTCGCGGCTTCTTCGGGGGTTTTGATTAGACCCATGCGCAATGCGCCTGCCACGCGGATCTTCTCGAAACGCGCCAGTGCTGCTGGATCGGTGTTGATGGCTTCACGCAGTTCGGTGCCGGTGTAACCGATATCTTTTGCGTTCACGAACACGGTCGGGATGCCAGCGGTGATCATGGTGGCTGGGAAACTGCCGACACCGGGGACATCGAGCTGATCGACCAGATTGCCGGTCGGGAACAGACTGCCGCCTTCTTCACTATCATCCGACGGATCCATGAATTCCAGCACGATCTCTGCGGCAGGGAAGGTCACGCCATCCAGCTCGAAATCGCCGGTCTCTTGTACCTGACCATTGCTGACCGGCACATGGGCGATGATAGTCTTGCTGATGTTGGCCTGCCAGATGCGCACGGTGCACACACCCTCTTTCAAACGCGCGGCATCGATGTATCCGGCATGGATCGCGAAAGCGCCCGCACCGGTGGACAGGTTGCCGCAGTTGCCGCTCCAGTCGACGAAGTCTTTATCGATGGAGATCTGGCCGTACAGGTAATCCACGTCATGACCGGGGCGTGAGCTTTTCGACAGGATCACGCACTTGCTAGTGCTGGAGGTCGCGCCGCCCATGCCGTCAATCTGCGCGGCGTAGGGATCGGGGCTGCCGATCACACGCTGGAACAATTTGTCACGCGCTTTGCCTGGCACCTGTGCCGCTTTCGGTAGATCTTCCAGCCGGAAGAACACACCTTTCGATGTGCCACCGCGCATGTACGTTGCGGGGATCTTTATTTGCGGTGCGATGGACATCATGCAGCTCCTTCGAGGAAGTCCTGCGCAAAGCGCTGCAGTACACCGCCCGCGTTGTAGACACGTACTTCAGCAGCGGTATCCAGACGGCAGGTGACAGGGATGCGCACTGACTCGCCATTCTTGCGGTGCATGATCACAGTCAGGTTGGCGCGTGGCGTGATGTCGCCTTCCACATCAAAAGTCTCCGTACCGTCGATGGCGTAGGTCTTACGCGTATCGCCCGCCTTGAACTCCAGCGGCAGCACGCCCATGCCGACCAGATTGGTGCGGTGGATGCGCTCGAAACCTTCCGCCACGATGGCTTCCACACCAGCCAGACGCACGCCCTTGGCTGCCCAGTCACGCGATGAACCCTGACCGTAGTCGGCACCTGCGATGATGATCAGGTTCTGCTTGCGACCCATGTAGGTCTCGATGGCTTCCCACATGCGCATCACTTTGCCGTCCGGTTCGACACGGGCGAGGGAGCCTTTCTTCACCTCTCCGTTGACCACGGCCATCTCGTTGACCAATTGCGGATTGGCAAAGGTGGCGCGTTGCGCGGTGAGGTGATCGCCTCGGTGCGTCGCATACGAGTTGAAGTCCTCTTCCGGCAGTCCCATCTTCGCCAGATATTCACCGGCAGCCGAGTCGAGCAGGATCGCGTTCGAAGGAGACAGGTGATCGGTGGTGATGTTGTCCGGCAATACCGCGAGCGGACGCATCCCCTTCATCGTGCGAACACCTGCCAGCGCGCCTTCCCAATACGGCGGACGACGGATGTAGGTGGACTGCGGACGCCAGTCGTACAGCGGGCTTTTCGCCGCTTCAATGACGCCCAAGTCGAACATCGGGATGTAGATCTGCTTGAACTGTTCGGGCTTCACGCAAGCTGCAACGATCGCGTCGATCTCTTCATCGGAAGGCCAGATGTCTTTCAACATGACCGGCTTGCCGGACTTGTCGGTGCCCAATGCATCCTGCTCGATGTCGAGACGTACCGTACCAGCGATCGCGTAAGCGACCACCAGCGGTGGGGAAGCCAAGAAGGCTTGCTTCGCATACGGGTGGATACGACCGTCGAAGTTGCGGTTGCCGGACAATACGGCAGTGGCGTACAGATCGCGGTCGATGATCTCCTGCTGGATCTTGGGATCGAGCGCACCGGACATGCCGTTACAAGTGGTGCAGGCGAAGCCGACGATACCGAAGCCGAGTTTTTCCAACTCGGACAACAACCCAGCTTCTTTCAGATACAGCTCAGCGACTTTGGACCCGGGCGCAAAAGAAGTTTTGACCCAAGGCTTGCGCAGCAGACCCAGTGCGTTGGCTTTCTTTGCCAGCAGAGCCGCCGCAACCACGTTGCGCGGGTTGGAGGTATTGGTGCAGGAAGTGATGGCGGCGATGATGACGGCACCATCCGGCATCAGGCCCTGCGCTTCTTCGGCCTTGCCTGTCGCCAGCTTGGCTTCGTCAGCGATGCCGCGCTCGTGCAGGGCGGACGTCGGCAGACGACGGTGCGGATTGGACGGGCCTGCCATGTTGCGTACCACGCTGGACAGATCGAAGTTCAGCACGCGCTCGTATTCGGCAGCCGTCATCTGATTTGCCCACAGACCGGTGGTCTTCGCGTAGTTCTCCACGAGGGCGACCTGTTCTGGTTCGCGGCCCGTCAGTTTCAAGTAGTCGATAGTTTGCTTGTCGATGTAGAACATCGCTGCCGTGCCACCATACTCTGGGCACATGTTGGAGATGGTCGCGCGGTCACCGATGGTGAGACTATCCGCACCTGCACCGAAGAATTCGACCCAAGCACCAACCACTTTTTCCTTGCGCAAAAATTCGGTCAACGCGAGCACGATGTCGGTGGCGGTGATGCCGGGCTGACGCTTGCCCACCAGTTTGACGCCGACGATGTCCGGCAGAAGCATCATGGAAGGCAGGCCCAGCATGACGGTCTCTGCTTCCAGACCGCCGACACCGATGGCGATCACGCCGAGGGCATCCACGTGCGGCGTGTGCGAGTCTGTACCCACGCAGGTATCGGGGAAGGCCACGCCTTCACGTGACTGGATCACCGGCGACATCTTCTCCAGATTGATCTGATGCATGATGCCGTTACCCGCAGGGATCACGTCCACGTTCTTGAACGCAGTCTTGGTCCACTCGATGAAGTGGAAGCGGTCTTCGTTACGACGGTCTTCGATCTCACGATTCTTGCGGAAGGCATCCTTGTCGAAACCGGCAGCTTCCACGGCCAGCGAGTGGTCGACGATCAACTGCGTCGGTACGACCGGGTTGACCAATGCTGGGTCACCACCTTGGTCGGCGATCGCGTCACGCAGACCGGCGAGGTCTACCAAGGCGGTCTGCCCCAAGATGTCGTGGCAAACCACGCGCGCGGGATACCAAGGAAAATCCAGATCACGTTTGCGTTCGATCAGCTGCTTCAGTGCGTCGGTCAATTCACCCGGTTCGCAGCGTCGCACCAGTTGCTCTGCCAGCACTTTGGACGTGTAGGGCAGCTTGGCATAAGCGCCGGGCTGGATGGCTTCGACAGCCGCTTGGGTGTCGAAGTAGTCCAACTTGCTCCCCGCTAAAGGCTTACGGTATTGGGTATTCATAAAATCCTTCTGACAAAGTCAAAATCAATTTTTGCCACAGAGAACACAGAGTACACAGAGAGGAAAGGTTGAGATCTTCAACGCGTCGTTCTGAATATTGATGCTGTTTTCTCTGTGATCTCTGTGTCCTCTGTGGCTAAATTGTTTTTCGTATCAATCCACATCCACCCGTTCGTCCTGAGTGCCGCGCATAGCGCGGTGTATCGAAGGATGGGCGAAGCCCGCTGGTTTGTTGATTTGGCAATCCATCAAGATTGCCACCTTCCCTCGATACGGCTGCGCCTACTCGGGACGAACGGGGGGCGGTTCGTCCGGTTTAGGGTTTAACGTTTTTCAATCGGCACCCAAGCCAGATTCTCCGGCCCGATGTAATTTGCACTTGGGCGGATGATCTTGCCGTCGGCACGTTGTTCCATCACGTGTGCGCCCCAGCCGGTGACGCGAGAGATGACGAACAGCGGAGTGAACATCTCGGTGGGCACACCCATCTGGTTGTACGACACGGCAGAGAACCAATCCAGATTCGGGAACATCTTCTTCAATTCCCACATCGTCGTTTCCAAACGGGCGGCGATGTCGAACATCAGCGTGTTGCCGTTCTCTTTGGACAGGCTTTGCGCCACACGTTTGATGACTTCGTTGCGCGGGTCGGAGATGGTGTACACAGGATGGCCAAAACCGATGACGATCTCTTTGCGTTCCACCCGTGCGCGGATGTCCGCTTCCGCTTCATCAGCACTCTTGTAACGGCTCTGGATGCGGAAGGCTTCTTCGTTCGCGCCGCCATGTTTGGGGCCGCGCAATGCGCCGATGGCACCGGTGATGCAGGAGTAGATGTCGGAGTTGGTACCCGCGATCACGCGCGCGGTGAAGGTGGAGGCGTTGAACTCATGCTCGGCGTACAGGATGAGCGAGGTGTGCATCGCGCGCACCCAGGATGCTTTCGCCGGCTTGCCGTGCAACAGATGCAGGAAATGGCCGCCGATGGAATCGTCGTCGGTCACTACGTTGATACGTTTGCCCGAGGTGGTGAAGTGATGCCAGTACACCAGCATCGAACCGAAACTCGCCATCATGCGATCAATGATCTCTACGGTCTTTGCGGGGTCGTGCTTCTCTGATTCTTGCTCAACCGTACCGAGTACCGAGCAACCCGTTCGCATCACATCCATCGGGTGTGCGTTGGCAGGCAGCGCTTCCAGTGCTTGCTTCACCGC
>JABFSI010000040.1 GCA_013140695.1 Sideroxydans sp. | reverse complement strand
GTATGTGACCTTGTCGCTCGGTTTTTTAATGCGTGATGCGTGGGAGCGTCGTCGTCATGGTGCGCCTGCCTTGCACAGCTATCGCCAGTTGTTGAGTGAAAATCTAGCCAAAAATACAGAATATCTGGATGCGCGCTTGGAACGCTTGTTGCAAAAATCCGAGTTGGAAATGGCGAAGCAACTCGATCGTATCCGCTTTGTTATCAAGGTCGGCCCGGCTTTGGGGTTGATGGGAACGCTGATTCCGATGGGTATTTCACTGGCGGCGTTGGCAGAAGGCAACATCCCCAAAATGGCAGGTAGCATGGTCACCGCATTTACTGCCACCGTGGCTGGTTTGGGCTGTGGTGTCATCGCCTATTTGATTGCACTCAAACGCGAAAAATGGGTGCGTGAAGATGTGCGCGAGATGGAATTTATGACCGAGATGGTGGTGCGCACGGGCAAGTTGGAAGCGGAAAATTAAGATGCGTTACTTACGTCGCCACCGTCGCTTTGAAGCGGATGAAGCCTTGGAAGACCCGATTGCAGGGGTCGCCAATCTGTTTGATGCCAGCATCGTATTTATTGTGTCGATGATGTTGGCGTTATTCATGGCCTACAACATGATGGATTTGCTCGACCCCAGCGCCGAAATCACCATGACTAAAAAAGGCGCGGACGGGCAGATGGAAATCATCACGCGTAAGGGTAAAGAAATAAAAGTGACCAAAGTGACCGACCAAAAGCTGTCGGGTGAAGGCGAGCGTTTGGGCACGGCTTACCAATTACCAGACGGACGCGTGGTTTATGTTCCGCAGTAACTTATTACGCTTTTTCCTTGCCTGCGGGATGTTGCTGGCACTCACCGCACACGCGGCAACCATCAATATTGCCTTGATGATGGGCGGTAACGATACCGCCACGGCAGCGGATGCGGCGCGCTTGCTCAAAGCCGACCCTGCACTGCGCAACGTCAAGGTGAAGGTGTATTCCATGTTGGACTTTCCCGAACAAGCCGAGACCAGCGCTGAAGCTGCCACGCGCACTTTGCTGGCGCGGTCACAGCATATTTTTGTCTCCACCAGTGTCGGTCGTCGCTTTGTGGAACTGGCTGGGCAGGAAATCAAACTGGCTACGCAAGCAGGCGGCAAGGCTTACATCGTGGGTGGAGTGTGGGATGCCGACTTCGCCAGTTTTGGTTTGATTAAAGCACCCGATTTGCGTGCCTACAAAGAAGCCGGCGGGGCGGTGAACATGGCCAACATGGTGCGCGTTGCACTGGCCAAAGAGTTGAATTTGAAGAATGTGCCCGCACCGAATGTGTTGCCCGAAAACGGCTACTACAACCCCTTCAATAATCGTACCTACACCAACGTTGCCGAGTACCAGCACGATTGCACATGGTGCAAACCTGGCCGGCAGTGGGTAGGGGTTTTGATATACCGCAACAACGCGCTGTCTGGTCGCACCGAGACAGTGATTGCATTGACCAAAGCATTAGCGGCGCGCGGCCTGAATGCGATGGTGACTTACGGTATCAGCACCGATTTGGAAATTGAGCAGTTGTTATTGGACGCGAACGGAAAGCCCCGCGTGGCGGGCGTATTGTCTTTGGCGGGCAAGTTCGATATGACACCGCAGCACACCGTGCCCTTGCTGCAACGCTTGAATGTGCCCGTCATCAATCTCATCACCTTGATGTCGCAAAATCGCGCGCAATTTGAAGCGAACCCCATCGGTATGGATATCATGGAGCGCACATGGCAAGTGGGCAACCCCGAATTGGGCGGCGCAATTGCTCCGACGGTGGTAGCAACCAAAGAGCGCCATCACGATACCGAGTTGGACGTGACTTTCGATTCCGATACACCTATCCCTGAGCGCATCGATCGTGCGACGGATCGCATTCGCAATTACATCGAGCTGCAACGCGAGATGAATCTCAACAAGCGCGTGGTGTTGATTTACTACAACTACCCACCGGGCAAAGAAAACGTCGGCGCGTCATATCTGAATGTGTTGCCTAAATCGCTGTGGTCAATGGTGCAGCGCATGAAGGCGGAGGGCTACCACACGGGTACTGTTGCAAAAGACGAAACCACCCTGTTCAACTTAGTACAAAACAATGGGGTGAATATCGACGGACATGCGCCCGGTGCGCTGGAGGCCTTGGTGCGCGGCGGTCATGCGACGCTGTTTGCAGTGGACGACTACAAAAAATTATTTTCCAAATTGCCCGAGTCTTTGCGCACCACGATGAATAATTATTGGGGCGAGCCCGAACAAGCGCGCGCCATGCTGTGGAAAGATGCCAAGGGCAAGGCATTTTTTGTTTTTCCAACGGTGAAGCTGGGCAATGTATTACTCAGCCCACAGCCCGATCGCATTGGCAGCGTTGAACCCAGCAAGCTCTACCACGACGTACATATGCCGCCGCACCACCAATACGTGGCGTATTACCTGTGGTTGCAAAACATCTACAAAGCGCACGCCATGGTGCATGTGGGCACGCATGGCACACATGAATGGCATGGCGGTCGTGAAGTGGGTTTCTTGGCAGATGATCCGGGCGAGGTGTTCGTCGGGGCTGTGCCGCAACTCTATCCCTACATCGTGGACAACATCGGCGAGGGCATTCAAGCCAAGCGTCGCGGTATGGCGGCGCTCATCAGCTACCTCACGCCACCGCTGGATAAAGCCGTGCTAAATATAGAGTTGGTGAAGCTGATGGGGCTGATTAGCGATTACCGCGTGGCTGTGGAAAAAGGGCCAACCGCTGCGGCTGCCATGTTGGAAGCGATATCTGCATCGGCTGTGAAGCTGGGCGTGGCGAAAGACTTGGGATACAACGAAGTAACCACCGCCGCACAGATTGACGCTATAGAAGATCACCTCAAGGAAGTTGGAGAAGCGAATGCGCCGTATGGACTGCATACCTTTGGTGTATCACCTGATGCGCACGCGCAAGCCACCACCGCCGACGCGATGTTGAGCATAGAAACGACACTCACGCCCGCACAACGTGCCGAGAAAAAAGCCGAATACATGTCGCGCTTAGCACGCAGTGGACGTGCCGAGTTGGATGCGCTCATCAACGGCCTGAACGGCGGCTACATCGCCGCCAGTGGTGGCAATGATCCGATACGCAATCCCGATGCGCTACCCACGGGGCGTAATCTGTTTGGCTTCGACCCCAGCCGTTTGCCCACGCCCGCCACCTATGCGGCAGGGGCGAAGCAAGCGCAAAACGTGGTGGACGATTACTTCAAACGCCACGGCCAATATCCCGACAAACTGACTTTCACTTTATGGGGTGTAGAAAGTTATCGCCATGAGGGCATGTTGGAAGCGGAAATTATGAATCTGATGGGCGTGCGTCCCATCTGGGATGCTCGCGGTCAAGTGAAAGGCGCGGAACTCATCAGCCGCGAAGAACTCGGTCGTCCGCGCGTGGATGTCATCATCACTCCGTCGGGTATGTACCGTGATCAATTCGGCCCAGTGATGTTGCTGTTGGATAAGGCGGTAACTGTGGCGCGTGCAGGCGCGGAGCAAGACAATCCCATTCAGATTAACTACAAGAAAACACGCGCCGCGCTGATTGCCAAGGGCGTGCCCGAAGATCAGGCGAATCGCTTGGCCGGGGTGCGTATGTTCTCCACCCCAACTGGTGTGTATGGCACGAACCTGAATAAAGTCATTCCCATGTCCAACACATGGAAAGAGGAAAAAGAAATTGCCGATGTGTATCTCACGCGCATGGGCAACCCTTTTGGTCAGGGCTTTTGGGGCGGGATTGATGTGAGCAGTAGCGATGGGCAGCCTATCGCGGGCAAAGAAATTCCGGCGAGCTTGAGCGTGGATTTATTCAAGCTGGCGTTGACCGATGTGAAGTCCACCATCCATAGTCGCTCCACCAACACCTACGCCGCGTTGGATAACGACGATTTTTATCAGTACCTCGGCGGGTCGGCGATTGCACTGCGTGCGGTGAATGGCACCAATGCGGAAGTGTTGGTAGCGAACTTCGCGAATCCAAAAAACCCAAAGCATGAAACGCTGGAGAAATTCATCGGAACAGAAATGCGTACGCGCTACCTGAATCCAGAGTGGATTAAATCCATGATGAAAGAAGGATATGCGGGCGCACGTTTTGTGGGCATGGTGACGGAAAATTTATGGGGTTGGCAAGTCACCACCACCGATGCGGTGGGTGATGCCAAGTGGCAAGAGATGTACGAAACCTATGTGGCGGATCGCAATGGGCTGGACATCAAACAAAAATTCCGCGATTCGAAAAATATGCTCGCCTATCAAGGCATGATTGATCGAATGCTAACCGCGATTAACAAAGGCTATTGGAAGGCGGATGCCAAGACGAAAGCGGCACTGGAAAAAGCTAACCAAGAAGTCATTGCCGAAGCAGGCGTGGCGTGTGATCGGGATAGCTGCTCCAGTGACGAAGTGACCAAACAAGCGGAAGCGCAAGACAAACGTATCGGCGAGGCGGCACTGAAAATGCCTGCACCCAATACACAAGCGGCTCAATCGCGTGCTATCAAGCAAGCGGTGTTACGTAATGTCACACCTCCCAAAACAAACATGAAGCCAGCTAAAGCGAATCCCTCCGCAAATTCCGCTGCACCCGCCAAATCGGCGCAGGTGGAGGGCTATGAAATGAAAGAGCAAAAATCCAATTTGGGTGAGCAGTTGGTGCAGTCTGCTCCTGCTTGGTTGGGGTTGGTGTTCTTGGGAATCTTTGGTGCAGGTTTGTTGCGCAAGCGAAAATAATCGTGAGTATGAATTGAGTGAGTTTGAGGAATGTCGAAATGAAAAAGAAGAATTTTACGAGCCAACCTAAACGTGCGGCCTTAAGTTTGCGTGCGGCCTGCCTCATCGCCATGGCGATGTCGACACAGCAGGCGCAAGCGGCGGATGAGCAACCCGCTTTGAAAGAGGTTACCGTCACCGCGACTGGCGTGGATGTGGCCGAGCGGCGTGAGGCCACAACACAAAAAGTGGTGCTGGATCGTAAAGAGATCGAGAAGATGAGCGCGATGACGGTGGGCGATGTGCTGACCAAGTTGCCGGGCGTGGAGGTGGGCAGCGGCGGCATGGGGCAGCAGGCGCGCGGTATGTCGCGTGATTCTGTGCAGGTGTTGGTGGATGGAGAGCGCTCTGCATCGGGCGGTACCTTCGTGGGGGTGATTGGTCGTTTGCCATCGGGTGACTTGGAGCGTGTGGAAATCTTGCGTGGGGCATCGGCGGAGTACGGTGGTGCGGCATCAGTCACCGTCAATCTGGTGATGAAAAAAGCTGTGCGCAATAGCAGTGCGGGCGAGGTTCGCGTCGGATTGGGCGTGCGCGGGTCTGAAGTGAACACGCAATTGACGGTGTCGAAGAGTGGCGGTGATGGCAATTTTTCGTGGCAACTGCCGCTGTCGTTGTTGTGGAGTGCATCACCTATTTCACGCGATATAGACAGGCAGGATTTCACGGGGGCGACGCGTGGATTGTGGCAACAGGAAGCGGATCGAGGTCGTAACCGATTGGGGCATCATTCATTCTCCCCCCGTTTCAGTTGGAAAGATGGCGCAGATTCGTTCTATATTGCACCGATGTATTTTTGGGGGCCTGTAGATACCCAAACCACCACGAGTATGACGAAATACTCTGTTCCTGCGACTGGAACAGGGTTGTTATTCAATGGTGATCGCACTTCGCAAACTAACGGCTATACCAAATTGTTGCGTGTGCGCATGGAAGGCGAGAAGCATTTGGACGATGTGAAGCTGGTAGGGCGTGTCTCGCTCAATAGTGGCCGTAAAAATTCGGATACATCGCGCGTTGCACACGATGCTTCTAATGTGCTGACCACCTCCAACGACAATACCGTGGGTAATGAAAACGAGGTGAACATGGCATGGCGCATGGACAAGCCAATGGGGGTGGAACATTTGCTGGCAGTGGGCTTGGAGCACGTCAATCTGAAGCGCACCGACGAGCAAACCTACTCGGGCGTGGCGAATACCTATCAAGCCAGTGAGCGCCAATACACTGCGTGGGTGCAGGACGATTGGATGTTGCGGGAGAAGATGACACTCACTTACGGACTGCGCGGTGAAAATGTCGCGCTTGATTCAAATGGCGTAGCGCAACAACGCGGCCAATTGATGCCTTCCGTTGCCTTCAAATGGGAGCCTGTGGAGAAGTGGCTGGTGCGCACGTCGTTGGGGGCTGGGTTGAAGATGCCTAAACTGGAAGAGATCAGCAATGCGGGTTCGTTGAGCCTTTCTACCAATACGCCCGTAGAGGCGGATCGTCGCGGCAATCCGAATTTGTTGCCAGAACGTAGTATCAACTATGAAGCGGTATTGGAACGCTATTTGGATAAAGAGGCGGGTGTGTTCGGAGCAAATCTATATATTCGTTCGACGCAGGACTTTACCGAGCGTCGCGTGCAGTTGGAAGGTGCACGCTGGATTGATCGCCCACAGAACGAGGGTCGTGCCACACATTGGGGGGTAGAGTTGGACGGCAAGATGCGCATGGATGACTATGGATGGAAAGGCGCGACACTCAAATCCCATCTGACTTTGCCTAACGCAAAAGTGCAAGACACGCGCTTGGGCATCTCGCGCACCGCGCGCGAGACACCCAAGTATTCCTTGTCAGCGGGATTGGATGCGGGGGTGCCCAGTCTGAAATCCAGCTACGGCGTTTCGATGCAGATGAGTGGAGAAAGCAAGACTGATATTCCGGGCGAACAACACGGCATGACGCAAGCACGCACCACGGTGGATGCCTTCTGGTTGTACCAGATGACGCCCATGTTCAAAGTACGTTTGAGTGGACAAAATCTGTTTGCGGCGGACATCGTTCGCGACATGGCGTACACGTCTGTCGGAAAGACTTGGCAGTTGCATAGTGTGGACAATGGTTATCGTTCTGTCATGGCGACAGTGGAAGGGCGCTGGTAGGATGTCAGCCGTCTTGAACATGTTTGGAACGATGCAGATGTATTCGCAATTCTCGAATGAGCCAGAGAAGTCTCCCCTGAGTGAGCGTTTTTCAGTGGTGGGGTTGGTGGTATTACTGCATCTTTCGGTGTTTGCGGGCTACTTACTACAGCCAGAGATGCCTGCCGTCATGGTCAATGAGATGTCCATCTCATTCTCAAATGTACAGATGCAGCAGGCTGACATCATGCCATTGCCCAAACCTAAGCCTAAAGAGGTCGAACCAGAACCGGTGCCTGCGGATGAGCCTGCAATCAAAGAGGTTGCGCCACCTGAGCCTCAGAACACATCCCCCCCTTCGCCTGTTCAACTTGATGCTCAGCCAGACTATCGCGCAGATTATTTGAACAATCCACGCCCGCCCTATCCTATGGTGGCGAGACGTATGGGTTACAACGGCAAAGTGATACTGAATGTAGAAGTATTGGCAGAAGGCAAGGCTGGGCAGGTGTTGCTGCATCAGAGCAGCGGCTACGAGATATTAGATAAGTCCGCATTGCAAACGGTGAAGACTTGGAAGTTCTCACCTGCTAAACGTTTTGGGCAGCCTGTCACACAATGGTTTTTAGTACCGATCAAATTTTCATTAGAGGATAACGACGCATGAGTAATTTCTTTGCCATTAATTCAGTTGTTGTATTTGTGACGCTGATCTTGTTGATCATTCTGTCCATCGTCACTTGGTCTATCGCCTTGTTCAAAACCTGGAAGCAGTTTCAAGCCAAGAAGCTAGATAAGGAATTCATCGAACGTTTCTGGGCTGCACGTGAGTGGGCTGAAGCGCAGAAGGTGGCGCAAGAGGGGCAGGGCGACTTCGCTCGGTTGGCTCAAGCTGGTTTTGCAGAGATCAAGACCTTGGGTGAAGTACAGCAAGACTTAAAACACATGGGTAAGCCGCACGATGTGCTTGAGCGCCAGTTGGTTCAACAGTTACAGAACATCCAGCGTCGTCACGAGCGCGGCCAAGCAGAGTTAGCGACCATTGGCTCTACCTCGCCCTTCGTAGGTCTGTTCGGCACGGTGTGGGGCATCATGCATGCTTTGCAAGACATCGGTAAGAGCGGTTCGGCCTCATTGGATGTGGTGGCAGGGCCTATCGGTGAGGCGTTGATCGCGACGGCTATCGGTATCGCTGTTGCCTTGCCTGCGGTGTTGGCCTACAACTTCTTCTTGCGTCGCCTGAAGGTGCATGTGACCGACCTAGAGAATTTTGCGCATGACTTCATGCGGTTGGCGCAGAAGCACGATTACAAGTTGTAATTTGTTCGTCATTCCCGTGGAAACGGGAATCCAGCGCTTTTATTCAAAAGGCATTTGGGGTTTCGCACTTGCTGCGCAAGGTGATATTTTTTAGCTGGATTCCCGCTTTCGCGGGAATGACAGAATCGAAGTGAGGTCAATATGGCATTCGGAAATTCATCGCAAGAGAGTGGCAGCATGATGAGCGAGATCAACGTCACGCCCTTGGTGGATGTGATGTTGGTATTGCTGGTGGTGTTCATCATTACCGCGCCTTTATTAGCACCGCAGTCGCTCAAAATCAATTTGCCCAAAACCGAGGCGGTGGTGCATGACGATAAGTTGCAGAAAATCAGCTTGGCGATTGATGCCAAAGGCGAGGTGTCGTTAGACGCTGTGCGTTTAAGTGATGAAGGTTTGTCTGAAATGTTGAAAAGCCGCTCCGTTGATCCTAACTTTCAATTACAGATTCAAGCGGATGAGGCGGTGAATTACGGTCGTGTGGCGCAGGTGATGGCGATCGCGCAAAAGTCAGGCGTGAGCAAACTTTCCTTCTTGACGATTACAGGCAAATAGGTGCACGATTCAATTAAGGATTCAGGGTGGCTGGGGTGGTTTCCAGCTTTGTTCAGTAGGCTTACCAAGGAGGCTTCATATGAGATCAGTCGTCATCGCAATGTTGTTGGTGTTCGGTGTTTCTGCATCCGGTAGTGTTCTCGCCTGCGAAGGCAGTAAGAGTCACAAGGCTAAGACCAGCACAAGCGCACCTGCCACACCAGCGCCTGCACCAGCAAAGTAATTCAGTACGGTATTACAGAAACGGGGCTTGGGAGACCAAGCCCCGTTTTCTTTGCATGACTTATAAGTAAGGGCGCAGTAAACTTGCGATGTTCTACTAATAACAATCCAAACATAGGAGACGGCAATGAATCGCAGAGAACTTTTGATTGGCGCTGCTGCAATGGCAGCGACTGCAGTGAGTAGTAAGGCTTTCGCCGCTGAACACCAACACGACCACGCCGCCATGGCACATCAACATACTGCCTCCACACGTAATGAGAAATTGATCGCAGCAGCAGCAGATTGCGTGCTCAAGGCCAACATCTGCCTGCAACATTGCATCGAATTATTGGGTGAAGGTGATAAGTCCATGGCTGCTTGCGCCAAGTCATCCAGCCAAGTCATCGCTATGTGTACAGCGTTGGAGCAGATGGCCGCGGCAGAATCTAAGTATCTGCCTCAATTGGCAAAGGTGTGCATGGATGTATGCAAAGCCTGCGAAGAAGAATGTAAGAAGACAGAGAAGCACCCAGAATGTAAGGCTTGTAAGGAATCTTGTGCGGTTTGCTACAAAGAATGTAAAGCAATCGCTGCATGATTTTTTGAGCCAAGCTCAGATATAATTTTAAGGTTTAACGCGCCCAGTTTTATCTGGGCGTTTTTTGAATGGCGCTAACAGTGAAGAGGAAAACTACATGGCTTTATTGATCGGAATTCCCCGTGAGACAGTCCCGCAGGAGAAGCGGGTCGCGTCGGTGCCGGAAGTCGTAGAGAAACTCATTAAGTTGGGTTTCAAGGTTGCGGTTGAGTCTGGTGCGGGAGATGCGGCGAATTGTGGTGATGATGCTTATCGTGCCGCAGGGGCTGAGATCATCGTGGGGGCTGCTCAGTTGTGGGCTGCTTCTGACATCGTGTTCAAGGTGGCTGTGCCGACGTCTGCCGAAGTTGGCCTGATGCGCGAAGGTGGAACCTTGATCGGCTTCATCTGGCCTGCGCAAAATCCAGAGTTGATGGCGCAACTGGCTGCAAAGAAAGCGACCGTGTTGGCGATTGATTGTTTGCCACGCATGTTGAGTCGCGCGCAAAAGATGGACGCGTTGACCTCGCAGGCTGGCGTGGCGGGCTATCG
>JABFSI010000029.1 GCA_013140695.1 Sideroxydans sp. | reverse complement strand
GATATACATCCTGATACCGAAAAAGTTTTTTGTTGGGCGTCTGTCGAAACGACAGCAAACGCAAGGAGAGTAGGGTGAGCGGTAGTGACGAAAGTCACTACCTATGCGACCTTATGCCTAGAGATGTTTATATATTATTGTTTATATTGAATATATTTAGCATTTAGCGGGGTTGGCATAGTTTTTGATAAAAGTGTCAAAAACTGTAATCGTCCGATAAGTGGAAAAGCCGAAGTAGGGGGGGATGTTATTATGCGAACCTCAAGGATAGGAGTGGATTCGGCTAGCTGATTTAGTTGAGTAAAAAGCTGAACTTTTAGCTGAACAAGCTGTCACAAGCGGCTTAAAATTATAAATAAATTATGAAATCAATGAGTTGCCAAACAATTAATCGACGCACGCGCCAACTAGGCGTGTGCGTCTTTGCATTGTTGTTGCTCCCGCAAATTGCGTGGGCATTTGGCACGCCATCGAATACACCCGTTACCAGCACCGCTACCCTCAGCTACAACATGGGCGGCCCGCAGCCTGACATTGTTGTGTCCGTCACCATCACCGTGGACGAGCGTGTGAATCTCACCGTTGTGGGCGGCGCCACCACCAATGTGCTGCCAGGCGCGACGCAGCAAGCCACCCCGTTCACGGTGACCAATACCTCGAACAGCCCCTTGGACTTTAGTTTGACCCCCAACGGGGTGATTCCTACGGTGGACAATTTTGACCCCGTCGCCTGCGTAGCGCGCGTAGAAAGCAATGCCGTTGCGGATGGTTATCAAGCCGCCACAGACGTCGGATTTTTCATTGATGAGCTGCCCGCCGAAACCAGTCGCGTGGTGTATGTGCTGTGCGACATTTCGGGTGCGACGGCAGTGGGCAACACAGCGCAAGTGGGTTTGGTGGCAATGGCGCAAGGCGACTTTGCCGCCGCTAATTTGGCTTACGTCGCTTCACCTGGCGCATTGGGTGCGCCCCTAGTGCCCACTATGGTGGCAGAGACAAAGGGCGTAGTAGATATTGTGTTTGCAGATATTTCGGGGGCGGAAGCTGTCGATGTCGTGCGCGATGCCAAGCACTCCGCGCGCAACACCTACCTAGTGGGCAATGTGCTTAACCTATCTAAAAACGTCATCGCCCAAGTTGATCCCATAGGCGGCTCGCTAATTATGCCGGGCACCGTGTTGACCTATCGTATTGAGGCGGTGCTCATCGGCAATGTAAGCAACTTCGTCATCACCGATCCTATGCCTGTTAACACCACCTACGTGGCAGGCAGCATGTTGGTGAATGGCGTGGCCAAGACTGATGCAGCCGATGCTGACAACGCCGAATTTTTGCCTGCTACGCAAACCGTTTCCGTCACGCTGGGTACGCTTGCCGCCCCCGCCACGGTCGTTATTACTTTCCGCGCAACCATTAATTAACAGGAGGATGAAATGAAAATTTCTCGTATCACGTTAGCCGCTTTATTGTCTGTCGCATTGGGTGGATTTTCGCTGGCCGCACAGGCCGCAGACGGCGCGATAAAGGTCACCAGTCTGGCTGAAGTGGATGTCGTTACGGTAGGTAAAGACGGCAAAAAAAGCGTCAAACGCGGGCCCGCTGCCACCACCGTGCCCGGCACGGAAGTGATTTTTAGCAACGTCTTTGAAAACATCAGCACCAAAGCGGCCAGCGGCATTGTTATCAACAACCCCGTACCTAACAACACCGCTTACAAGGGCGGCAGTGCAATGGGTAAAGACACCGTCATTACCTTCTCGGCGGATGGTGGCAAAACATTTGATGAAGAAAGCAAGCTCACCGTAGTGGGCGCGGACGGTAAAAAACGCGCCGCAGTGGCGGGTGATTACACGCACATTCGCTGGGCTTACAAAGGCCAATTGCAGCCGGGGAAATCGGGTGATGTGAGTTTTAAGGCGGTCATTAAATAGTTTTGTTTTAAACCAGATAATTGATTGACCTAAAGTTGAGATTAAGCGCCATTGATTTTGTGGGAGGCCGATTCATCGGGCGATGAGAATTTTGAAGTTGCTATCGCCCGATGAATCGGGCTCCCACAAGGGTGGTGGCGCTAATAGATATCCGGGTTTAAGCAGCAAAGAGTTCAGAAATGCAGGTTCAGCAATAGAAGTTCAGTCCATGAGAAAAAATGGAGTTTCAGCAGCTTGATTTTGTAGGAGGCCGATTCATCGGGCGATAAGAATTTTGAAGTTGCTATCGCCCGATGAATCGGGCTCCCACAAGGGAGATGGCGCTATTGGATATTTGGGTTTAAGCATTAAAGAGTTCAGCAATAAAGCAGTAAGCAGTTTGGTAATTAAGCAGCAAAGAGTTCAGCAATAAAGCAGCAAAGAGTTCAGCAATAAAGCAGTAAGCAGTTTGGTAATTAAGCAACAGAGAGTTCGGCAATTAAGTAGAAAGAAGTTGGGTAATTAAGCAGAAGAACCGGCCGGTTTTTTTGATTTATTTTTTAGGAGAAAAACATGAAACAGAAATTAATGAGCAAGCCGTCCAAGCTCGTCGCACTGTTGGTTGGTGCAACGTTGTTGGGTGCGGTGTCACAAAGCGCCTTGGCGTTGGGTACGGCTTCAGGTACGACCGTCAGCAACACCGCAACCTTGAGCTATAACGTGGGCGCAGTGCCGCAAACAGCAATCCTTTCGTCGCCAGATGGTCTTACACCTACCGGTGTGGCGACCACGTTCTTGGTGGATAACAAGGTGAATCTGCTGGTTACAGCGGTAGGTCCTGCGGCAACGGTTATTCCTGCTCCAGGCGCCCCTGTGACAAACACACAGACTTTCACGGTTGCCAACTCGGGTAACGGCTCGCAAGACTTCTCCTTGGCTACAGCGCAGTTGGTTGGTGTAGCTAATCCGTTCGGTGGCGCATTGTTGGACAATTACGACGTTACGGGCTGTACGGTAACTAATGTGGTTGTTGTTGGTGCTGGCACGATGGGTGCATTTACGGCCGGTGATCAACACATCAATGGATTGGGTGCGGATAGCTCGGCGACTGTAACGGTGACTTGTTCCACACCAGCAGCGCAGCCTAACAATAGCTTGGCGGTAATTAGCTTGACTGCCACTGCGTTGACCGATAATGCAGCGGTGACAGCTGGCGCAGCTTTAGTTAACGGCGCAGGCACAGCTAACAGCAATACAGTTGTTGAAAACGTGTTTGCAGACGCAGCTAAAGCCGCTATCACAGGCACGGATGCAGCAAACAATGCAGCTGATACGGCCAATGGTGCGTTCCTTGTGCAAACTGCGGTGTTGTCTGTGGCTAAAGTGGCGACGGTTCTCTGCGATCCTTTCTTTGGTTCAACTACGCCAAAGAACATCCCAGGTTCTTACGTGCAATACGCTATCACCATCACCAACTCAGGTGCAGCAGCAGCAACGTTGAGTCAAATCACCGACGCATTGCAAGTGGCTAACGTGACCTTTGACCCACTGTTGATTAGTGGTGCAGGTGTGGCGGCTAACTGCGCGGCGGGTGTGGGTTCCTTGTCTGCAACAGGCTTCGGCGCAGTGAAGGGCGCAGGTCTGGCGACAACGTACGCAGCGCCTGGCTTGGCGGCTCAAAATGTAACTGCGGGTGCGGACTTTGGTGTGACAACAGCGAACACTGTGACTGTCGATTTCGCAACTTTAGCGGGTACGCAAGTAGGCTTGGCGGGTACGAACGCTTCGTTGCCAGCCTCTAGTTTCATCACTGTTTATTTCAACGCTTTTGTTAACTAAGTGACGAAATAAAACGTGCTTAATCGTTCCACAATTAAATCTCCTCTGATCCGCACAGCGCAGCGTGCGGTAGGGGGGGCTTTTGGCAGGTTGGCCGCAAGGCCAGCCCGTCTTTTGTTGCGCACTTTGGGTGTGCAACAAAAGACGCTCGCCTTGGCGTTGGCGTTGGCAATGTCGGGCACGGCATGGGCGGCCACGCCTAGCAATACGCCGATTAACAACACCGCCAGCGCCGCTTACAGTGTGGGTAGCGGCGCAACGCTAGCGAATTTGACGACATCCGCCACAGCGAATATCAACACGGCAAGCTGTATCGACGTGGGCGTGAAAGTGGAGTTGTTGCAATTCATTCCCCCCGCGCGTGCGGCTCAAGCACCGGCCACTGCCATTAGCGAAAACGTGCAAACGATTCGTTATTTGGCCGCCGATGGTGTGACGCTCACCACGCCCCCTCTCAACCCCACGCTGCTTAACGCCACGACGCCGCTCACTTTGCCAGCGGCGATGTTGCTGGCACCTATCAGCGATGCAGCCAGCATTCAGCCCGCTTCGTATTCGCGTAACGAGCCTATTTTTGTGCGTGTGGTGTCGTTAGATGCCAATGGCAACGCAGCGTTGGCCGAAACCGTGCAAGTGAAGCTGACTACAATCGGTGGTGACAGTGAAACCATCGAAATGACGGAAACAGGTTTGTCCACAGGGGTGTTTGTGGGGGTGATTGCGTCCAAGTTTGCCGCGATTGGTAGCGCGCCCACATTGAATGACGGACAAATTACGGTGGCGGCGCATAACGAAACCATCACGGCGGTGTATGTGCATCTAAATTGCGCGACCGGCCTACTCGCATCGAATGCCAGCAGTGGTTTGATTGACCCTTACGGCATCGTGTTTGATTCTGTAACGGGTGCGCCCGTAGATGGGGCCATTGTTCGACTCTTCGATACCACCACCAACACCGAAGCCAAGGTGTTCTGTGATGACGCCGTCACCGTGCTCACCTCTACATTACCTGGCGGCGGCTTTGCTTCTGGCGCGCCAACCAATTGCGACACGGTGATGGTGCAAGGTGGCTTCCGTTTCCCACAAGTGCCTGCGGGTAGTTACAAAATTACCGTCGAGCCACCCGTTACACACATGTGGCCTTCCATTGTCCCTGCCAAAAACTTGCCCGCGCAAATTGGACTTCCTTCAGGTAAGCCTGCCATTTTGGGTACATCGGGTGCAACACCTGGTGGCTCTTATGGTGGCGTGTTCACTTTGTGGGGCCCTGCGCTGAAGATTGATATGCCAGTGGATTCGGGCGGCAAAGTGTTGACCATTCAAAAGACCGCTGGCAAAGCTGCTGTTGGCACGGGCGAATTTATTCCCTACACCTTGAGCATTAAAAATAACAGCCTGCTCGCCTTGTCCAGCGTGAATATCGCCGACCACATGCCGCCTGGGTTCCGTTACCAAAAAGGCTCAACTAAGGTGGACGGTGTGTTGGCGGCGGACCCTGCAATTTCTGGCGACGGCAACACGCTCACCTTTAATTTGAACATCGCCGCAGGCGCGACCGTGGAAGTTCGTTACGTGTTGGAAGTGACCGCTGGCGCGCATGTGGGTACGGCCGAAAATACTGCGAACGGGGTGAACTTTTCTTCCAACACGGGGCGTGCGTTTGTGTTGGTGCGTGAAGATTTGTATCGCAATAAAGCCATTCTGATTGGGCGCGTGATTGATGTATCCACCCCCGACAACGGCGAGTTTGCCGATAAAAATGGCGCGCAAAGTGTGTGCGATGCGCGTGCCGATAACGATCTAAAAGGCTTAAAGGGCGCGCGCGTGGTGTTGCAAGACGGCACGTATATTTTGAGCGACGACAATGGTCGTTGGCACATCGACAATCTGCGTGCAGGCACACACGTGGTGCAGTTGGACTTGGATTCTTTGCCTAAAGATTACGAAGTGGTGCGCTGCGAAAATAACGACCGTTTTGCAGGCCGCTTGTATTCACAATTTGTGAATTTGCAAGGCGGCACCCTGTGGCGTGCGGATTTCCATGTACGCAAAAAGCCATCGCTGGCGACGCGTGTGACGCAAACTTTAAGCGCGTTGCCGCAGTTGGATGACACCTTGCTGGGCTTGGCAATTGTGAGCACCACCGAAGTGACAGGTTACAGCGCCACCGTGATGTTGCCCGAGTACAGCCAGTATGTGGCGGGCAGCGCCAGATTGAATGGCGTGCCGATTGACGATCCGATGGTGGCTGACGGCATGCTGGTGTTCCGTAGCTTGGCGCGCCCTGCCAAATGGCAAGACGAGTACACCTTCCACGTGGCCGAAGTGGGCCCTAAAGTAATGTTCCAATCCATGTTGCGCTTTACGCCCCCCGGACGCCCTGCACAAACCGCACCCGTGGCACGTATCACCATGCTCAACCATGCGCCGGTGAGCGCAGGCACAGATGCGACGGTGATGGCTGAACGCGCCGATTCACGTCCGCCCAAAACCGCGCAAGACGATGATATGTCGCGCTTGATCGAGCGTTTGCCTTACAACGAAACGTGGCTGTCCACTGCGCCAGCAGGCAATGAGTGGTTGCACCCGCAAGCCAGCTTCCATCCTAATTTGCCGATTGTGAAAGTGGCGGTTAAGCACAACCCTAAACACAGCCTGAAAATTACCGTGAATGGCGAACCCGTCAGTGCCTTGTTGTACGACGGCACACAAACCAATACGGCGCGCACGGTCGCGGTAAGTAAATGGAGCGCGATTCCTTTGCAAGAAGGCGACAACGCAATGGCGTTGGTGATTAGCGATGCGGCAGGCAATGAAGTGAGCCGTGAAGTGCGCAACATTCACTACGCTTCTACGCCGGACCATGTTGAATTATTGTCTGCACAATCGCGTTTGCTGGCGGACGGTAAAACGCGTCCTGTTATTGCGGTGCGCTTCTTGGATAAAGACGGTTACCCCGTGCGGCGCGGCATCAATGGCGAATTCGATTTGAACGAGCCGTATCGTTCTTACGACCGCAAAGAAGGATTTGAGCGTCAACCGCTGACCGGTCGTGTGGGCGGCAAAGCGCGCTACGAAATCAAAACCGACGGCATCGCCATGATTGAACTTGAACCCACCACCCAAACGGGTGATGCGGTGCTGATGTTCCAATTCAACGATAAACGCACGCAGCAAGTGCGCGCTTGGTTAGAACCAGGTCAACGCGATTGGATTTTGGTGGGCTTCGCCGAAGGCACAGTGGGCTACAAAGCGCTATCGGGCAATGTGACTGCGCTGCAAGCGAATCAAGCCGATAAAGAATTGTTCGATGGCAACAAAGTGGCGTTTTACGCCAAGGGCACGATTAAAGGCGAGTACCTGCTAACCGCCGCCTACGACACCTCCAAACAACTCGGCAATGGCAAGCTCAAACAAGCGGTTGACCCTACCCAGTACTACACGCTGTATGGTGATGCCACCCAAGCGCAACACGATGCCGCTTCGTCTAGCCGTCTGTACGTAAAGATTGAGCGCAAGCAGTTCTACGCCATGTTTGGTGATTACGACACGGGTCTTACCGTGACGGAATTGTCGCGTTACAGCCGCACCGTGAATGGCTTGAAGAGTGAATACAAAGGCGAGCAACTGGGCTACAACGCTTTCGCTACGGTCACTTCGCAGGCTTACATCAAAGACGAGATCCAAGGTAACGGCACCTCGGGTCTGTACAAAATGTCGCGCGGCAACATCGTGATGAACTCCGACAAAATCCGCATCGAAACGCGCGACCG
Source organism: Sideroxydans sp. (assembly GCA_013140695.1). Lineage (GTDB taxonomy): Bacteria > Pseudomonadota > Gammaproteobacteria > Burkholderiales > Gallionellaceae > Sideroxyarcus. The sequence goes on along the minus strand of JABFSI010000029.1, from coordinate 2,673 downwards.
CTTCCAATCGCAAGTCATCGTCAGCAGCAAATCGCTGACGCGTTATTTGGATTACGACATTGATTACTACTTTGGTACGCTCAATTTCCGCGAGCCGATTCAAAGCCGCGATGCCGATTTGAATCCCACTTACATCGTGGCTGAATTTGAATCAAACGACCCACTGGATAGCAAAGCAACCTATGGTGGCCGAGGTAGCTTCAAGCCCACCAAGGGCATGGAAGTGGGCGTCACGGCGGTGCATGAAGGCACGGTTGGCGCGACGGGTAATTTGAGCGGCGTGGATGCGACATACGAAGTGACACCGCAAACCAAAGTGCGCGCCGAATTGGCAGGCACCGATGGCAACCGTGCGGGCAATACCAGCAGCGGCAAATCGTGGCTGGGCGAAGTGACGCATCACGAAGAAGTGTGGGACGGCAAGCTGTATGTGCGTGAACAAGATGGCGCATTCGGCTTAGGTCAACAAGCGCCATCTGAAATTGCAACCCGCAAAATGGGCTTTGACGGACGCTTGAAATTAGGCGACACCACCCAAGTGCGCGGCCAAGCCTATCAACAAGCTAACCTGCTGACGGGCGCAAAAAACACCGTGGCGGATGCGCGCGTGAGCGAACAAATTACCGACGCCTTGAACGCCTACTACGGCGCACGCACCTCGCGCGACACTTCAATACTGGGCACGCGTGAAAGCAATCAAGCCTTGGCGGGCGCATCGTATGCCATGCTAGATCGCAAGCTCACGCTGCGCGGTTCGGGTGAAATGAGCTTCGGCACGGCGGGCAGCGTGCCTATGCCCAATCGCTTGATCTTGGGCGCGGACTATCAACTCACCCAGCAAACTAAAGCCTTTGCCGAACACGAAATTGCACGTGGGCAAAATATCGCCGCGGATACCAGCCGCGTCGGCCTGCGCACCCAACCTTGGCAAGGCGCAGAAATGTCCGCCTCGGTAGCCAACACTTTCAGCAATGATGCCGAGCGCATGTATGGCAACTTGGGCATGGTGCAACGTTGGCAAATCAACGAACACTGGCAAACTGATTTCAGCGTGGACCGCACCCAAACCCTGCGCAACAGCGCCGCGCCCTTGCAACTCAACACACCGCTGCCATCCGGCAACTTCGCTCCCGCCGCAGGCTTCGCTGGCGACTTCACCGCTTACGCATTGGGCGCGGGTTACAACGACACTTTGTGGAGTGCGAACGCGCGCGCCGAAGTGCGCAAAGCCAGCTTGGGCGATCAAAACAATTTGTTGTTAGGCATGCAACGCAACCTCGACGACGGGCGCGCGTTGGCGGCGGGCTATGTCTTGCGCGAAGTGACGGTAGCTGCCAGCAACACCTTTACGCGCAACACCGACTTGCGCTTGTCTTATGCGCACCGTCCTAACGACAGCGAATGGGTGTGGTACGACCGCGCCGACTTCATCACCCAAAAAACACTCGCCCCCGGCAGCGCGCTTAAAGGCGACAAACTGATCAACAACTTAAACGCCAACTGGGTGCCTGTGCGTCACACGCAAATCGCCTTCCAATACGGCTCTAAATACGTGCTCGACACGATTGATGCCGTGGACTACAGCGGCTACACCGACCTGCTTGGCGCCGAAGCGCGTCACGACTTGAACCAAGATTGGGATGTCGGCGTACACGGCTCGGCGATGCGCTCATGGCATGCCGGTGTAAACAGCTACGGCGCGGGCGCATCCGTCGGTTACAAAGTCATGGACAACGTATGGGGCGCCATCGGCTACAACGTACGCGGCATGAACGACCGCGACTTCGCCGGCGCCAACTACCGCGCCAAAGGTCCATACCTCACCCTGCGCATGAAGGTAGATCAAGACACCTTCGGCATGAATGACAGCGGCGAACGCACTCGCCCCTTGAGTGGAGAGTAAAGACATGCGCTACGCAAATTTGATTGATTCGCAAGGCCGAAAAGGCAGTGTTAATGCGCTATCTAGCTTAAATTTGGATAGCTTATTAACTTGTGGGAGCGCGATTCATCGCGCGATTGGAAACAATAATTGCGCGATGAATCGCGCTCCTACAGAAAGTGACGCTGCTCATGCGCTATCTGGATTTAACCTAGCCAACAAGGGGCAGACATGCTCTATCTAAACGTTGGGCATCTACGCCGCTGTATGCAAACACTGGACGCTTCGCTCACCCTGTATCGGCAAGCCGAAGCGGGTAGTGTGGGGCAAGAAGTATTCCGTAATGCCATTGTTAAAGGCTACGAACTGACTCAAGAAACCGTCTTCAAGCTGCTCAAAAAAGCACTCAAAGCCTACGGGCATGGAGGCAGTCAGTTGGAATCCCTGTTTGCGAAAGACATCTTGCGACTGGCCGCAACGCATGCCTTGCTCACCCAAGAAGAAGTCGAACGCTGGTTTGCCTATCGCGACAACCGCAACAACACCGCGCACGATTACGGCGAACAATTTGCCAGCGAAACACTGACATTGATCCCCAATTTTTTGCACGACATCGCCACCTTGGCAGACGTTTTAGAGCGCAAGCTCGGCACAGGAGTCACCGATGAAAGTCATTGATTCCCACGAGCTGCATTTGCCAGAACGCTACCTGCGCATGGTGCAGGAAATTTTGCACACGCACTTACCCCAAGCCCAAGTGTGGGCGTATGGCAGCCGCGTGAATGGCGACC
>JABFSI010000133.1 GCA_013140695.1 Sideroxydans sp. | reverse complement strand
TGAACTTCTTCGAGGTGAATCGAGCTCCCACAGGGTACGAACTTCTTCGAGACAAATCGGCTTCCAACAAACCCCAGAGGGGTTTATTGGGTTGCCAGAATGTGCGCAACCATCACTTTAATTTCTGCATCTGATACCTTGGCTGGCGCAGCAGGCATCGGCATCGACCCCCACACGCCAGGCCCGCCTGCACGTACACGTTGCATCAAATAACCTGCTGCCGTGCTATCACCCTCGTAGTGCTTGGCCACCATCTCAAAGCTAGGGCCCACCAAGCGTTTGCCGTGGGTGAGGTGGCAAACATGGCAGTTGTATTTATTCAACAGGTCTTCAGCTTTTTCTGCATAAGCGGGCTGACTCAAAACTAGACCTAACGAAATCAGTAAAGCAGCTTGAACTTTCATATACACGCTCCAAATAAAAAAGCGGCGCTGTCACCAGCGCCGCTACTTAATCCATGCCACATGGGCGAGGCAGAATTACTGGCCTTTGGTTTCCATGTACAACTTGGAAATGAGGGATTGCACGTCGCGCGAAGATTTAGCAAACGAACCTTCGTGCAACATTATAGCGGCTTGCTCTTTATTGCCCGTTTGAACTTTTTCAACGATTTGCGCTGCGTTCACATGAAACTCAGCATGTTTGGCTTTCACTTGGTGAAAGGTGGGCGAGTGTCCAACGAATTGCGTGCCTTCTTTGTAAATCCACTTGCCCAAAGCACACTGGTCATCGCGGCAAATGGTGGCGTGGTCGAGTTTTTCGGCAGATGTACCGTCCACATAATTGGCTAGGCGTTCTTTCCATTTGCGATGAGCTTCAATGGCGGCCACAAAATCTAAACCATGCACCATGCCTTCTTCTTTAAAGCCGCCAGATTGTACGTTGGCGGCAGCGGTTTTTTCGTCGCCTTTAGATAGTGCAGAAAACCAATCAAATAGTCCCATTTTATTTTCCTTTCAAAAAACGAGTTGCGAGGATACTCGGCAAATGTTTCAAACGTGTTGCAGCTTAACTACTTCTGACCTTCCTTGACGAAGCGTGCCACATGACCCAGCAGTTCTTCTTCTTGGAATGGTTTGCCCAGATATTCATTCACGCCGAGTTCTAACGCATAGTTACGATGTTTATCCGCTGTGCGTGAGGTAATCATAATAATGGGCAGTTGTTTTGTTTTGCTGTCTTGGCGCAAGCGTTTAGCCAATTCAAAACCATCCATGCGCGGCATTTCAACGTCGAGCAACATCACGTCAGGCGAAATTTCTAACAGTTGTTCGAGTGCGTCCACTCCATCTTTGGCGGTGACCACCAAGTAGCCGTTGCGTTCCAATAAGCGGGTGGTAATTTTGCGCACGGTGAGCGAGTCATCCACCACCATGATGAGTGGCACGGCATGTACTGTCTCAACGATAGTGCTAGGCGTGACGTTGCGCACACTTTGCGCACGTTGGCTGAAATCGACGGGATTAATAATCAGAATGACCGCGCCGCTGCCCGATACCGTTGCACCAGCAATACCTGGCAAGCGCGCAAGTTGCGGGCCGATGTTCTTTACCACCACCTCTTGGTTGCCCAGCAAAGCATCTACATGCAAGGCGATGCGGTTATCGCCGCTACGTAATAGCAGCACGGGATTATGCGGCTGGGCGATGACCTCTATTTGTTGGTCGCCCAACAAGCGCGGCAGGTAATGCACGCCATAGCGGCGGCCTTGCCATTCCACGTATTGTTGTTGGTAGACCATATCCAGCGCATCCGCTTTGAGTTGCTGCACATTCTCAACCATCACCGAGGGGATGGCATAAATAGCTTGTCCCGCACGCACCAACAACGTTTTTGTCACCGCTAAAGTCAGCGGCAAATGGATGCTAAAGCGTACACCGCGACCTTTTTCAGAGGCTACATCAATGCGCCCACCGAGCGCGGCAATTTCACTACGCACCACATCCATGCCTACGCCACGCCCAGAAACTTCGGTCACTTCCCGCGCGGTAGACAGTCCAGCGCGGAAAATAAATTGCATGACTTGCTCATCATTGAGCGAGTCGCCTTCTGTAATCAGTCCGCTCTCTAATGCCTTTTGTTTAATGAGTGCTAAATCTAATCCTACGCCGTCGTCACTAAATTCAAATACGACTTCGTTACTTTCTTGACGCAAATTGAGGCGGATTTCGCCGATAGGATTTTTACCATTGAGTTCACGTTGCTTGGGCTCTTCCAAGCCGTGCGCAATCGCATTGCGTAGCAAATGCTCAAATGGCGCGGTCATTTTTTCTAACACGCTGCGATCCAACTCAATGGACGTGCCGACCAGTTCCAAGTTGGCACGTTTGCCTAACTCCTTGCCCGTTTGCCGCAGAATGCGATACAGACGTTCACTAATGCTAGAGAAAGGCACCATGCGAATTGACATCAAACCTTGTTGTACATCGCGGTTGAGATTGCTTTGCGAGGCCAGTGCGGCAGACGCTTCATCCAAGTTTTTCAACAGCGCGTGCTGTACGGTTTGTACGTCATGCACGCTTTCATTCATAAAGCGGGTGAGTTCTTGGAAGCGTGTGAAGCGGTCGAATTCGAGCGGATCAAATTGTTCCGCATTTGCGCCTGCAATGTGAACCCGTGCTTGCATCTGGCCTTCCGCTTGAATTTCAATTTCGCGCACTTGTCGACGTAGGCGCTGTACGCTGTCCGTCAACTCCATCAAGCCAGCCTTGAGGCTGCGTAATTCGGTCTCAATACGTGAACGCGTGACACTTACTTCGCCTGCCTCATTCACCAAACGATCCACAATATCCGCACGCACGCGTAACAAGCCGGCTTGGTTGGCGCGCTCGGCACCACTATCAAGCACCGCCGCTTTTTGGGGAACGGCGGCAGTAGGTGCCGTTACACTGGCAACGCGAGTAGGGGCGTCATGGGGATTTTGTAATTCTTCAATCGCATGGT
>JABFSI010000090.1 GCA_013140695.1 Sideroxydans sp. | reverse complement strand
CGCGCGGCCTGAACAGTGCGGACATCGCCGCCCTACTCGAAATTTCACGACACACCGTGAATGACCATGTGAAAAACATTTACGTCAAACTCAACGTAAGCTCACGCGCCGAAGCCGCGGTGCGGGCAAAGGGCATGGGGTTGGTTTAAGGGCGCTCAATAAAAAACGAAGCGTGTAAAGTGGCTAAACATTAACGCGCAGTCGCAATACAGTTCTCGTGGGAACCTGATTCATCGAACTCCCACACTAGTAGCTCGCTGTCTCCATTTGAGGATTGAGATGCGAAAAAGCCACTTCCAACGTTACCCTGCATCCACATGGCGTCAACGACTCCCATTGAATCATTCCACCTAACGCGCTGGCTCGGGTACGCATACTGTTCATGCCGCGATTGCCAACACCCGCATCAGCCAAGCCAACACCATCATCTTGCAGGGTGAAAACTAATTTATGTGCGTGCCAAGTGAGGTCAACATTGAGGTGCGATGCGCGCGCATGACGTAATACGTTACTCACACTTTCACGCAAAATTCGGCTGATGTTTAATGCCGCCGCCGTGTTCACTAAAAGTGTTTTTTGCGCTGCCGAAATTTGCCAATTGAGCGTTAATCCTGCGGCATCTAAACGTTGTTGCGTTTCTACCCGCCAATCTGCCAACAGCGTGTCTAAATAAGTTTCTGGCTGCGCAGAACGCGACACCACATCGCGTAAATCTTGCAAGGCAGAACGCGCAAGGTCGGCTTCACGCGGCTGATTGGCGCGTTGTGCCGAGATAACCAGCCCCAATAATTTAGCGCCCACATCGTCATGCAAATCACGATAAATCCGCTCACGTTCTGCTACTTGCATAGCGATGGCTTTTTCTTGTAGTAGTTGTTCGTTTTGAAATTGCAATTCGATTGAATGCATCAACGTCTGTTGTGCACCATATGAAACTTTCGCTACGAAAATGGCATAAAACACGACTAAAAGACCCAACGGTACGGCCTGTTCACCAAAACCATTAGGCAAATTTGGCAACATCACCAACATCGAACACGCCACAATAAATAGATATAAGCGAAATGAATGAGAGCCTGCCGCGCGGCCGCCTGCGCTCATCACAGATAAATAAATAAGTAGAAATAAGGTGTTCAACGTAGCACTTTGAAGCGGTGCAAATAAGAGACCCAAGCTTCCCCAAGCGAAACCTTCGATGGTGAACGCATACGCTTGCCTATTTCGCCAACTACGTAAGCGTTCTTTAGTAGGGCTTGCCTCGGCATGTATGGGATGCAATATGCGATGAACCATAAGTGCGCCTACCGTAGCGCTCATCATCAATCCTACCCATACGGCCAACCGGTCTGGATTCAAGCTATCGCCCAGCCCTAGCATCACCCCTAACGTAACGACTACCAATCCCACCATGGTGATCATGGAATTCTCGCGTGCCAATTTGAACAAGGCCATTTCAACCTTGATTTCTTGCGCTGGATTAATGAGATTGATGAGATTCACAGTATGGGGGCTCATATGAGACATCTGATTCTAACGGGAAAAACAAGGCGCGGTGGTAGAATGCGCGCCTTCAAAAATAAGGCAACACCATGTTATCTACCGCAAATATCACTATGCAGTTCGGCGCGAAGCCGCTCTTTGAAAACGTCTCGGTCAAATTCGGCGACGGCAATCGTTATGGTTTGATTGGCGCCAACGGCTGCGGCAAATCCACTTTCATGAAAATTTTGGGCCGCGACTTAGAGCAATCCTCCGGTGAAGTCATGCTCGACAAGACCGAACGCCTCGGTAAGTTGCGCCAAGACCAGTTCGCTTACGAAGATAAACGCGTGTTGGATGTGGTGTTGATGGGGCACACCGAGATGTGGGAGGCGATGTCCGAGCGTGATGCGCTGTATGCCAATCCCGATGCGACTGAAGAAGACTACATGCGCGCCGCCGATTTGGAGGCGACCTTTGCTGAATACGATGGCTACACCGCTGATGCGCGCGCAGGTGAGTTGTTGCTAGGATTGGGTATCGACATTTCTTTACACAATGGCCCGATGAGTGCTGTCGCACCGGGCTTTAAGCTGCGTGTGTTGCTGGCGCAGGCGCTATTTTCAAACCCCGATATTTTGCTGTTGGACGAACCCACCAATAACTTGGACATCAACACCATCCGCTGGTTAGAAGACATCCTCAACGCGCGCAATTCGACCATGGTCATCATCTCGCATGACCGCCACTTTTTGAATAGCGTGTGCACGCACATGGCCGATTTGGACTTTGGCAAGATCACCGTGTACCCGGGCAACTATAACGACTACATGTTGGCTTCCACGCAAGCGCGTGAGCAACAATCGTCCGACAATGTGAAAGCTAAAGAGAAGGTCGCTGAACTGAAAGCCTTCGTGGCACGTTTCTCGGCGAATGCTTCTAAAGCGAAACAAGCGACTTCGCGTGCACGTCAGATCGACAAGATCAAAATCGAAGACATCAAGCCTTCAAGCCGCCAATACCCGTTCATCCGTTACGAATACGATGAGCGCGACAAGCTGCACCGCGTCGCGGTGGAAGTGGAAAAGATGTCCAAGGGTTACGACAAGATGTTGTTCTCCAACGTCAACTTCCGTATCGACGCGGGCGAGAAGGTTGCCATCATCGGCCCTAACGGTATTGGTAAAACGACGCTGTTGCGTTGCCTCGCGGGCGACCTCGCACAAGATCACGGCAGCATCAAATGGGCAGAAAAAGCCAAGCTGGGTTACTACGCCCAAGACCATGCGGCCGACTTCGCCGAGAACATCGAGATGATGGAATGGATGATTAACTGGCGCGGCCCACACGATGATGACCAAGTGGTGCGCGGCACGTTAGGTCGTTTGTTGTTCTCTGGCGACGACGTGAAGAAGCGCGTGAAAGTGCTGTCCGGTGGTGAGAAAGGCCGCATGTTGTTCGGCAAGCTGATGTTGGCGAAGCCCAATGTCTTGCTGATGGACGAACCGACGAACCACATGGACATGGAAGCCATCGAATCGCTCAACACCGCGCTCGATCTGTTCAAAGGCACGCTCATCTTCGTGTCACACGACCGCGAATTCGTTTCCTCATTGGCCACGCGCATCATCGAGATATCGGCCAAGGGCGTGAACGACTACCATGGCACGTATGAAGAGTTCCTGCGTGACCAAGCGGTGGAATAAATCACGATGAGTCGTGCGGGAGCCATCGGCGTCTTCGATTCGGGTGTGGGCGGTTTGTCCGTCCTGCATCACATCCGCCAGATACTCCCCAACGAACGCCTCATCTACGTGGCCGATTCGGGGCACGTCCCTTACGGCGATAAATCACCTGCTTACATCGAAGCCCGTTCAATCGCCCTCACGCAATTTTTAATTGAACAAGGCGCAGACGCTATCGTCATCGCTTGCAACACTGCCACTGCCGCTGCCGCGCACGCATTGCGTGTCAAATATAACAAGCTCCCCATCATCGGCATGGAGCCTGCGGTGAAGCCTGCGGTGACCGCGACGAAAAGTGGCGTGGTGGGCGTATTAGCCACCGTGGGCACATTAGAAAGTGCGCGCTTTGCCGCCCTGCTAGAAAGATATGCAGGACACGTAAAAATTCTTACACAAGGCTGCCCAGGCTTGGTGGAGTTAGTCGAACGGGGCGAACTGCACAGCGTGCAAGCACGTCACTTAATTGAGCGCTACACCGCCCCTTTGTTTGCGCAGGGCGCAGACACACTCATCCTCGGCTGCACCCACTACCCCTTCCTCGCCCCCCTCATTCGCGAAATTGTGAGCGCAGAAATCACGCTCGTGGATACAGGTGCGGCAGTTGCGCGCCACTTGCAACAACGCATCCATACCGAGCTGCCTGCGCGCGTAGCAGGTGATGCGTCCACACAATTTTTTACCAGCGGCGATGTTGAACCTGCCACGCGTATCATGTCAGCGTTGTGGGGAGAGTCGGTCGTCGTACAAGTTTTACCGACGCCCTTTTTATAATCGTTCGGCGTTATTCGATACAATTCATCGAAATTAAACTAGGAACTTAGTATGACCCAGCACTACACCCTCACCATTTCTTGTCCTGACCGCGCGGGCATCATTGCTGCGGTGAGTGCATTCATTGCGCAACATGGCGGCTTCATCGTCGAGGCGAGTTATCACACCGACCAAGAGGCACAGTTGTTTTTTATGCGCCAAGAAATACGTGCCGATTCATTGCCTTTTAATGCTGAAGAGTTTGCTCGACTCTTCGCCGCTATTGCCAAGGAGTTCGATATGACTTGGCAACTTTCCGATTCCAACATCAAAAAGCGCTTGGTCGTGTTGGTGAGCAAACAAGACCATTGTTTGAACGATCTGTTGCATCGTTGGCGCAGTGGTGAGTTGGAAGTGGAGATCCCGTGCGTCATCTCCAACCACGAAGATCTGCGCAGCTTCGTCGAGTGGCACGGCATCCCGTTCATTTATGTGGATATGAAGGACAAGACGGCCGCGTTCGACAAGATCGCAGCGCTATTCGAGCAGCATCGCGGTGACAGCATGGTGCTTGCGCGTTTCATGCAGATCATCCCGCCCGCGCTGTGTCAACGTTTCCCCGGTCGCATCATCAACATCCATCACAGCTTCCTGCCTTCCTTTGTCGGCGCGAAGCCCTATCACCAAGCGTATCAACGCGGTGTGAAGCTCATCGGCGCGACCTGCCATTACGTGACGGATGAGTTGGATGCCGGCCCTATCATCGAACAAGACACCGTACGCATCGACCACGGCGATACCCCCGATGACTTGGTGCGCTATGGTCGCGATATTGAGAGGACGGTGCTATCACGCGGCTTGCGTTATCACGTCGAAGACCGTGTGCTGGTATGCGGTAACAAGACCATCGTATTCCGCTGATCTGTTAAGTCGCGAGTCGAGATTGTCGAACGCTTCACGGTTCTCCAAACGCATTCTGATGGTCGGATGCGGCTCGGTCGGACAAGGCCTGCTACCCCTCCTGCTTCAAACTCTCTCCATACAAGCTACGCAACTCACCATTTTGACTGCGGATGAGCGTGGCCGTGATGTGGCTGCGCAACGAGGTGTGCGCTTCATCATCGAGGCGCTCACCGCGCAGAACTATGCCGCAGTGTTAAGCCAACATCTCACGGCGGGCGACCTGTTACTGAATTTGTCGGTTGATGTTTCGTCGCAGGCGCTGATCTCGTGGTGCAGGCCGCGTGATGTGTTGTATCTAGATACCTGTGTGGAGCCTTGGGTGGGAGGTTATCTCTCATCTCATTCAGTTCCGCTGCAGAACAGCAACACATGGCTACGTCAACAAGTCTTGGCATTGCATCACCCAGATGCGCCCACAGCCGTCATTGCACATGGTATGAATCCTGGCCTCATCAGCCATCTACTGAAGGAGGCATTAGTCGCACTGGCACAACGCAAACACGTTGCGATTGACCTTAAGCCTGACTGGGCTGCACTTGCCCAAACGTTGGGGGTGAAGGCCATTCACCTCTCGGAACATGACACACAAGATGACGGGCAAATCCTGTCACGTGGTGAGTTCGCTAATACATGGTCTGCACAGGGACTCTATAGCGAGGCATGGTTGCAAGGTGCAGAGGTGGGATGGGGATCGCATGAAGTCGAAACACCACTGGGTGCCTTGTATTCTGGATCTGTCTTACATTTGCCGCAGTCGGGCGCGAACATACGCATGCGCACATGGTTGCCCACGTGGGGCGAGCAACAGGGCTATCTCATCACGCATCACGAAGTCGCCTCGATCACCGAGATGTTGAGTACGGGGTCGTATTGCCCCACAGTGTGTTACGTCTATTCCCCTTGCCCCAAAGCCCAACAAAGTTTGGCATATTTAGGGGCGGGCATTGCGGCGCACACTTTCCGTGTGTTGGATTGCAACAAAGTGCAGGGTATAGATGAGATGGGTGTCCTGCTTATTCACGATACGGGCGCGTTATGGCACGGCTCAACCTTGCGTAGCGACGAAGCACAGCGACTGGCTCCTCACAACAGTGCCACTTCGTTGCAAGTGGTGGCAGGTATTGTCGGTGCATTAGCGTGGATGTTCGAACATCCACGTTGTGGCGTGGTGGAAGCGGAGGATATGGACAGTGCGCAGATACTGAACGTGGCACGCCCTTGGTTGGGTGATGTAAAGACAGTCGATACCGATTGGTCTGTGGGGCGCTCCCTGTTGTTCCAAGAATTTTTGGTGACAGCGGATGCAAAAAACAGTGAGTGCGGGTTATATTCCGCCGCAATCAATGCAGAGGAAATCGGCGTATGAAACGTTCCACCGAAGTGGCACTGTGGATGTTAGGGGCGGGGCTTGGGGTTGCCGTGTTGTCGGACAGCAAGACCACAGAACAACTGAAACAGGATAGCTACGCCAGCAAGGAAGAATGTATGCAGGATTGGGGAGGGTCGCCCGAAACCTGCCAAGAGGAAAATAGTGGCGGCTCCAGCGGAGGGAGTGGCGGTAGCGGTGGCGGAGGTCATTATTCCGGCCCGCGTTACTACTGGGACAGGTCAACGAACCGTCCCGTCATCATCACCCATTCGGGCGCACACCAACCCATGCCTACTGCGCATCCCAATGGCACGCCTATGTCCCACAGTTTGAGCAGCACACACGTAGGCACGGTGTCGCGCGGCGGTTTTGGCCATTTCAGCTCACTCGGTCGCGGCGGCTAACCATGCAGCGACTCAACAGCACGGTGCGTCCCGATCACGGCAAGAAGCTGGAAGCCATTGGCTTGTCATTCTGGCAATGGGACAACTATTGGAAAGAAGATGTGTGCTACCGCTTTACCGCCGCGCAAGTGGACGAGATCGAAGCGGCCACTGAAGAGTTGCATCGTTTGTGTGTGCAAGCCGTGTCTTACGCCATCGAGCACAATCGTCTCGACGAACTACAGATACCGCGCTCATTTCATGCGGCGATCAAAGCTTCGTTCGAACAAAATGATTTCAGCTTGTATGGCCGTTTTGATTTGGCTTATGACGGCATTCACCCACCCAAGATGTTGGAGTACAACGCCGACACACCTACCTCAATTTTAGAGTCCGCTGTGGCGCAGTGGTATTGGATGGAGGAGGTGTTCAGCGAAGACGATCAGTTCAACTCTTTGCACGAACGTCTGGTCGAACGTTGGAAGACGTTGGTGAACGAACCGGTGATCCATTTTGCTTCCATCGCGGACAACGAAGAAGATTGGGTCGCGATCACTTACCTGATGGAAACTGCGCTACAAGCAGGTAAGCAAGTCGTACATATCGAGGTGGAGCAGATCGGCTGGGATGCGCAGCAAAAGATCTTTGTGGACACACAAGGCGCGCCGATCAAGTGCTTGTTCAAGCTGTATCCGTGGGAATGGATGATGCGCGAAGATTTTGGCGTATATGTTGCTCAATCTAAGACTCGCTTCGTCGAGCCAATGTGGAAATCGGTGCTGTCGTGCAAAGGTATCTTGCCGCTGTTGTGGGAGCTGTTTCCCAACCACCCCAATTTGCTGGAAGCACACTTCGATGCGCCACATGGATTAAAGGCCTACGCTAAAAAACCGCTGTTCTCGCGTGAAGGGGCGAACATCGAATTGCATCAGGATGCAACGCTGTTGCACCACAGCAACGGCGGCCCCTACGGTGTGGAAGGCCACGTCTATCAGGCTTTGGTGAACCTACCTTGCTTCGATGGCATGTATCCCGTCATCGGCTCTTGGGTGGTCGGTGGTGAGGCCGCTGGCATGTGCATCCGTGAAGACATCACCCCCATCACCACCAACATGAGTTACTTTGTCCCCCACGTATTTCGATAGGAGTTCGTTATGCCCATTTTGATGTCCCTCGCTTACCTCGCCACGTCGATCATCCTGCTGGCACTGTGTGTCTTCGCCTATATCAGGATGACTCCCTATCGCGAATTGGAACTAGTGCGCGCAGGTAATGTGGCGGCAGCACTCTCGCTGGGCGGCGCGACATTGGGGCTAGCCTTGCCCATCGGTTCGTCCATCTTCTTTACCCACAGCCTGAATGAAATGGCCGTGTGGGCCACCATCGGCTGCGCCATGCAATTCATCCTGTTCTTCTTTATGCGCAAACATTCGCAAGACATTCAAACTGGCAACGTCGCTGTCGGCACGCTGCTTGCCTTCATGTCGGTTGCAACTGGGTTGCTAGTCGCGATGTGTATCAGTTGATATTGGCTATCGAATCAATAGAACGACAACTCAAAGAAACTTATTCGCACTGCAACACTCAATGTTGACGCAAGGCCTAATTTTTAGGTCACTAGGTTAATCATCTGCCGTTTTTCAATATTCCATGCCCCCTATCCGTATCGGCAATTACTCCATCGTTCGCAAGTTAGGCGAAGGGGCAACGTCGAACGTATATCTGGCGATGCGCGATAAATCGTATGCGTCGGTGGCGCTCAAACAGTTACGCAAAGGCTGCCAGACGGACTTGCATAAAGCCATGTTCACTACCGAAGTGGAGCTGGGTAGCAAGATGCATCACCGCAACATCGTGCATGTAATTGATGCGAATCTAAACGAAAAAAGCGGCGCGTATTTGGTGATGGAATATATCAACGGCACGCCATTGGATAGATACGATCACATGGATACGTTGTTGCCGATAGAGAAGGTGTTGTCAGTAATTGAGCAGGTGGCGGATGCCTTGCAATACGCCGCATCATTAGGAGTCGTGCATCGTGATGTGAAGCCCGGCAACCTCATCTTGATGCCCAACGGAATCGCCAAGTTAACTGACTTTGGTTGCGCCATCCCCACCAGCAAGATGGGTGAGGTGGTTGCGGGTAGCTTGGCTTATATGTCGCCCGAGCAATTGGAGGGTGACGCACTGGATCAGCGCGCGGACATCTATGCGCTTGGAGCGGTGCTGTATCGCCTGCTCACCGGCAAGCACACGTTTGAAGCAGACAATCAGTTTGATGCGCGCATCGCGATTTTGAACTTTCCCATCATTCCGATTCAAACTTATCGCCAAGATTTGCCCATGATTTTGGTGCGCGTTATCGAACGCGCATTACACAAAGACATCACTGCGCGCTATCAAACGTGGGAAGACTTTATCCGAGATTTTGCCGCAGCTGCTAAAGCTATTCGAGAATCTGATACCGACCTCGACATCAATCGCGGCTTCAGTATGAACACCCAAAAAGCCATCTCCTACAACCTGTCCACCTCACGGCAATTTTCGCGCAGCGGCTATTCACGTAGCGGATTCTCGCGTAGCTCGATGCCTGACTAGCTTGTACACGCTAGTAACCAGCCGCACTTAATACTACTCAAAGTCTGTAGCACCAAAGTCATCTCTCGGAAACAATGGCGCATCTATTCATTGGTGTCGGTCATGTTGAGAATACCTAGTACTTCTATACGCGCAACGCTTGCCGAGAATGTGCGCACCTATCGTAAGTCACTTGGTTTATCTCAAGAAGAATTGGCTGACCGCTGCGAACTTCACCGTACTTACATTGGCTCAGTAGAACGTGAAGAACGCAACGTTTCTCTCAGCACGCTTGAGGTTCTCGCTGCCGCTTTCGATATTAGCGTCCCTCAACTTCTCACCGCACGAACTAAAAATGCTAAAAAGAAAACCTCTTGATTTCAAGAAGTCCATCCGCGCCTCTGGCCTAGATATTTATTCTCCGATTGAAGTGGGCGATGCCAATTTGTGGATACCTACACCGCATATTGAAACGCTACTTAATAAGGCATTAAAAGGACTGAATCTGGGCGAATTGCCAGTAAGGACTCGGTCAAAGGTTGTGAAGATTGCCATATGTGAGGCATTGGGTTATCCAGCGCCAAAATCTTTTAAGCGCACAAAGCCCCGCTTCTTTGGGCAGCAGCTTGATACGTACGCGCAGAAATCTCGTAACCTTCAAATCTGGAATGAGCAACTATCACCTGCGCGGCGTTACGCAATTATTCAAATCTCTGCCGAGAATAGGGTGCTGAAGGTCAAAGTGGTTAATGGTTATGCGCTTGGGCTACTAGATAAAACAGGCAAAATTACAACTAAGTATCAGGCGGCTCTTGAGGTACGTGCCGCTTCGCATGAACTCGTTTCTACTCAAGATGCCACCTTGTTGCTTCCCCATGTGCACGCTAGCGCAGGTTTCGATAAAGCAGTCAGTCCTGTTAATGATCCTGTGAGTGGCAAGCTGCTGCCGATTCAAGAAGTCTATAAACGACTATCCACTTTAGTAGGGCAAACTTTTGCTGATCCCGGTAAAGACCAAGAGCGTAATCGTGGTGCGGCATTGCATAAATTGATTTGCCAATATCTGGGTTATTCACGCTACGAGGACACGGGGCAGTTCCCCGACATACGCCATCAATTACTGGAAGTGAAATTGCAAACTTCACCCACGATTGATTTAGGGCTGGTGTTACCTAGTAGCGAGGAGCGGTTGGATATAAGCCAGTTGGGTGATGTGCATCCGCGCCACTGCGATACTAGGTATGCGATGTTTTTTGCGAAGACGGATGGTAGGCAAGTCACGCTGACGCATCTGTTTGTGACAACGGGAGCAGACTTCTTTAAACGATTCCGACGCTTCGAGGGTAAAGGTATCAACGGGAAAATTCAGATTCCCTTACCTCAAGAATTCTTCAGTACGTAATCCAAATGCAGTCCAAACACGGGCATCTAATTCAGCGGCTAATTGGCTGATGTCATGCTCGGGAATATGGGCGTAAATCCGTTTTACCAATGCGATGATGTCCATCGCCGCTTCACACGATGGATTGGGCAAAGGAAATAGCTCAACGTATTGGGTAATAAAGCGGCGGCGCCCTGAATAAAGTTTGTTGTTGAAGCGATGGTCATAGAAGGCTTCAATGAATGTTGAGTTAGCGACCGCCAAAGCTAACCAAAGTAAATCCTGCTCATCCTTGTTCTCACATTGCAGCCAGTAGCACTCACCATTGACGATGCCCCCCTCTAGGTCAATCCAGAAAATTGGCTTGTCAGTGATGTCAGGAAAAACCAATTTTGGAAACTGCCAAGCGGCTGGGTCTTGTGGCACCCATAGTTCATACCATTTACGCCCAGCATCAATCAGATAAGTGCGCGCCTCAAGCACATCACGATGTCGCTCCAGATACGCAGCCGACTTTGGATAAAGAGCTAAATTTACCGTAGCGCGACCACTTGCTGTTGATTCATGTGGGTAAAGAATTTCTTTGCGGTGCTTGATATCCACGGGCAGTTGAGCTTTGAAGCGGCGCGCGCATTTTCGTGTGATTAATGGTCGTAAGAGTTCAGGGCGACCATCAGTGAGCGCGCTCCAGTCACTGCGAACAAACACTTTATCTGCCGTTGATTTCACCCCCACCCGAATTTTCCCAATACGCTTAAACGTATTCCAGGTATGCGCTTCAACGGTTGCTAACCATTGGTCAGTTGCTTGTGTTGCTACACGCCAAACACCTTCAGGGTCGCCGTTGTTATCTAGCAACCCATGCCGCACGCGAAAATGTCGCCCATCTCGTATAGCGACAACCGTGTTGTCTTCGTTGGACAAAGCAGACAATGCGTCCGTAGATGCAGCCATCGCTGCGTCATTCGTTTCGTAAATAGACGAGTAAAGAATCTCCTCGCTATGTAATTGCTGCGAAACCGCAGAACCGCGTGCCAGCAATACGGAAGGCAACACCGCCGCTTCAAATAATTTGGTATCGCCCAAATCCCATGCGTGAAGAATGCGGAAGCGAGAGAGCAAAGCGCGACGCACAGCCTGCCCAGATTGCGTCGTCATAAAACGGTTTGAGGTAATGATTCCTGCCACACCATTGACGGCGAGCACTTGAGAAATTCCCAGCAAGAATGGGTAGTAAAGATCGACGCGCCCCGTTAAGCCAAAACGCTGTGCGATTTGTTGTGCTTGATTCATCCCTATGATTTGGGTGCGCACATAAGGTGGATTGGCGATGACTAGATGAAACGGCGCTTGTGCTTCAACTACCGAAAATAAGTCACTGTCGTTTTGCAGATGAAGAACGTGTTGCAAAAAATCTTTCCGTTCTAGGCGGATATTTAAGTCGGGAAAATCTTGCTGCAAATAACGGGTTGCCATTCGCAGGGCATCGGCATCAATGTCGTAACCCACCACTTCGAGACGGCTCATCGCTTCGGCAGGTAATCGTTTAATCAGTTCACGCAACAAAACACCATTTCCACAAGCAGGGTCGAGTATGCGGATGCTGCCTTCTTTGGGCAACTCCGCCGCCCGCAACATTTGCTCTGCAACAAATGCAGCAAAGATGGCTGGCGTGTAAGTTGCGCCATCGGCTTTTTGCCGTCCTACCACGCTATAACGTGGCGGTTGTACCGTGGTGGGGGTGAGATTAAATTGGCTACTCATAGTGTGCATTCTACCTTGCGCCGAATTCTCTGAATAGCAAATCCTTGCCAATAGAAAAGGGTAAAACTATGCCTTACGATGTCTTGAAAGAGAATGCCAAAGACACTGCGAAGGTGACTCTTTTTAAGCGTTGCCAGCACGCGCCATATGCGCGTCCTCTAGACCTTCACACTTGCCATCTTCTGTCACGTGTCGGTTCTCGCGTAGCTCGATGCCTGATTAACTTGTTCTCACCCATTTGTGGGATGTGCTTCACCTAAATGGGTACGCTAAAATCAGCCATAAAATTTTCAGGCCCAAATCTTTTTGCGAACTTTTTGTAGAAAGTGATGAGCCCCTAAAAATCACGCGAATGTCGAGGCGAAAATTGATTACACAAATTAAACGTACGCTAGCTATCGCACTCATGTTGCTGCCGCAGCTGGCCTTGGCTGACGGTACAGGACTCTCTCTGGATTTTGGAACGGGCGGGTACAGGTGTGGAAATTTCCACAGGCATTAACGATGATTTCGACGCGAGAATCGGTTTCCATTCCAGCAACTCAAATGATTTCACCATGCACGAGCCCTCCCGTTTCGTTGAAGTTTCCAATACGCGGAATGAATTTGAGCTCCTTGCAGATTGGCATCCGTTTCAAAATGAATTCAGAACCACGCTAGGTCTCATTTATTATTCTGCGGATCATCAGTTCACAAAATCCTCCACGATTTCAAACATTACAACCACAACAACAAATAGCCCAATGGATGGTTTTTTCAGTTGGTGGCTTAATCTAGTAACTTTAGGTCTCATTAAGCCGCAGCCCTACTCTGAAACAAGCACGACATCCACTTGGGCGGACTTTGGAACGCATACCCATGCCGTTAAATATCGAGCCCTTGCTCCCTATCTGGGGCTGGGTTATGGCAGCCCCATGAATAAAAAATCAGGCCTTGAATTAAAGTTTGATATGGGTCTTATGTATCGTGGCCTGCCGTCCGTCACCAGTCATTTTGATTGCGGCACTTCCAACCCCGTAGGCAGCCCAACCTGTACGGCTTATCAAAATGATCTGGCCACTCAAGAGGCCGCCATGAAAAACGACTTTTCACCGTGGATGAAAAAAGTGGCGCTTGGTTTAACGTACGCTTTTTGATTTAGCCGTTTTATCTGTTGATGTAGCACTTAACTCGTAAGGAGTAAAAGATGAATCCATTCACCCCTAAAGCCTATGCAATGCCGATACTGGCCAGCCTGCTGTTGTCCTCGTGTGGCGGCTCAACGACAACTTCCTCGCTCACCACCACGGCACCGCCCCCTGGCTCATTCATTCAAAGCTATACCACTTCATGGAGTGCGGGTGACATTGTGCAACTGGGAATCAACACCGCAACGATGACTTACACTTTCAAAATCTTGCTGTCGAACCATAATTTGGCGGGAAAAAGCGGCAAGGGAAACATCACCTCACAAAATGCCGATGGTAGTTTTAATTTGGCAGCCTCGCCGGATGGCGTGGTGTTCGGCGGGAAATTATTTGCGGTGAAAAATGGTGAAGTGTCTGGTTATATCAGTGCATCACTTCTTGCTGGATATACATTCAATGTGCCCGTGCTAGGCACAAGCAACCCTATCCAAACTATTCCGAGCATGGCAGGCACTTACAATTACGTCTCCTATAGCTGCCCCACTGCCACGTCTGGCAACGTGATTGGCACAGCGGGTTGCGCAACCGATTTTGGAACAATGTCGATTGCGAACACCTTCACTTTTTTGCGTTGCAACCAACAAGACTTGAGCACAACTGCGGCCTGCACATCCTCTTCCACAGGCACACTGTCCGTCGCAAACTCTGCTGCGGTACCAGGCGTGTTTAATATGACTCGCAATGGCGCGGCTGTTTCGGGGTGGATGTTTGCCTACACAGCGGCCAATGGAAAGCGGGTTGCCGTGGTGGACTTAAACGAAACCGCAGCCGCAGGTTCGTATGGTTATGGACAGATGGTGATGACCGATCAAGTGACCGTAGCGGCGGCGGACATTGATGGTAAATACGCCTTGTTCAACTTCATTGAAGGTGCAAAACCCACCACCATTGCAGGTGCAACGTACTCAACAGGCAGCACTTCAACCACAACCGGCTCTATCAATCTAAATACACCGTGGCCAGGCATGATTAGCTGGTCCGACTCAACCGCGCAATACGGGGGTAATTCAATCATTGCAGGAACGGGCATCTTCGCCTCTCAAATGACCCCTTCCACTGTTGGTCCCTTCTCTTCCTTCACCAGCAAATGGTTTGAAGTGGGCTTAAAACATTGATGCCACGTTCATTGCCGTGACGCATGCTTAATTAGCTCAACGCAGCCAAGCCCACTACTCGCCTTCTCCATCCAACCCCAGCTCTTGCACTTTGCGCGTGAGGGTGTTGCGTCCCATGCCGAGCAAGGTGGCGGCTTCGATGCGTCTGCCGCCGGTATGTTGCAGGGCGTGGGTGATGAGGGTGCGTTCGAGTTCTTGGGTGAGCGTATCGAGTAGATTAAGTTCGCCGCGCTGCAAAGCGAGGGTGACGTGTTGCGCCAAAGCGTCGCGCCAATCGCTGATGGTGGTGGCGGCATCACGCCATTCGCTAGGGAGGTCGGCAATTTCCACTTGTTGGGTGGGCGTCATCACGGTGAGCCAGTGACACAAATTTTCCAACTGACGCACGTTGCCTGGAATGTCTTGCGCGGACAAATAATGCAGCACGCTTTCGCTCAACATTTTTTGCGCCACGCCCAGATCCTTTGCACTTTTGTTGAGGAAGTGTTGCGCCAGCTCTGGAATGTCTTCGCGGCGTTCGCGCAACGGCGGCAAGCGTAAGCGGATCACGTTGAGACGATGGAACAAGTCTTCACGGAACAAGCCTTGCTTAACGCGTTCATCGAGGTTTTGATGCGTGGCAGCGATGATGCGCACATTGGCTTTAATGGGTTGATGCCCGCCCACACGATAATAATTTCCATCCGATAACACACGCAGCAAACGCGTTTGCAACTCGGCGGGCATGTCACCAATTTCATCTAGAAAAAGTGTGCCGCCTTCCGCTTGTTCAAAGCGTCCTACACGGGTAGCGGCAGCGCCAGTGAACGCGCCTTTTTCATGGCCGAACAGCTCTGACTCCAGCAAGTCTTTGGGAATCGCGGCGGTATTGATGGCCACGAATGTTTTGTGAGCGCGTGCGCTATGCCGATGCAACGCTTGCGCCACCAACTCTTTCCCCGTACCTGATTCGCCGTTAATCAATACGGTGGCATTCGATTGTGCGAGGCGACCGATGGTGCGAAAAACTTCTTGCATGGCAGGCGCGTGACCCAACATGTCCGGCACGTTGCTAGGCTCATCCGGTCGCTTATTTTTTTGTTGGCTTTGCACCAACGCCCGCTGCACCAATTCAACCGCATGATTGACATCGAATGGCTTGGGTAGATATTCAAATGCGCCGCCTTGAAACGAGGAGACCGCGCTTTCCAAGTCGGAGTACGCGGTCATGATGATGACGGGCAAAGCGGGATAGTCGCGGCGCAGTATCTGCAATAAATCCAAGCCCGAGCTACCCGGCATACGAATGTCGCTCATGACGACTTGCGGTAAACCATTGCGCAATTCAGCCAGCGCTTCATCAGCCGAGGTGAAGCTCTTAAATTCAATTTGCGCACGCGTCAGTGCTTTTTCCAGCACCCAGCGAATAGAGCGGTCATCGTCAATAATCCAAACGGGGTTCATGTTGGCCTACTCTCTGTAAAAAATTATTTGAATGCCTAGACACGCACACTAGTGCTCATTTGCTACTTGCCAAATTGGCTTGCAAGGGAAGCGTCACGCTAAAACTGGTGCGCCCTGGCTCGCTTTCAAACTCAATACTGCCTTGATGTTGGCTCACAAAATCTTGTGCTAGGGTGAGTCCCAGTCCATGCCCATCCGCCCGCCCCGACACCAAAGGATAAAAAATTTTATCGCGCAGGTGATCGGGGATACCGGGGCCGTTGTCTATGATTTGCACGCCAATCGCAAGGCGATGACGCTTCTTTAACAAAGTCACTTGACGCGCAATGCGCGTGCGGAGCGTGATACTTCCCCGCCCTTGCATCGCCTGCGCCGCATTACGCACGATGTTGAGTACCACTTGAATCAACTGCTCTTTATCTCCGTGCAGTTCAGGCAAACTTAAATCATAGTCACGCTGAATCACTAGCCCTTCTGGAATCTCTGCCGACACCACACTGCGTACGCGCTCCAACACCTCGTGAATGTTAAGCGCACTGAATTTGGGGGCGAGTTGCGGCGTCAGCAAATTCTCCATGAGCGAACGTAAGCGATCGGCTTCTTGAATGACCACTTGCGTATATTCACGTAACGCAGGATTGTCTAATTCCTGCTCCAGCAATTGCGCCGCACCACGAATGCCTCCCAGCGGATTTTTAATTTCGTGCGCCAGGTTGCGCAACAACAAACGATTCGCCTGTGTCTGGTCTTGCATTTGCGCTTCGCGCGCCAACTTCAAGGGTCGGTCAATGGTGTGAAATTCCACCAGCAACGCATCCAACGCCAGCGGCGTCACGCTACAACTCACATGCAATTTGTGATCCAGCGTGTGCGTGCTCAAAATCATGTCGTGTTCGATATGACAGTAGCGTGTGGTCAATGCCGACTGCATGGCCGCTGCCAACTGATCAGCCTGCGTGAACAATTGCAGGAAAGGATGCCCCAATAAATTGCTGTGACTCACGCCCAACAAATTTTCAGCCGCCGTATTGATGTAGTTGACGCGCGCCTGCACATCGAGCATCACGATCGCAGTGTTCAACTGCTCTAGGGTTAAGGTGTGCAGATTTGGCATCACTGAATTTTCTGGCATTGCTTTGTTTTTGAGGTTTTGTTCATTTTATTACACCCTATCACAGCGCAAAGCTTTCTCATGTTTTCAACTACGGACCGCTAACGACAAACTTATTCGCGCGCCTACTTTCACTCCCGCCCCTTCAAATTACCTTGCTTCGATTTGTCTGCTTGAGTGTGAATTAGTTTGATTGAAGCAATAAGTGCGCCACAGGTACTTTCATTTCACCCCGCCCGTGTCTGCTCAACTCACTCACTGCACCGTCTATCATTTGGCATGCTACTTGCTGATTCTTATCCATTCATTACACATAATCAGTTAATCATGAAAATCGCTCACGACGAATACCAAAAAATAATCGCTTACGACGAGTTATTTAGCGCCGACCTAACGCCACGCTCGGCTGCACAACCTCTATTTGATTATCTCAATGCTTTAGATGAGACTGAGCTATTGGCGCGGCGCGAGGCGGTCGAAGCGACCATCATGGCGATGGGCATCACCTTCACTATCTACAGCGAGGCCGGCAATATCGACAGGGCATGGCCTTTCGATGTCATCCCGCGTGTGATGGGACGTAGCGAATGGGACCCCATCCAAGCGGGATTGAAGCAAAGGCTGAAGGCGCTCAACCTATTCATCAACGATCTGTACAACGAGCAACGCATCATCAAGGACGGCATCTTCCCAGCCGAGGTGTTGGAAGGCTCGGTCAACTTTCGCAAACAGTGCATCGGCGTGACGCCCCGTTTTGGCGTGTGGGCGCACGTATGTGGCACCGACTTGGTGCGCGACAAGGATGGCACCGTTTATGTGCTTGAAGATAATCTGCGCGTTCCTTCCGGCGTGTCTTACATGCTGGAGAATCGCCAGATCATGAAGCGCATCTTCCCCGAGGTGTTCCGCACGACCAACATCTTGCCGGTGGATGATTACCCCACCCAGCTCTATCACACACTGGCGGCTCTCTCACCGCGTCCCGGCGATCAGCCTGTCATCGCCGTATTGACGCCCGGCATCTACAACTCGGCCTATTTCGAACACAGCTATCTGGCGCAACAGATGGGGGCGTTCTTGGTCGAGGGGCAAGACCTGTTGGTGGGCGTGGATGATGTGGTGTACATGAAGAACATCTTCGGCCTACAGCGCGTGGATGTGATCTACCGACGCATCGACGATAACTTCCTCGATCCCGAAGCGTTCAGCCCCGATTCCATCCTCGGCGTTCCTGGGCTGATGCGCGCATGGCGCAAAGGCAATGTCGGCATCGCCAATGCGCCCGGTGCGGGCGTGGCAGACGACAAGGTGGTGTATGCCTTCGTGCCGCAGATCATCAAATACTATCTGGATGAGGAGCCCATCCTCGCCAACGTGCCGAGTTATCTGTGCATGTACCCAGATCAATGCGAATACGTGCTGAACAATCTCGACAAATTGGTGGTGAAACCCGCGAATGAATCTGGAGGCTACGGCATGCTCATCGGCCCGCGTGCCACACAAGAAGAGCGCGATCAATTCGCAAAACTCATCCGCGCCAATCCACGCAACTACATGGCACAACCGACGCTGGAGATCTCCACGGCACCGACTCTGATCGATGGCGAATTAGCGCCGCGACATTTGGACCTGCGTCCCTTCGTGCTGCAATCCGACAAATTGTATGCAACCACAGGGGGGTTGACCCGCGTGGCGCTGCGCAAAGGCTCCTTGGTGGTGAACTCATCGCAAGGGGGTGGCAGCAAAGACACTTGGATCGTGGAGGACACATCATGCTAGCCCGCGCCGCAGAGAATCTGTATTGGATGGCGCGATATCTGGAACGCGCCGAGAACACCGCACGCCTAATCAATAGCACAACAGATGTGCTACTGGACTTGCCGCATGGTGCGACACTAGGTTGGGATACGCTGATCAAAGTTGCCGGCTTGGATGAATCGTTCCGTAAGTTGTACAAGACCGCCAACGAAGACGCCATCATGCGTTTCATGATCGAGGACGAGCGTAATCCCAGCTCTATCTTGTCTTGTGTGAAATATGCGAGGGAGAACACTCGCACCCTGCGTGAACTGTTGCCGGAAGCGCTGTGGGAACGCATCAACAGTCTGTACCTGTATCTGAAAGACAATGCCAATCAGACGCTGACCAGTCGGCGTGAACGCTACATCGTGTTGCAGAACGTGGTCGCGCAACGGCATGCCATCGTCGGCTTGATCTCAGGTGTGATGGCGCATGATCTGGCTTATCAATTCATCCGCCTCGGTCGCAACATCGAACGCGCCGATATGACCACACGTATCCTCGATATCAACTTCGCCGTGTCCATCCCCAAAGACATGCCGCTGTACGAAGTGAGTGTTGAGCGTCTATGGATGAGCACACTCAAAGCACTTTCCGCATACCAAACCTATCGCAGGCTCAAAGCGGTGCATGTCACCGGGGCAGGGGTGATCGAGTTCCTCATCAATGACGAACGCTTCCCGCGTAGCTTGGAGTATTGCTTGAAAGAAGCAGAGTCTTGTTTGCAAGCGATGCCGTTCGGTGGCGTAGTGCTGAGTAGTGTGCAGTCTGCTCGCATGAACTTGCAACGATTGAATGCGAGCGACTTGGATTCGGGTGAGTTGCACGAGTTGCTGGATGTGACGCAAAAAGAATTGGGGCTGATCAATAGCGCCCTAGCCACACAATATTTCCACGCTTACGATGATCCGAGCAAGACATCCGCCGTGCAGACCCAACAACAAGCTTAGATATCGACCATGACTTATTGCCTAGCCATCAACACCAACGAAGGGTTGGTATTCTGTTCGGACTCGCGCACCAATGCGGGATTCGACAACATCTCCACCTACACCAAGATGCATTCTTTCGTGTGGCCGCAAGACCGTTTTATGGTGCTGTTAGCTGCGGGTAATTTAGCCACCACGCAGTCGGTCATCAAACGTCTCAACGCAGATATCGACAAATCTCTGCAACCCAATCTGCGAACAGTCGCCAATATGCACGAGGCAGCGGACTACGTGGCTTTGGTGAGTACCGATGTGCAAAAGCAGCAATCCCTCCGCGATAGCGCTGGGGGCACCTACGAAGCCACATTTATTTTGGGTGGGCAGATTGGAAGCGAGCCGCCAGAGACATTGTTGATCTATGCACAAGGCAACTATATTCACGAATCGAACGAACATCCATTCCTGCAAATTGGTGAAATCAAGTATGGCAAACCCATTCTTGATCGCGTTATCAAACGACACGTACAGTTAGAAGCCGCCGCGCGCTGTGCACTGGTGTCGATGAACTCCACCATGCGCAGCAACCTCACCGTTGGCCCCCCTGTAGAAATGATGATTTACGAAAAGGATTCGTTGAATGGTGGTCGGCGCTTCAACCTGACCGAAGACGATCCGTTTGCTAAAAACATCTCACAATCGTGGAACGCGGGGTTGACGCAAGCACTGGAGAATCTGCCGCGTTTCCCGTGGGAAAGCGAAGCAACCAAATAGAACATTGCAAGGGTTAAGGTGTCGTGACTTACCCGCCTTAACCCATCACCAATTCTGTATGACTCGCCGTTGGGCGAATAAACTCTCCCTGTTGCATTTGCCGCTCAAAAGGGGTGCAGGTAATGCGCTGATTAAGCGCCTCCACCTCGCCGCACAAATGACGCAAACGACTATGAACATAACGAGTAATTCCACACGTGAGTCTGTACACCAGACCCGGATGGGAATAAAGATGCCGCTCTAATGTATGGCGATCTAAACGCAGGACACTCGTTGCGCCTTCGGCATGCAGTGTTGAAGTGGCCGTTGCTCTACTGGCGCCCATAAAGGCAAGTATGTTGGCAACATCCCCTAGATTGATCGCGTGCACTGTCAAGCGCCCTTCCTGGCTTGTCAGCCGCACCTTGATGCCGCCGCTCATCACAATGAATAAACTATCGTGGTGCGGACTGTTCGATGAACAAATGAGCTCACCTGTTGCAAACGCTTCAGCAACAAGCAAGGTATTTAAGAATTCAACCTCGCCATCACTCAACGCTTCCGTGATGGGAGAAAGACGTAGTATCAATCCATTGGCTTTCATTTACACACCTCGCTAATCCTTGACGCATCTTCGAAATGACTCCCTGATGTGTGCAGAAAAAAATGGGCACCCCGAGGGATGCCCGAATGAGGGAGGAGACACAATGAAAGTAGCCCACATTTAACTGCAAGCACTCTCGCCTAGTTATATGCAAACTGTGTGCCAGCATGCGGCTTCTATATTTATCAAGCGGTTATAATTATTCAATCGAAAAATGTCTGTCCGTTTTGCACCAAGGCAATGCTTACCGCACCACATTGGGGTGCATACGATGCCTAACTAAAACTCCCCATGGACATGGCTCACCACACGTAGTGGGAAGTGTTTGCCGCCTAGCTAGGCGCATGCTACTGTTCCAGCGTTCGCCACAAAGTAAGCTCAACAAAAGCAACGGTACTTAACGTTAAGGAAACACATGACATATTGCTTGGCCATCAACACCGACACAGGCTTTGTTCTCTGTTCGGATTCGCGCACCAATGCTGGGTTCGACAACATCTCCACTTACTCCAAGATGCATACCTTCATATGGCCCAACAGCCGTGTGTTCGGGCTGCTGTCTGCGGGCAATCTGGCTACCACGCAATTGGTAGTGAAGCGCATCAAAGCGGATTTGGATAATGCAGCGATACCCAACTTACTCTCTGTGGGCAGCATGCAAGAGGCAGCCGATTATGTCGCCACGGTGAGTATGAGTGTGCAGAATCTACATGTGGTGCGTGACACAGGCAGCACCAGCTTTGAGGCCACGTTTATTTTGGCAGGGCAGATTGGAGCGGCGCGCCATGAGACATTGATGATTTACCCGCAAGGCAATTACATTCACGAATCTGACGCGCATCCTTTCTTGCAGATTGGCGAGATTAAATACGGCAAGCCCATTCTGGATCGAGTCATCAAGCGCGATACGCAGCTCCACCCTGCTGCGCGTTGTGCACTGGTGTCGATGAACTCTACGGTGCGCAGTAACTTAACAGTTGGCGCTCCGATCGACTTGCTGATTTATGAAAAAGACAGCCTGAATTTTTCGCATCAAATGTGCCTATCGGAAGAAGACCCGTTCGCCAAGCAGCTATCCGAAGCATGGAACAAAGGTTTGGTTTCCGCGCTGGACAATCTCCCCAGATTCTATTGGGAGTCCGAAAGTCAGTTTAGTCAACCGGCGGACGCAATTCAAAACACCCGGTAAAAATTAAGAAGGCACTGGATTATTCGGTTTCGTCATTCCCTTGCAGCGGGGTAAGCAGGCAATCCGCGAAGCGGTTGCTCGCAAAGCGGGAATGACCACTTAATCAGAGATTCCTTAACCGAAAAACCGTAATTGAACATTGAAGACCCTTCGATACGCCCACTACGCGACCTACTCAAGGCGAACGGTTTTTCTCTAGTTGGTGAATAGCCCGTTCGTGCTGAGTAGCGCGGTTTTATACGCGTATCGAAGCATGAGTGATGTTGCAACCGCATTGTTTTGTTTCAATCGTGTTTAAGTGATTCCTCTTCGCCCGCTGCTTCAGTCAAGCGTGCCACATTGTCTTTGGTGAAGAATCCTTGAAAATCGCCAAAGCGTTGCACGTATTCGATGATGAGCGCGGAGAACGATGATGCGGTGGAAAAAATTTGTTTGAGCCCATCGTCTCTTGACCCTACCACATCCAGTAGAAAACCTTTGCCTTGACTGGCAATGGCTTCCACTAAAAATTCAATGTTCTCTTTGCCACCTCGCTCACCGTCTTTCACCGAGAGAGCGATGTGATGCAATCGCGCACCGTAGTTACGCACAAAAGTTTCGGTGGGGGATGGCAGGCCATCTAGATGATTCACGCAATACGGCTGGTTGTTGGCGGTGAATACTTTGGCAGGACTGACGGACTCTGCGAGTGCGCGCACGCTCTTGCACACATTGGTGGAAGAGTTTTGATCGGCGATGTTGTAACTCCCCCAATAGTAGTAACTAGATAAGGCGAGATATTCGAGCAGCGCCGCTTCACGATTTTGGCTGTAGATGCGTGTAGCCAAATGGTCGATGGGTTGAATGAGGTCTGCGATATTCAATTTGTGTTGCAACGCCTTGGCGCGATCATGCACGTCTTGCGCGCGCGGCAAGATGTTGCATTGCCCGAGCGGGTGATAGACACGCAAAGCATCCTCATCGCGTTCCATGTAGCCAACGATGTTCTGCGTATAAGGTGAGGGCTTGCTGAAACTCACATTGGTAGGCAAGTCGAGCTCAATGACAGCCGCATCAGAGAAGAAGCGAAACTCTCGCGTTTGTTGCAAGGCGACTACTTTTTGACGGTCAGTCACGCGCAGAATTTCGCCAAGGTAACGGCTGTGCGGACGCTTTGAGCCAGAAGGATGCAGGTCATTCAAGCTACGGAAAATGTCGTGATGATGGGGATGCTTCACTTCGCGCAACAAGATGTCGGGTGAATCCATGTCGATGCGCAAAATGTGCGTCAAATGTAGGGGGCTATTGAGCGTCACCAAATAGTTGTAGGGCGTCATCAGTGCCAATTCGGCAATATATTCGATGGCGTTTCCCGGCTCGACGCTGATCATCAGCGCCTCGATGCTGCCAATCATGTCGGTAAGCCCGCAACGGTCTCGCTCTTCTAATAATCGCGGCAAATAGGTCTCAAAGAATTCTGAATTGAGCTTGTCGCCGTTGCGCGGGTGTCCGCTCGATTTGAGTATTTCATTGTTTGTGCTGTGCATCTTTCTTTCCCTATTCAAGTGGGTGGTTAGAGCCCTCTAGGTTCGCTGGGATGTGCGGCTACCCCTTCCATCATTGGCTCGGGTGCGCGGCGTAAATCCAAAGTGAACGGATAGTCGGGATTGCGACCTTCGCGGCGAACGTGCATCTCGCCGGGGGTGTGGCCGTGGTTCCAGAAACGTGCCACGCGGCGCGCTTCAGCGGCATTGGCATTCACGGGGAAGGTGTCGTTGCTACGTCCGCCGGGGTGCGTCACGTGATAGGTACAGCCGCCGATGGAACGCCCACTCCAGCTGTCCAACAAATCGAATACCAGCGGCGCTTGAACGCCGATGGTGGGATGCAAACCTG
This sequence comes from Sideroxydans sp., assembly GCA_013140695.1. Classification (GTDB taxonomy): domain Bacteria; phylum Pseudomonadota; class Gammaproteobacteria; order Burkholderiales; family Gallionellaceae; genus Sideroxyarcus. The sequence continues at coordinate 18,759 of JABFSI010000090.1, read as the reverse complement.
AAGGTGGACACCATGCGCGGTAACGCACTGCCGCCACATATTCGCCGCGAACTCCCGTGGGGGTGAGTGGAAGGGGGCGGCCATTGCAGGTGACGATATGGCGGTTGTCGTTCATGTGGCTGACTTTGATCTGCATCCGCTCGACAGAGGAATCGACATAGCGCGCCGTACCACCCGCTGCGACTTCTTCGCCCAACACATGCCACGGTTCGATGGCTTGGCGAAGCTCCATCTCGATACCGTGATAAGCCACCGTGCCGAAACGCGGGAAGCGGAATTCCAGGAAGGGCGCGAACCAGTCGAATTCAAAGGCGTACCCCGCACGTTGCAAGTCCAACACAACGTCGCGCATGTCCTGCGCTACGAAGTGCGGCAGCATGAAACGGTCATGTAGTTCCGTTCCCCAACGATTCAGATTTCCGCTGTAAGGCGTCTTCCAAAAGCGAGCGACGAGTGCGCGTAGCAACAACATTTGCAACAGCGACATCTGCGCATGCGGCGGCATCTCGAAACCACGGAACTCCACCAATCCCAAACGTCCCGTCGCACTGTCAGGGGAATACAGTTTGTCGATGCAGAATTCCGCACGGTGCGTGTTGCCTGAAAGATCCACCAGCAGGTTGCGCAGCAATCGATCTACTAGCCACGGTTGCTGACTCTCTACACCTGGCTTCAACTTCTCAGCCATCTGTTGGAAGGCGATCTCTAGCTCGTACAAGCTCTCATGGCGCGCTTCATCCACACGCGGTGCTTGGCTGGTGGGGCCGATGAACATGCCCGAAAACAGATACGACAGCGCAGGGTGATGTTGCCAATAGGTGATGAGGCTCATCAACACATCGGGGCGACGCAAGCAGGGGGAATCAGCGGGAGTGGCGGCACCGAGTGTGACGTGATTACCGCCGCCGGTGCCCGTGTGGCGACCATCCAGCATGAACTTCTCTGTGCCCAATCTTGTTTGGCGTGCCTCTTCGTAAAGCGTCTGAGTGTTCGCCACCAACTGTTCCCAAGTGCTGGACGGATGGATGTTCACTTCGATGACGCCGGGGTCGGGCGTGATGCGAAACTCTTTCACGCGCGCATCGATGGGCGGTGTGTAACCTTCCAAACGCAGCGGTAATTTCAACGCGGCGGCACTGGCTTCAATCGCGTTCAGCAACACGATGAAATCTTCGAACAGTGGCACGGGTGGCAGGAACACGCATAGCACACCTTTACGCACCTCAGCACACAGTGCGGTGTGCACTACTTCGCGGGGGTCGTATTTCTCTTTGCTGATCGCAGCTTTAGATTTCTTGCTACTCACTTTCGCGGCAGGTTCTTCATGCGTCGCATCGAATGGGTCGCGCCCGAAAGCTTCTTCCATGTCTTCTGGCAATACCCAAGGCAGCGAAGCCAATGGTAGGCGTAATCCCAACGGCGAGTCGCCCGCGATCAAATACAGATGCTCGCGCTTGATCGGCCACGGACTGGAACGGAAGCCTGCCGCGACGATGGCTTTGGCCGCACGTTGTGGTGCGGCGGGCGGCAGTGCTTTTAATGGCAACACATAACCTACCGCTTCGCCGAGTCCGCGCTCGATGAGTTGCGCCAAGCGTTTTCGCTCATCGGTCTTTTTCAAATCTGCGGAATGCGGATCGAGATTCTCCGGCCAACGCAGTTCTTCGTTGATGACCTGCGTTACATCTTCGTAGGCCGGGATGATGAAGCCTTCATCCAGCGCCAACTCATGAGTGAGGTGTTGCATGAAGCGCAAGGCATCGGCAGTCTTGTGTTCACCACCGCCCTCTGCGGTGACCATCAGCTTTGCATCGTTCCAAAGCGGCTTTCCGTCCGTGCGCCAATAACAACCCAAGGCCCAACGCGGCAACGGCTCGCCCGGATACCACTTGCCCTGACCGAAATGCAACATCGCACCCGGCGCGAAATGGCCTTGCAAACGCGTAAGTAGATCGCCAGCGAGTTCTCGCTTCTTATCCGACAGCGCGGTGAAGTTCCACTCAGGCCCTTCCATGTCGTCGATGGAAACGAAGGTGGGTTCACCACCCATGGTGAGTCGCACATCTTGTTTCTTCAGCTCGGCATCCACTTGATAGCCTAAGTCTTGGATGGCCTGCCACTGCGCCTCGGTGTAAGGCTGGGTGACGCGCGGGTCTTCGTGGATGCGTGTCACTTTCATGGCGAAATCAAATTCGGTCTCACACACTTCCGTCGCGCCGATCACGGGTGCAGCGGAAGAGGGCATCGCTGTGCAAGCCAACGGGATATGTCCTTCACCTGCTAATAAACCGGACGTTGCATCGAGACCAATCCAACCTGCACCGGGGATATAGACTTCGGTCCACGCATGCAGGTCGGTGAAATCAACTTCGGTGCCAGAGGGGCCATCCAAAGCTTTCACATCGGCCTTGAGTTGGATCAGATAACCGGATGCAAAACGTGCCGCCAAGCCAAGATGACGCAACACTTGAACCAACAGCCACGCGGAATCTCGGCACGAGCCACGCTTCAGTTCCAGTGTCTGCTCGGGTGTTTGTACACCAGCCTCAAGTCGCACGATGTAACCGACAGCCGCTTGCACGCGCTGATTGATGCCCACCAGCATGTCGATGGTGCGCATCTCTTTATTCAAGAAGTCTTTACGCGCCAGTGCTATCCACGCTGCCAACAAAGGCGTGGCTTCTTCTTTCTCCAGATAGGGCACGAGTTCGCGCCCCAAGGCTTCGGGATAGACGAAAGGAAACTGCTCGGCGTATTCCTCCATGAAAAAATCGAAGGGATTGATGACCGTCATGTCCGCGACTAGATCGACCGTGACTTTCAGCTCTTTGGTCTTTTCCGGGAACACCAAGCGCGCCACCCAGTTACCAAAAGGATCTTGCTGCCAATTCAGAAAATGATCGGCGGGTTCAATATTGAGCGAGTAACTCAATATCGGCGTACGGCTGTGCGCGGCGGGACGTAAACGAATTTCATGCGGCCATAGTTTCACCGCCCGATCGAAGCGGTAAGTGGTCTGGTGATTCAGTGCGACACGGATGGTCATGGCGAACCTTTCAATACAGCTACTGGGTTAGTTGAATCTGTTTATTTGTATCGTTAGATCATACGCACTGCGTTAGCGTAGACACGTCACATATTTAGCTAGAACGGGAGCGACCGTTTTCTCACGCACGACGATAGGTCGGTGCGCTGCCAACAAAGGATGCAAAGATAATGTGCGTTGCGCATGCTCAACTAATTCCGCCTGCTTGGAGGCTTGTGCTAATCGCAAAACCTCTAACGCGTAGTCCGCATTCACAATGAACCACTCCACATCAATCATGCGATTGGATTCTCTACGCAACAGCACATAAATGCGCCCTGCTAGGGAGAACAACACTTCCATTTCGCCTGCCATGCAAATTCTCCTTTTCAACTGCTCAATGAATGCTTCAAAAAAAGAGCACCTTGCGGTGCTCTTCAAAATAGAGCCGGGGAGGCTCTAGGGAGGGAAATTTTTCCTGTTCTCTCTCGCACGCAAGAGAGAACAGGAAGGCTAACGATTAGTAGTTGTAAGCACGTTCGCCATGAGCTGTTGTATCCAGACCTTCGCGTTCGTCTTCTTCTTTCACACGCAGACCGATAGTCAGATCAACAATCTTGTAGCAGAGGTAAGCCACTACGCCAGACCAGATGAGGGTGGTCAGCACAGCTTGCGCTTGAATCCATACTTGTGCGCCGATGCTCGTGTCAACGATGGTGTTGTTCACGTAGTCAACGATGCCGGTACCGCCCATGCTCCAAGTGTTGAACACGCCAGTGAGCAACGCGCCCAAGATACCGCCGATACCGTGAATGCCGAATACGTCCAGCGCATCATCCGCACCCAACAGTTTCTTCAGGCCAGTCACACCCCAGAAGCAAGTCACGCCAGCCAGTGCACCGATGGCCAAACCGCCGCCGATACCCACCCAACCGCAAGCCGGTGTAATCGCAACCAAACCAGCAACCGCACCCGAAGCTGCACCCAACAAACTAGGCTTGCCCTTCAACATCCATTCCGCAGCCAACCAAGTACATACCGCAGCAGCCGTTGCAATCAAAGTGTTAGCGAATGCCAAGGTAGCTGTACCGCCCGCTTCCAGCGCAGAACCTGCGTTGAAACCGAACCAACCCACCCACAACAATGCAGCGCCAATCATGGTCATCACGAGGTTGTGAGGTGCCATGGGCTCTTTGCCGTAACCCACACGCTTGCCGATCAAGAACGCACCCACCAAGCCCGCAATAGCGGCGTTGATGTGTACGACCGTACCACCTGCGAAGTCCAGCGCCCCTTTAGCGAACAACCAACCCGCTGTTGCAGTCGCCGCTTCAGCCGCAGCCGCATCGGTGTAAGCATCAGGACCCGCCCAGAACCAAACCATGTGAGCGATGGGCAAGTAAGCGAAGGTGAACCACAGCGCCGAGAACAACATCACAGAAGCGAACTTCATACGTTCTGCGAATGCACCCACCACCAACGCTACGGTGATCGCCGCAAACGTAGCTTGGAAAGCGACGAACGCAAACTCGGGAATCACTACGCCTTTGCTAAAGGTGGCTGCATTGGCCACGCTACCTGTCATTGGGTCAAAAATGCCGCTCAAGAACAGTCGATCAAAGCCGCCGATAAATGCATTGCCTGCGGTGAACGCCAACGAGTAACCGTAGATCGCCCACAACACAGTAATCAACGCAAAGATGCTGAACACTTGCATCAAAATGGACAGCATGTTTTTACTGCGCACCAAGCCGCCGTAGAACAAAGCCAAGCCAGGGATGGACATCAAGATGACCAACAGCGTGGCGGTGAGCATCCAAGCGGTGTCGCCCTTGTTAGGTACAGGTGCGGGTGCGGCCACAGGGGCAGCAACGGGAGCAGCTTCAACCGCTGGTGCGGCTACGCTTGCTGTCGTTGCAGCGGGCGCGGCCTCTTCTGCAAACGCAGGCGCTGCGAAACCGCTCAAGGCAGCCAGCAGCATGAGTGATGCAATTAGTTTCCTCATTTCTATCTCCTTAAAGTGCTTCAGGACCGACTTCGCCGGTACGGATGCGGATGACCTGTTCAAGGTCTTGCACAAAAATTTTGCCGTCGCCAATTTTTCCCGTCATCGCTGCTTTCTCGATGGCTTCGATGACGCGATCCAATTGATCCGCGCGAATCGCCGCTTCTAATTTGACCTTAGGCAAAAAATCCACCACGTATTCCGCACCGCGATACAACTCGGTGTGTCCCTTTTGGCGACCGAAACCTTTGACTTCGGTAACGGTGATGCCTTGCACATCCATCGCGGACAGCGCTTCACGCACTTCGTCCAACTTGAATGGCTTGATAATTGCGGTGACCATTTTCATCTTCACTCTCCTTAAGAGAGGGGCGGCGAACCGCCCCTGTTGAATTACATTGCGCGGCTAAGAGACAGTACTGCAACACCTTTGCCCAGTTTCTTGCCTTGGAGATTGGTGTAGAAAGGAGTGGCATCCGTGCTGCTGAATGCCAAGCCAACTACATAACCACTAAAGTCTTTGGTAACGTTTAGTTTGTAATCACTGTACGAGGGGCTATCGGCAAGCCCATCAGCAGTCGCGCCCTTGAAAGTTTGTTTGCCATAATGTGCGCCAACTGCAATTCCAGTGTCTGCAATTGGGTAGCTAGCATTCAACTCAAGGTAAGTCGTGCCCTTGGCCTTGGAGACACCAAAAGTGTCACCCAGCGCGTAAGAGAGTTTTGCGGACACAATGGAGTAGCTAACAGCACCATACAACTCGTTAGTGTCAGCTTTAGTAGCCGTGCCGTAGGTGCCAGGATAGTTGTAGCGCAAGAAGCCAACGTCATAGCCAACGTCTGCGGCAGCTCCCTTAAAGCCAGCGTAGGTGTCGATTTCAGTACCCGATGCGGTGATTCCAGCGTCACCCAGTGTGCTGATGCTGGAACCCCAAACGCCTGCGTACAGACCACTCGCGTGGGACAAATCGAAACCGCCTTGTATTGCTGGATTTGTACCTGTTTGAGAGATACCGCGATACAGGTAGTCACTCACCAAGCTCACGTTAGAGCTAACAGTCAAATCATCAGCCAATGCAGGCAGAGAGAAAGCAGAAGCCAGCGCAACAACCAACAGTTTTTTCTTCAACATGGTATTTCCTTTCAGTAGGTTTCAAAGCGGGACAAAGTATCCACGGCTGTCTATCAGCACCAACCGTGCCAGCATTCAAAAAAGCCGTGTTTATTGGGCTTTGAGGGTGAATGCCTAAATATGCCTTGCGTAGGCAATGCACCATGCAATCGCGCCAAAATTCGCTTATGCACCGTGACGGTGCAGATGGATTTGATACACTCACCCCACTCACTTAACGGAGATGAAGCACATGCTGAACACTAAATTTTTTGAAGAGATGTCGTCTAAATTGAGCGATGTCGTTGCGAATAGCCCTGCAAAAGATATTGAAAAAAACGCCCGCGCCTTGATGGCACAAGGCTTCGCCAAACTAGATCTGGTGTCGCGCGAAGAATATGAGGTGCTGGAACAGCGTCTGGCGAAGTTGGAAGCGCGCCTTGTGGCACTAGAGGCGAAATAAGGCGGTAGGGCGGAAATGTAGGCTGGTGGTGAGCGTAGCGAACCCCAGCATATCAAGGTGTTCAGCTGGGGTTCGCTACACTCACCACCAGCCTACTTCAGATTCACCACTCGCTTTTGGGCGACAATTAAGGATTGAATACGATGGGTCTTGCCGTTCTCTATAGCCGCAGTCTGGCGGGCATGGATGCAGCGCTGGTGACGGTGGAGGTGCATCTCGCGAATGGGCTACCGCAATTCACAATTGTTGGCTTGCCCGAAGCGGAAGTGAAAGAAAGCAAAGACCGCGTGCGCGCGGCGCTGCAAAATTGTCAGTTTGAATTTCCCGCCAAACGTATCACCGTTAATCTCGCTCCCGCTGATTTACCCAAAGAGAGTGGCCGTTTTGATTTGCCTATCGCATTGGGCATCCTCGCTGCATCAGGACAAATTCCTTCCGACAAATTAGCTGAATACGAATACGCGGGCGAGTTGGCCTTGACTGGCGAGTTGCGCGCCATACGCGGTGCGTTGGCGATGACCTATCGCGCAGCCCATTCAGGCCGCGCCTTTATTTTGCCGGCCGTGAACGCACCCGAAGCGGCGCTGGTGGAAGATGCGGTGGTGTATCCCGCGCAATCGTTGCTGGATGTTGCGGCGCATCTGGCCGGGCGCGATGCACTCACGCGCCACATCCCCGAAATTAAATCCATCGCCCCGCACTACGCCGACATGCGCGAAGTAAAAGGCCAAGCGCAATCTAAACGTGCATTGGAGATTGCCGCAGCGGGTTCGCACTCTGTTTTGATGAGTGGCCCACCCGGCACAGGCAAGAGCATGTTAGCGGCACGCTTTCCGGGCATCCTGCCGCAGATGACGCAAGACGAAGCACTTGAGTCTGCGGCCATGCAATCGTTGGGGGGAATGTTCGAGGTGGAGAATTGGAAGCGCCGCCCATACCGCGCACCGCACCATACGGCCTCCGCCGTGGCACTGGTGGGCGGGGGGAGTAATCCTCGCCCCGGTGAGATTTCGGTCGCCATGCACGGCGTTTTATTTTTAGACGAGTTGCCCGAATTTGATCGGCACGTATTAGAAGTGTTGCGTGAACCTTTAGAGAGTGGTCGCATCACCATCTCGCGCGCCGCACGGCGTGCCGATTTCAAAGCGCAGTTCCAACTTGTTGCGGCGATGAATCCGTGTCCGTGTGGTTACCTTGGTCACTTCAACGGCAAATGCCATTGCACGCCCGATCAAGTGTCGCGTTATCGCAGCAAAATTTCGGGTCCGCTGTTAGATCGTATCGACATCCAAATTGAAGTGCCTGCTGTGCCGCAAGAAGACTTGCTCAAACAGTCGGATGGGGAAAGTAGCGCAAGCATTCAACTGCGTGTTGAAGCGGCACGACAACGCCAACTCAATCGCCAAGGCAAACCCAACGCGCTGCTTTCGGTGACCGAGATTGATACCTACTGCGCCCCCGATGCGCCCAGCGCAGCGCTGTTACGCCAAGCCATCACCCGACTAAACCTCTCTGCCCGCGCCTACCATCGCATTCTCAAAGTGGCCCGAACGATTGCCGATTTGGCGGGCAGTCAAAATCTGCTCACCGCGCATATTGCCGAAGCGGTGCAATATCGACGCATGGATAAGAATGGTTAATTTGCTGCAATCTGCAATAAAAATGCATTTGACGAAAAAATAAGCCATAATTGGCCACGAAAACCCATACAAATCGGCGGAAATTCTGCATGTTAATCGAGCTCTCAATTTCAAATTTTTACTCTTTTCGTGAAGAGCAAACTTTTTCTATGGTGGCGACCGCAAAGCTACAGAAGAAAGAAAACACTTTTAGCCCAGAAGTGGAAAAAGAAAAGCTGCCTAAATTGCTTAAGGTCGCGGCAATTTATGGCCCTAACGCATCGGGTAAAAGTAATTTAATTAAAGCACTTGAGTTAGTAGGTAAGCTTGCCGCGCGCTTACCCACCGCTACAGAAGCGCTCCCTGTCGCCCCCTTCCGTTTTGATACCGCACTCGCTAATCAACCTAGTCGAATTACTTTGCATTTCGTCTCTCAAAAAATTCGCTACGAATTTAATTTATCCGCTACAAGTGAGCGCATTACTGAAGAAAAACTAACCGCCTATCCCAAAGGTAAAGAAGCGCTGTTGTATAGCAGACAACACACGGGGCAGGGCGAGCAATACACTTTTGGTGAGCAGCTTGAGGGTGATAAAGCTTTGCATTCTGTTTGGCAGCAATTAACCAATCCAAAAATGTTGTTCATTACCCAAGCTGTTGCCAATAGCAGTGACGATATGAAGCAATTGAGAGCGCCTTTTGAATGGTTAAAAAGTGGGCTATCTATTGTTGAAGATGATATGGGGCACTGGAACAAACTCGCGCAGACAGTTGCTGGCATTGCCCCAATCGCACCGCAACTCTCTGCGTTTCTACAAGAAGTTGATGTGCCTATAAGCAGTATTCGGTTTGATGCTCCGGAACCTTTAATAAATGAGCCTATCGGTCTTGCATCCGTGGATTCAGGCAACAAGACTGAAAAAACTGCAAAGCGAACCTTGCTAACTCATAAGACGGCATTGGGCGAGGCTGAATTTGATTTCACAGAAGAGTCAAAAGGCACGCAAAACTTAGCTGGATTTTGGCTACCTTGGCTTATGAAAGCCAGCCGTATATTAGTTGCTGATGAGTTAGATAGCAGTCTGCATCCGAATATCGTGGCGGCTTTGATTAAAAAACATATTGAAGCAGAACAGCCATCGCAACTCATTTTTACTACTCACGATACGCATTTGATGGATACCAAACTTATGCGCCGCGACCAATTTTGGCTTACCGAGCGCGACATGAATGGCGCAACACAATTGCGTTCCATCCATCAGTTTGAGGGGCGTGAAAGTGAGGACTTGGAAAAACGTTATTACGAAGGGCGCTATCGTGCTCTTCCATTTGTGCGTTAGGGCATCACATGGCACGTAATACGGCATCTTTTAATCGAGCGCATCCGCAGTTCAAGCCGCAGCCCACCGTACTGATACTTTGTGAAGACAGTAAATCTGGGAAGATTTATTTGGAAGATGCCAGCAAACATTTTCGCGCTCATACCAAAGTTGAAATAGCGCATTGCGGTAAAACCGACTCAAAGGGAATTATCAACGAGGCTATTAAGCGGCAAGCTAAGTTTGATCAAGTATTTTGTGTCATCGACCGCGATACCCATCCTAGTTTTAACGAAGCAATTCAATTGGCAAGCACGCATCAGAAAGTAACACTCATCAAGTCTTATCCGTGTTTTGAGTTTTGGTTGCTGTTGCATTTTGGATTTACGCGAAGCCCCTATGCTGCAGCTGGTAAAAATTCAGTCGCAGATATGGTGAGCAAGGATTTGCGTAGCAAAGTTGGTATGGAGAGCTACGACAAGGGCAGCACAAAAAATATATTCTCTAACCTACTCGGTGAGCCTTTTGGTAAGGCACGGAAAGTTTCTCCACAAGTTCTTGCCCAAGCTATCAATGATCAAGAATTCAATCCAAGCACCGAGCTACATCTACTCATAGACCGCTTTGAAGAGCTCTCAAAACCACAGCCCTGCGCAATATTGACGCATGGATAAGAATTAATTCACTGGTAAAGGGAATGCGATGTTCGAACAAAGACTCATCAATGGTATGAAAAACTTTAACCAACTCATCCACGTGTTGCTGGCGTTAGCCTTGGGCGTGGCCTGCGTGATGGTGATCTGGGACTTTGGATTGAAAGCCATCGAGGCTTGGACGGCGGGGAATGCAGCGAACGGATTCTTCCATGCCTTGGGTTCACTCTTCATCTTGTGGACGCTCTCCACGCTGATCTCTGCAGAGATGAATTACCTACAAACAGGGCGTATCTATGTGCGCGTGTTTGTTGAAGTTGCGATGATTTCCGTGATTCGCGAAATGATTGTGCAGCCCGTGCAAGTAATTAGCGCGCCAGGCGGGGATGCCGCGAACTTCAACCCCGTTCATTACGGACTTTTGTTGCTGGCGTTGCTCATCATAGGCATCGTTTACAAATTGGTTAGCGACCCAAAGCAAGGGGATGCGCTAGAGCCTGCAGAAGAAAAATAGAAAGACAGTTCATAACCATACGACTTATTTTTATGCGGAAAGCGCGCGCTATGCGACATTCCGCACCTTAACCAAGAAGCAAAAGTTCCCTTGCTTGTCATACAGCCGCAAATCATAATTACCACTCGCCCATCACTGTCTTATCGCAAATGCACAACTCTCTTTCGCGCCGCGATTTCTTGGCTCTGCTGGGTAGTGTTGCTTGCGTGCAACTGTTAAACGGCTGCCTACCTAAATCTCAACCCATTTCAATTGCCACCCATAATTGGCCAGGCTATGAGCCACTGTCATTAGCACGCTCCCTAGGTTGGCTAGATGAAAAACAAGTCACGCTAATTGAGACCCGCTCGGCAACCGAATCAATCGAGCTGCTTAAGCAGGGGAAAATCAACGGTGCAGGTTTAACGTTGGACGAGGTACTACGCATACGTGAATTTGGCATTCCACTTGTCGTCATTCTAGTGTGCGACATCTCTGCCGGAGCCGATATGCTGTTGGTCAAACCCAACATAAAAACATTGGGGGACCTAAAGGGCAAACGCGTTGCTGTAGAAGATGGCGCACTGGGTGCCTTGATGTTGTTTGAAGTGTTGCGCACAGCAGGGCTGCAACGCAAAGACATCCAAGCTATTTCCCTGACCGTAGACCAACACGCAGCCGCTTGGCAACATGGCGAAATTGATGCCGCTATCAGCTTTGAGCCTGGTTCGGGGCAGGTAAAAAAATTAGGCGGCAAAATCCTATTCGATAGTCGCAGCATTCCCGATCTTATTTTCGACGTTATCGCTGTTCACCCTGCGGCGCTAGGCAAAGCTCACGATGTCGCATTGCATCATTTAATTACCGCACATCTCAAAGCACTCAAACATATTCACACTAATCCAGAAGATGCCGCCTATCGCATGGCATCACGCCTTAACCTACCACCCGATGAAGTCCTGTCCAGCTTCAAAGGTTTAGTGCTACCCGATCTCGATTACAACATGCGCTTGCTTAATACCGACACTCCGGTGTTACTCAAAAGCGCCCGCGCCATTGCCGACACCATGCTCAAAGCGGGCATTCTGCACCAGCCGGCAAATCTAAACGATCTGTTACAACATGACTTTCTGCATGATGTAGACGCATGACAAGATATCGTCCTTGTTGGCTTTTTGCCTTTTTATTACTCTTAACTTCACACCCCTTGTTAGCGCAAGAAGAGGTCAAGATTGGCATCTTGGCTTATCGGGCCACACCGACGGTACAAGCGCAATGGTTGCCACTGGCGAACTCACTCAATCGCGCCATTCCAGGCTATCACTTTGTGATCGAAGCCTATGAATTACAGCAACTACAGGCAGCGACCCGCTCGCATCAGATTGATTTCGTTCTAACCAATCCTGGCAATTACTTATTAATGTCGCGCTTAATTGGTCTTTCAGCGCCGCTTGTTACGCTATCCAATCAGGAGCAGGGGCAAAAAATTAATGCAATGGGTGGCGTTATTTTCAGCCGCGCCGACCGTGACGATATTCACAGCCTGCAAGATGTGCGCGGTAAGACAGTAGCCGCCACCTCTATTGATTCTTTCGGCGGTTACGCCATGCAAGTTTATGAACTGGCCGCGCTGGGAATCAGCCGCGAGGATTTCAAATTTCTTGAATCAAACATGCCTCATGATTCAGTTGTCGAAGCGGTACTTACAGGCCGCGCCGATATTGGTTTTGTGCGTTCAGGCCTGCTTGAAAGTCTTGCCCGCGAAGGCAAACTAGATCTTACAAAGATTGCCATCATCAACCAGCAAGATTTACCTGGCTTTCCGCTGCGCGTCTCTACCCGGCTTTACCCAGAATGGCCTTTAGCCGCACTGCCGCAAACCGACAAAAACTTAAAACGCTATGTTGCTGCCCAGCTCCTTTCTCTGCATGAAAACAAAAAACTAACACAGGCATTGAACATCCACGGCTTCGATGTGCCCGCCGATTATTCTTCAGTGGAAAGCGTGTTACGTGAATTGCGCTTGCCGCCATTTGATGTTGTGCCGATGTTTAGTGTTTGGGATGTGCTACAGCAGTATCGTTGGCAGTTAGCGACAGCACTGACTGTTATCTTATTAATTTTGCTGCTCGGCATTAATCTGCTACATACAAATCGGCGGCTTAAAGCGGAAAGGACGCTGGTACTCAAACAAGCGCATCTGCTAAAAGAGAAAAACACACTGCTCGATAGCATCATCAACAATATCCCTGTCGCCATTTTTCTTAAGCATGCTGACAATCTGCGCTATAAATTAATTAACCCTAGTGGCGAACGCATGTTGGGGAACACACGCAATGAATTTTTAGGGCATGACAATTTCGATCTCATGCCGCAACAGGAAGCAGAAATAATTACCCGTCACGAGCGTGAGATATTGCAACAAAATGGCATCGTGGAAATTGCAGAAGAACGCATCAAAACCGCCTTGGGCACGCGTATTTTTCATACCAAAAAATTAGCACTGCGAAACCCCCAAGGAGAAGCGCAGTATTTGCTAGGTATCGCTGAAGACATCTCCGAGCGTAAAGCATCCGAACATAAATTGTACGAATTAAATGCGGAGATGAGCGCAACTTTGCAGGCTATTCCCGACATGCTGTTTGATATAAGTGAAGAGGGGAAATATCTCAACGTTTGGACGCGCAATCCCGAGTTGCTTATTGCACAAAAAGAATTATTACTCGGTCATTACGTAGGTGAAATGCTCCCCGCCGAAGCTGCGCATACTGTGATGTGCGCCATCAGAGATGCTGATGAGAAGGGCTATTCCAGAGGCTGGATAATCCAACTCCCGCTTTCCCAAGGGGATAGTTGGTTTGAATTATCAGTTGCCCCAAGAGCCAGTCAGGACGGTGCTACCAAACGCTATATCGTGTTGTCGCGTGACATCACTGACCGTAAAAAATCCGAAGATGAAATTCGCACTCTTAATACCCAGCTCGAACAACGCGTGACTGAACGCACAGCACAATTATTGCATGCCAACAAAGCCAAAGATTCTTTCCTGGCTACCATGAGTCATGAAATTCGCACGCCTTTAGGCGGCTTGCTCGGCATGATGGAAATACTCGGCCTATCCAAACTAAATGATGAACAAAGCGAAATGCTCAGCATCGCACAGAGTTCAGGTAAAAGTCTGTTGCGTATTGTGGATGACATTCTCGATTGGTCAAAAATTGAAGCGGGTAAATTAGTGTTGTCTCCGCAAGCGGCAAGCATTCCTCAACTACTTAAAGATGTGGTTTCCACCTACACGCAACTTGCTAACGCCCAAGGTATTCAAATACATCAATTTATCGATGACCAACTTTGTGCAACGCATCATTTCGATGTGCTACGCGTCTCACAAATACTTAACAACTTTACCAGCAATGCCATCAAATTCACCCAACAAGGTTCGGTTGAAATTAGAGCACTCGTGATGGAGAAGCATGAGGGTCACGAGATTGTGAAATTTAGCGTTAAGGACAGCGGTATCGGCATTAGCCACGAACATTTATCTCGTTTGTTTCAACTCTACGAACAGGCTAATGCCAATACTGCACGCATGTATGGCGGCACTGGTTTGGGTTTATCTATCTGCCGTAAATTGGCCGACATGATGGAAGGTGACATCAGTGTTGAAAGTACGCCAGGGCACGGATCCACTTTCAGTTTGACGCTTGATTTGATGGTGGCCAGTACAGAAAAGCAAAACGATTTACAAATACAACATGTCGCCAGCGATGAGCTTAACCACCCATTGTTTCTCAACGAATGGAAGCTGTACGGCAAGCATGTATTAGTGGTGGACGATCATCCCGTGAACCGTGCCTTGCTTAAAAAACAAATGAAACAACTCGGCTTGCAGGTAGAAGTAGCGGCTTCTGGTATCGCGGCCTTATCTCTGTGGTGGGCCAGTCAATTCGACGCCATTATCACCGACTGCCACATGCCAGAGATGGACGGTTACGAACTCACGCGCAGTATCCGCGAAATGGAAAAGCATGATGGTCGCCAACACGTGCCCATCATCGCTTGGACTGCCAACGTTTTAGCTGACGAGGAACAACGTTGCCATGAAGCTGGCATGGATGATTTATTAACCAAGCCAACTGACTTGGCCGAGTTGAATCGGATGTTGCACAAATGGCTAAAGCCCCCGCTCCCTACCCATCTACCAACAGCGCGACAATAATTGACTTAAACGCACTCAAAAAATTGAGCCCGCTTAAAAGTGCGCCAAACAAAATGAATTTCTAGGAACGCGATAAACCCCATTATTGCTGCTGAATAGTGGATGCGCATATAATCTGCGCATCATTCATGGAGGCCAGCATGTCCACTCTGCACTTCGATACATCTGCACCTAAAAAAGCGACCAACCTCAGCATCAATTCCGATCTGCTGCGACAAGCTAAAGAGCTGAACATCAACCTATCGCAGCAGGTCGAGGGCTATTTGTCGGAGTTGGTGCGCAAGGCCAAGGAACAACAATGGCGTACCGAGAACGCCGAATTCATTGCCGCGTATAACAAGCGCATTGAAGAGGAAGGCTTGCCGCTTGAAAAATACCGGACGTTTTGAGAATGGCGCGCTTTGATATTTATCCCAACCCAGGACAGACAAAGAAGTCCGATGTGCCCTATTTGCTTGATGTCCAGTGCGATTTGCTGGGCGAGCTAGATAGCCGCGTGGTGGTTCCCCTGCGCAGGGTAGATCGTTTTGACAAGGTGGCATTACCTAAAAGCCTCGCGCCCGTTTTTGAAATTGAGGGTCTGACGTGTTTTATGGAAACATCAAAATTGGCAGCCGTCCCCGCCAAAATATTGAAATCCCCAGTTGCTTCGCTGTCGAACCACCACGCCACGGTGACGACCGCCCTTGATTTTCTCTTCCAAGGCTTTTGAATAAGCCCGTACAAATCACTACCCAATCATGACCAAAAAACCTTCTCGCTTCGAACAACTCCTGCAACAACGCATCCTCATTCTGGACGGTGCGATGGGCACCATGATCCAGCGTTACAAGCTGGGCGAGGCGGACTATCGCGGCACACGTTTTGCCGATTGGCATCGTGACCTCAAGGGCAACAATGACCTGCTGGTCATCACCAAACCTGAAGTCATCAAAGCCATCCACTGCGAATATCTGGAAGCAGGCGCGGACATCATCGAGACCAATACCTTCGGCGCCAACGCGACTACGCTCAAAGCCTACGGCATGTCTGAGCTTAACTACGAGTTGAACGTCGCCGGTGCGCGTGTCGCGCGTGAGGCTTGCGACGAATTTGCCACGGCGGATAAGCCGCGCTTCGTCGCAGGCGTGCTCGGTCCTACCGACAAGACCGCGACCATCTCGCCCGATGTGAACAACCCTTCTGCGCGCAACATCAGCTTCGACCAACTGGTGGCGGACTATTCCGACGCCACGCGCGGACTGATGGATGGCGGTTCCGACCTCATCCTAATCGAGACCATCTTCGACACGCTCAATGCCAAGGCTGCCATCTTCGCGGTGAAGTCGGTGTTCACCGAGCGTGGCACTGAGCTGCCCATCATGATCTCAGGCACCATCACCGATGCTTCGGGGCGCACGCTCACAGGGCAAGTCACCGAGGCTTTCTACAGTTCCCTGGCGCATGCCAACCCCATCTCCATCGGCTTGAACTGCGCCCTCGGTGCGGAAGAGTTACGCCAATACGTGCAAGAGATGTCGCGCGTCGCTAACTGCTACGTGAGCGCGCACCCCAACGCGGGTCTGCCTAATCCATTGGCTGAGACCGGCTACGACGACACGCCGGAGAACATGTCCGGCCATATCAAAGAGTGGGCGAGCAGCGGCTTCCTCAACATCATCGGTGGTTGCTGCGGCACGTCGCCTGCTTTCATCAAAGCCATCGCCGACGTCGTCAAAGGTATTCCACCGCGCAAGATACCGAGCAATCCGGTCGAGTGTCGATTGTCCGGTCTGGAGCCGTTCAACATCGGCGAAGGTTCGCTCTTCGTCAACGTGGGCGAACGCGCCAATGTCACCGGATCGGCTAAGTTCAAACGCCTTGTGCTGGAAGGCAAATACGACGAGGCATTGGAAGTCGCCAAACAACAAGTGGAAACCGGCGCACAAGTCATCGACGTGAACATGGACGAAGCCATGCTGGACGGTGAAGCCGCGATGGTGAAGTTCCTCAACCTCATCGCCTCTGAGCCGGACATCTCCAAAGTGCCACTGATGATCGACTCCTCCAAGTGGAGCATCATCGAAGCGGGCTTGAAGTGTGTGCAGGGCAAGTCCATCGTCAACTCCATCTCGCTCAAAGAGGGCGAAGAGAAGTTCTTGCAACAAGCACGACTAGTGCGCAAGTACGGTGCTGCCGCTGTCGTGATGGCGTTCGATGAAAAAGGCCAAGCAGATACGTATCAACGTAAGATCGAGATTTGCGAGAGGTCGTATCGCTTGCTGGCGGGCGACCCCGCGCGCTTCAAAAGTGGCACGGATGCTCCTTCCCCCATGCAGGGGGAAGGTTGGGATGGGGGTAGAAATGGTGAGAACACTCAAGCTTCTACCCCCACCCTAGCCCTCCCCCTGCATGGGGGAGGGAACAAAATTGTGGCGGCTGACGAAGGCATCGGCTTCCCGCCCGAGGACATCATCTTCGACCCCAACATTTTCGCGATTGCGACGGGTATCGAAGAGCACAACAACTACGCGGTGGACTTCATCGAAGCGACTGCGTGGATTCGCAAGAACCTGCCCTATGCCAAGGTGAGCGGCGGTGTGTCCAACGTGTCGTTTAGTTTCCGAGGCAACGAACCGGTGCGCGAAGCCATCCACACTGTGTTCCTGTATCACGCCATCAAGGCTGGCATGAACATGGGCATCGTCAATGCGGGTCAGCTCGGCGTGTACGAAGAGTTGCCGAAGGACTTGCGCAACGCGGTGGAAGACGTGGTGCTCAACCGTCATCCTGATGCGGGCGAGAAATTGGTCGCGCTGGCGGAGAACTTCAAAGGCGGCGGCAAAGAGCAGGTCGAAGATCTGGAATGGCGCAAAGGCACGGTGCAGGAACGCCTTACCCACGCACTGGTGCGCGGCATCACCACGTATATTGTTGAAGACACGGAAGAAGCGCGCCTACAAGCCAAGTTCCCCGTCGAGGTCATCGAAGGCCCGCTGATGACCGGCATGAACGTGGTCGGCGATCTGTTCGGTGCAGGCAAGATGTTCCTACCGCAAGTGGTGAAATCCGCGCGCGTGATGAAGCAGGCCGTGGCGCATCTCATTCCCTACATCGAAGCAGAGAAACTGCGTTCCGGCGACACCAGCACCAAGGGCAAGATCGTGATGGCGACCGTGAAGGGCGACGTGCACGACATCGGCAAGAACATCGTCACCGTGGTGTTGCAGTGCAACAACTTCGAAGTGGTGAACATGGGCGTAATGGTGCCGTGCCAGCAGATATTGGACACCGCGCGTGAACACAAGGCCGACATCATCGGCTTGTCAGGTCTCATCACTCCTTCGCTGGAAGAGATGGCGCACGTGGCGAAAGAGATGGAACGCCAAGGCTTCACCATCCCGCTGCTCATCGGCGGCGCCACCACCTCGCGCATCCACACTGCCGTCAAGATCGAGCCGAACTATCCGAGCGGATCAGTGGTGTACGTCACCGATGCCTCGCGCGCCGTGGGCGTGTGCAGCAACTTGTTGAGCGACACCCTGCACGACGATTACGTGGCCGAAATCAAAGCCGACTACCAAGCCGCGCGTGAGCAACACGAAGGCAAGAAGGGCAAAGCGAGTTATGTAACGTTGGAGGAAGCGCGCAAGCATGGCGTGAAGACCGACTGGAAAAAAGTCACACCGCCCAAGCCGAAACTACTCGGTGTGCAGAAGCTGGAGAACTACCCACTCGACATCCTAGTGGACTTCATCGACTGGACTCCGTTCTTCCAAGCATGGGAACTGGCCGGCCGTTACCCGAAGATTCTGCAAGACGAAGTAGTAGGCGTTGAAGCGACCAAGCTGTTCGCCGATGCACAAGCCATGTT
>JABFSI010000062.1 GCA_013140695.1 Sideroxydans sp. | reverse complement strand
CCATTTAATTCTCGCACGTGGCGTGCGCCTAGCTCGTTCAGTTTGCTAATCACGTCTTGTACCAATACTTCGGGTGCAGAAGCGCCTGCGCTAATGCCCACACAGCGCTTACCTTGCAGCCATTCCGCTTTAAGTTCGCTGGCATCATCTACCAAGTAAGCTTGCACTTTGAGGTTTTGCGCCACTTCGCGCAGGCGGTTGGAATTGGAGCTATTGGGCGAGCCTACGACGATGACTAAATCGCATTGACGCGACAACACTTTCACCGCGTCTTGACGATTTTGGGTGGCGTAGCAGATGTCGTCTTTTTTAGGGCCGGTGATAAACGGAAAGCGTGTTTTCAAAGCGGCGATGACGATACTGGCATCGTCCACGGACAGCGTGGTCTGCGTGACGTAAGCTAAATTTTGTTCATCTTGCACTTGTAACTGCAACACATCGGCAGGCGATTCCACCAGATACATACCACCATTACTCTGCCCCATCGTGCCTTCCACTTCGGGGTGACCTTTGTGCCCAATCATCACAATTTCTTTGCCTTGCTCGCGCATGCGTGACACTTCGATGTGCACTTTAGTCACCAGCGGACAGGTGGCATCGAACACGGTGAGTTTGCGCGACTCGGCCTCGCGGCGCACCGCTTGCGATACACCGTGTGCGCTGTAAATCAGAATGCTGCCGGCTGGCACATCGGCCAAATCTTCAATAAAAATAGCGCCCTTGGCTTTTAATCCATCGACCACAAATTTGTTGTGAACGACTTCGTGACGCACGTAAATGGGTGCGCCGTGCAACGTCAATGCGCGCTCAACAATTTCAATCGCGCGATCAACCCCAGCACAAAAGCCGCGCGGATTAGCGAGTAGTAGTTCCATCTTTTTTTCCTATGAAGCTATGCAAAATAATCAGCATCGCGCCGCCGGTGATGGCGGAGTCCGCCAGATTAAATGCGGCAAAGTGGTAACCATTCCAATAAAAATCGAGGAAGTCCACCACGTAACCGTAAGCGATGCGGTCAATCACGTTGCCGATTGCGCCGCCCAAAATGAGCGCCAGCGCAAGACTAAATAATTTTTCGGACTGATGTTTGCGAATCAACCACAGCAGCCACACCGAAGCAGCCAGCGCGATGACGGTGAATAGCCACCGTTGCATGCCGCCTGCATCACTCAAAAAACTAAACGCCGCGCCCGGGTTGTGCGCCAACACCAGATTGAAAAACGACGTGATTGCTAAACTCTCGCCATGCACAAAGTGGCTGGTGATAGCGGCTTTGCTGATTTGGTCGAGGAGGATGACAATGAAAGAAATAGCAATCCAGCGCTTCATTCCTTGACTCCCAAAGAACCCCACTGTGTCATTCCCGCGCAGGCGGGAATCCAGTCAAAAAATATACCCTCCGCACTGCGAAGACCATAGCCATATGCACATTGAATAAATACACTGGATTCCCGCCTGCGCGGGAATGACGGGTTTTTACGCATATTTACGCGCCTCCCCTGCTCCAAACAAATTACTCACACAACGTCCGCACAAGGTTGGGTGTGCAACATCGCTACCCACGTCGGCACGGTAATGCCAGCAACGGTCGCATTTGGTGTGGGTACTGGGCGTGACTTCTATGCGCTGTTCAGCTTCAGTTTCTACACGGCATAATTTTGCTTGTGAAGTGATCAGCACAAGGCGCAAATCATCACCTAGCCGACTCAATTCTTCAAAATAATTTCCTGCTGCATAGACGATAACTTCTGCCGCCAATGATGAGCCAATCGCGCCTGATACTCGCAAAGACTCCAATTGTTTTTGAGCCTCTGCACGCAAACCACGTATTGAATTCCATTGCTTAATCAGCAAGCCCGAATCTGCAAACACAACGAAATCTTTCGCTTGTTCTTTCACGCAGGGGAAGTCATACCAAAGCTGCTCAAACACGCTCACGTCATCCTTACCCGTCAAAGTCGCCCACACTTCTTCACCGGTAAAGCTCAAAATCGGCGCCATCAAACGCGCAAGTGATTGGGTGATGTGATACAGCGCATTTTGTGCGGAGCGACGTGCAGCGGAGTTTTCACCAGCGGTGTAGAGGCGATCTTTCAGAATGTCGAGGTAGAAGCTACCTAAGTCTTCGGAGCAGAACGCCAGCAACTTTTGCACAGCAAAGTGGAATTCGTAACGCTCGTAATCGGCGCGCACTTCATCTTGCAATTTCTGCGTCAGCGCCAGCGCGTAGCGGTCAATTTCCAACCATTGCTCAACAGGCATCGCATCGCGTTCGGCATCAAAGTCGGCGATGTTCGCCAACAAGAAACGCAGCGTGTTACGAATACGGCGATAACTTTCCACCACGCGTTTCAGAATCTCATCGGAGATAGTCAACTCGCCAGAGTAGTCAGTGGAGGCTGTCCACAAGCGCAAAATGTCCGCGCCCATGGTGTCAAAAATCTTTTGCGGTGCGACCACATTACCTTGCGATTTGGACATCTTGTGTCCCTTGCCATCCACCACGAAACCGTGAGTGAGCAAGGCGTTGAAAGGCGCACGACCATTGATAGCACAGCCTGTGAGCAGGCTGGATTGAAACCAACCGCGATGTTGGTCTGAACCTTCCAAATACAAATCCGCCGGCGATTGCAATTCTTCACGACGCGCCAACACCGAGGCATGCGTCACGCCAGAGTCAAACCACACGTCCAAGGTGTGAGTGATCTTTTTGTAGTGTTCTGCATCAGCCCCCAGCAAGGTTGCCGCATCCAAACTGAACCATGCTTCGATGCCAGAATGCTCCACCAACTTGGCAACCTGCTCCAACAAAGCCGGCGTATTTGGATGCAATTCGCCTGACTCTTTATGCACAAAGAAAGTCATCGGCACGCCCCAGTTACGTTGGCGCGACACACACCAATCAGGACGGTTCTTGATCATGGCCTCAAGACGGGCACGCCCCCATGAAGGGAAGAAC
>JABFSI010000044.1 GCA_013140695.1 Sideroxydans sp. | reverse complement strand
GCCTAAGCGAAATTCGTCTACCTCAACATAGTCACCCACACTAATCGATTGTTTTATATATATTTTTAAGGAGCTTTTTACCACTTTCTTGAACGCCTCGGCGTCGAAGAGGTGCGCATTATAGAGATGAAATAAATTTCGTCAACTAATTTTTAGCACTGTATTTCTAATTTGGTTGCGGGGGCAGGATTTGAACCTACGACCTTCGGGTTATGAGCCCGACGAGCTGCCAGACTGCTCCACCCCGCGTCTGTTTGAGGGCGCGCATTGTATGGAGACGCGGGTGCTCGGTCAAGTGAATTGTGACTTATTTATTAAAATTACCGATACGAACGTGACTATCCTGAAAACATATAGGACTTATTGTTGAGTGCATGGAACTTAAATGAACGACAACTAGACTACGACTCGCTTTATTTGCCACAAGTACCACTTGCATGTTTCTGCATCTATAAATTTCGAGTGTTATGCGTTCATATAGAATGACGCGTTCAGCCATATTGAAATGTCTGCTTTTGAGGAACCTTTGTAATGCATAAAATTAGTTTGTTTGCTATCTGTTTGTTTATCTCAACTCAATATGCACTCGCCCAAGAAATCACACTCTCCGAAATTCAGCTTAAACAACTTGGTATCGTAATCGCACCGCTCCCACCCAAACAGCTGGGTGAGTTGACAGGGATTCCAGCGCAAGTCGTCATTCCAAGTAATCAGCTGTATACCGTGAGTGCACCTCTACCCGCGATGATCGAACAAACGTTGGTAGGCGTAGGTGATTTTGTACATAAAGGTCAAATACTCGCCAATTTGCAAAGCCCCGCACTTGCCGAAGCGCAACGTAGTTTGTTACAGGCTTATACCCAATCACAGTTAGCTCAAGAAAACCTGTTACGTGATGAGCAGCTATGGAAAGACGGCATCATTGCTGAAAGTCGCATGCGCATGACGCGTGGCGCACATCGCGAAGCCAATGCTTCCATGTCGGAACGCAAGCAATCTCTAAAATTAGCTGGGATGACTGAAAGCGCAATTCGCCAGCTATTAGAGACTAATAATTTATCCAGCGTACTTGCCATTACCTCACCCATTGATGGAGTCATTCTTGAAAAGAACGCTAGTGCAGGACAGCGTTTAGATGCGGCGAGCCCTTTATTCAAAGTCGCGCAACTTAAGCCACTTGCGCTAGAAATCCAAACGCCACTTGCCAATGTACGCAACCTAAAAGTAGGGGCGAACGTGACCATCCCTGCCTTCAATGCAAAAGGCAAAATTACTGCGATTGGACAAAGTTTAAGTGGCGGAAACCAAACTATATTGGTGCGTGCGCTTATCCGCGAAGGCACGGAAAACTTACGTCCGGGACAACTTGTTGAAGCAAGTATTGCTAACCAAAGCAGTGGCAATGCCCAATGGAACATTCCCAACAGTGCGCTCTCTCGAATCAATAGCAAAGCGGTTCTATTCATTAAGACGTCGTCTGGTTTTCGCACGGAACCTATCATCCTCATCAGCGAAGGCGCTCAAAATACCGTCGTCAGTGGCAACTTGAAGGGGGATGAAAAAATTGCCATTGCAGGCGTTTCCGCTTTGAAATCTTCTGCCATGGGCATTGGCGGTGCTGAATAATGTTTTCTAAACTAGTCGAATTCTCACTGACCCAGCGCCTACTATCTGTAGCCATCACCTTACTTGTTGTGGCGGTAGGATTTAACGCCTTCCACGACTTACCCATAGATGCGTTCCCTGACGTCTCAACGACCCAAGTCAAGATTATTATGAAAGCGCCGGGGATGACTCCAGAGGAAGTCGAAGCGCGTATCGTCGCCCCTATCGAATTGGAGATGCTAGGCATTCCCAATCAACGCGTATTGCGTTCCACTTCTAAATACGCCATCGCCGACATCACTATCGACTTCAATGATGCGACCGACATTTATTGGGCACGCCAACAAGTTGCCGAACGCCTAAACAATGCCATGCGAGATTTGCCTAATGATGTTTCTGGCGGCCTCGCCCCCATCACCACGCCACTTGGTGAAATGTTTATGTTCACCGTAGAGGGCGACGATATTTCCCTTGAACAACGACGCACCATTTTGGATTGGACGATTCGCCCTGCTCTGCGCACCCTACCTGGTGTCGCCGATGTTAATTCACTCGGTGGTTTAGCACGTAGCTTCGAAGTAGTCCCCAACCACAACGCTTTAGCAGCACGTGGCATCACCTTTGCCGCACTACAGCAGGCTATTCAAGCCAACAATCGCAATGACGGAGCGGGCCGTATCAGCGATGGCGATGAAGCCCTGCTAGTGCGTGCTGAAGGCAGCATCAAGACCTTGCAAGATGTGCGAGATATTGTCATCTCAACCACTCAAGGTAGCCCCACTCGCGTGGCTGACGTAGCTGAAGTACGCGTCGGCGCGCTCACGCGTTACGGTGTTGTGACTAAAAATGGGCAAGGAGAAGCCGTAGAAGGATTAGTGCTAGGCCTACGCGGGGCGAATGCACAGAAGGTCGTCAATAGCGTACGCGCCAAGCTTCAAGAGTTGGCCCCCACGCTACCCAAAGGCGTCACGACCCAAGTTTTTTATGATCGTGGCAGCTTAGTTGAACGTGCAGTCGGTACGGTATTCAAAGCGCTCACCGAAGCGATTGTATTGGTCGTCATTTTATTAGTACTGTTTTTGGGGAATTGGCGCGCCGCACTGGTAGTGGCGCTGACCTTACCGTTAGCGGTTCTGATCACCTTTATTTTGATGCAGCAATTTGGTTTGTCCGCCAACTTAATGTCGCTAGGCGGACTCGCCATCGCCATTGGTATGTTGGTAGATGCCGCCGTGGTGGTAGTCGAAAATGTCATCAATCACTTGGCACATAAACGTGAACACATCCCTCATTTGCACGTCATCTATCGCGCAGTAAAAGAAGTCATTACTCCCGTTGCCGCTGGCGTGGCTATTATCATCATCGTATTTTTACCGCTGATGACCTTGCAAGGATTAGAAGGCAAATTATTTATTCCCGTTGCCCTCACCATCGTCTTTGCACTCGCAGGCTCGCTGATTATTTCACTCACATTCGTCCCCATGCTAGCCTCTTTTTTACTCAAAGAAGCGGATCACGGCGAACCTTGGTTAGTGCGCAAAGCGATGAGTATTTATATTCCCTTGCTGCAACGCTCCCTGGATAAAGAGCGGTTTGTGATGATAAGCGCCTTGGTGATGCTACTCATCACTGGCGGCGTCTACACGCTGCTGGGTAAAACCTTCATGCCTGAAATGGATGAAGGCGACATCATCATGCAAGTGTCGAAACTCCCCTCCATCAACCTCGCGCAAACCGCCGAAATGGATAAACGCATTCAAGCCGCTATTCTGGCGCAAGTGCCCGAAATAAAAGGCATGGTGTCACGTGCAGGGGCGGACGAACTCGGACTTGATCCCATGGGATTGAATGAGACTGACAACTTCCTCGTTCTCAAACCCCAAAAAGAATGGATTGCTCAAGACAAGACCGCCATCATTGACCATATTCGACAAGTGATGAATGACTTCCCAGGTGTTGAATACAGCTTTACCCAACCCATTGCGATGCGCGTATCCGAAATGCTCACTGGCGCGCGTGGCGATATTGCCATCAAGATATTTGGCAGCAACCTAGATCAACTCAACCTCACTGCCGAGCAAATGGTCACCTTACTAGAAGGCATCAAAGGCAGTGAAGATGTATTCACCGTCAAAAACAGCGGTGTCCAGTATTACCGTGTCGTCATTGACCGCCTTGCCGCTGGACGTCTTGGACTGAATGTAGATGACATTACCACCGCGTTACGCGGGCAAATTGAAGGGCAACAACTCGGCACAGTCATTGAAGATGCGCGACGCACGCCCCTCATTATGCGAGGCCAATCAGACATTCAACAATCACCCGCCTTGTTTGCCGCACTTTCACTGCCGTTACCCAATGGGCAAGCGATTCCATTATCGGTCGTCGCTAAACTCGAACGGACGGATGGGCCAGTTAAAGTAGACCGCCAAGATGGACAACGCATGGTGGTCGTACAAAGCAATGTACGCGACCGCGATTTGGTCGGATTCGTGGAAGAAGCTAAAGCTGCCGTCGCCACGCAAATCCAAATGCCTGAAGGCTTCCGTTTAACTTGGGGGGGGCAATTTGAAAACCAACAACGCGCCGCCGCACGCTTGGCGGTAGTGGTACCTATTGCGCTCGGCATGATTTTCTTATTGCTGTTCGCCACCTTTGGCTCGGTACGACAAGCCGCACTGGTACTCACCAACATCCCCTTCGCCCTAATTGGCGGCGTATTTGCGCTGTGGATTAGCGGACAGTACATGTCCGTTCCCGCCTCGGTGGGTTTCATCGCCCTGCTCGGCATTGCAGTCTTGAATGGCGTTGTCATGGTGTCCTACTTCAACCAGCTACACGCCGAAGGCATGCACATTCAGCAAGTCGTGTTTGAAGGCGCCAAACGTCGCCTGCGCCCTGTCTTAATGACCGCCAGCATCACCGCCTTCGGCTTGCTGCCCGTGTTGTTCGCTACGGGGCCTGGCTCTGAAATTCAGAAGCCGCTCGCCATCGTCGTCACGGGCGGACTCATCACGTCCACCTTACTCACCCTCATCATGTTGCCGATTTTGTACCGTCGCTTCGGCATCGAACAAACGAAAGCGCTGCCATGAACGAGATGAACTGCTGCCTCACCTTAATTTGCCATCGCTCTCTAGAAGAACGCTTGGTCGATCAATTACTAGAACATCCGCAGTGGGTGCGAGGATTTTCTTTGTCACACATTGAAGGTGCTAGCCAGAAAGAAAAATTGCCCAGCATGATGGAACAAGTACGCGGACGCTCACAACGAGTACAAATAGTTTGCGTGATGAACCATGAAGATGCGCAAGCACTCATCGCGCATCTCAAAGCAGAAGAATCCAACCCCGAGATTGCCTACTGGATTTCACCCATCACCGAATTTGGGAGATTGGCATGAATTACCACTATGCGCGCCTCGTCGGCTTGACACTCTGTGCGCTATCCGCCCCACTACTGGCCGAACCTTTACCTATCAAAATATCCGTCGATTTATCCTCGGTTGCACCATCAGCACATTTACAGGACGAGTCGCAGCCTAAGAGTGATTTACCTTCTGCCACACAAATAGATGCGGCACTAGACCAACATCTGTTCGTGTTGAACGCGCACTCGCAATTGCAAATTGAACAAGCCAATCAACGCAGGCGCGAGGCGGGGGAATATGAATTCACCGTACGCGGCGGAAGCTTTAGAAATTATATGTACAACCCCAATGGCGCAGAAAATTTGCGCGACTGGGAAGTGGCGCTCGAACGCCCATTCCGCCTGCCCAATAAAATGATGCTCGATAGCGACATCGGTGCAGAAGGCGTGACGCGCGGCGAAAATGCGTTAGGCGATGCGCGCCACGAAGCGGCACGTAGCTTGCTCAAACTATGGTTTAACTGGCAGCGTGAAAAAGCGCAACAACTGCAATGGCAACAACAAGTGACACTGCTCAAGCAACAGTCTGCCATCACTGAAAAACGCATCCAAGCTGGCGACGCACCGCGCATGGAACTCAATCAAATTAACGCCAACGTGGCGCTCGCCAACATCAGCCTGCAACAAGCCCATTTGCGCAGTCAGCTCGCCGCCAATGAACTAACTCGACAATTTAGCGCACTCAAGTTAGGCGACAACATCCCCGTTCTAGAACCGCAAGCCGTCCCCCAAAATCTCGACTACTGGCAACAAATCATTCGTCAACACAATCACGAATTGGCACTTGCCGCAGCTGAAGAACGTTATCAACAAAAGCTCGCCGAGCGCGCCAGTGCCGAACGCCTGCCCGATCCCACGCTCGGCTTTCGCTACGCCAATCAAATGAGCGGCAATCAAAAAATTAGCGGCGTGTATTTTTCAATACCCTTGTCCTACAGCACCCGCGCAGCCAATGCGGATGCCGCACATCAAGCCGCACAAATTGCCAGCGATCGCAATTTAGCAGTGCAAAAACGATTAGATGCCGACATCATCGCCACTTACACCCAAGTTGAAAATAACTACCAGATTTGGCAGCAAGCACGCGAAGCAGGCGTGGCGTTACGTCAGAATGCGGAATTAATTGCACGCGCCTATCGCCTTGGCGAGAGCAGTCTAGGTGACACACTCGTCGCACGCCGCCAAGCACTCGAAGCCTCTTTAGCCGAAATTCTGGCGCAGTTAGATGCCAACGAATCTCGCTATCGCTTACTGCTAGATGCCCATCAGTTATGGGCCGCCCCCGATCATCACGAGGAAAAATAATGCTGCCGAGTGAACTCATCGGCAGCCTCGCCGCCTGCCTCACCACCGCTGCTTTTATTCCTCAAGTATGGCAAGTGTGGCGCAGCCAACATACCCAAGACATTTCACTCGCCATGTACGCTGCCTTCACCTGCGGCGTCGCACTGTGGTTGACCTATGGCATTTTGTTAAATGCATGGCCTATCATCATCGCCAACGCCATCACCTTACTTTTATCGGGCACGGTATTAGTACTCAAACTACGCTTTGGCTAACCCTCTGTAAGCCCATCGTAAGGATAGTGTCAGGCACAGCCATTAGAGTGGCATTCGCCAAACAGCAACGCTTGCCCAAAGAGGCTCGGCAAAAGATAATCCAGCGTGCTAAAAATTCCATCACCCATTTCAGGAGAAACTCATGTCTGACATCCAATCCGTCTTGAATGAAAACCGCGTATTCCCCCCTTCCGATGCGTTTGTAAAACAGGCTAACGTATCTGGCATGGCTGCTTATCAAGCCATGGTGGACGCTTCACAAAAAGACTACCCCGGCTATTGGGCTAATCTGGCGCGCGAAAATATCCAGTGGAAAAAACCTTTTACAAAATCACTGAATGACAGCAATGCCCCTTTCTACAAGTGGTTTGAAGATGGCGTATTGAATGTGTCCTACAACTGCCTCGATAAACATCTCACCACCCAACCCGAAAAAATCGCCATCAAATTTGAGGCGGACGATGGCAAAGTCACCCATATCAATTACCGCGACTTGCACGCCCGTGTGTGCCAATTCGCCAACGGCTTGAAATCGCGCGGCATCAAAAAAGGCGACCGCGTCATCATCTATCTGCCGATGAGTATCGAAGCGGTCATCTCTATGCAAGCCTGCGCACGCATTGGCGCTATCCACTCTGTCGTGTTTGGCGGCTTCTCTTCAAAGAGTCTGCAAGAGCGCATCGTGGATGCACAAGCAGTCGCCATCATCACTGCCGATTTCCAAATGCGCGGCGGCAAATTGATGCCCCTCAAATCTATCGTGGATGAAGCCCTCGCGCTAGAAGGTTGCGACGTGATTAAAAATGTCATCGTCTACAAACGTGCTGGCGGCGAAATGACCTTTAACGCGCAGCGTGATGTGTGGTGGCATGACATTGAAACCAATCAAGCCAAAGTATGCGAACCAGAATGGGTGGATGCTGAACATCCGCTGTTCATTCTTTACACCTCGGGCTCAACGGGCAAACCCAAAGGCGTGCAACATTCCAGCGCAGGATATTTATTAGGCACAATGCTTACCATGAAGTGGGTATTCGACTACAAAGCTTCCGATGTTTTCTGGTGTACCGCCGATGTGGGTTGGATTACCGGACACAGCTACGTGGCTTACGGTCCACTCGCCATGGGCGCTACCCAAGTCATCTTTGAAGGCATCCCCACCTATCCGGATGCAGGGCGTTTCTGGAAGATGATTCAAGACCACAAAATCACCACCTTTTACACCGCGCCTACGGCCATTCGCTCACTCATCAAATTGGGTGGTGACTTGCCCGCCAAGTACGACTTATCCAGCCTGCGCCTGCTCGGCACAGTCGGTGAACCCATCAATCCTGAAGCATGGATGTGGTACTACAACGTGGTTGGACAAGGCCGCTGCCCTATCGTTGACACGTGGTGGCAAACCGAAACAGGCTGCCACATGATTGCGCCGTTACCGGGTGCGATGCCGATTAAACCAGGCACCTGCACCTTACCTATCCCCGGCATTCAAGTGGCGGTGGTAGACGAAACAGGGCTAGAAGTGGACGGCACGCATGGCGGTTCATTAGTCATCAAAAAACCTTTCCCTTCGCAGATTCGCACCATCTGGGGTGACCCTGACCGCTTCGTCAGCAACTACTTCCCAGAAGAAATGCGCGGCTTCTACCTCGCGGGCGACTCTGCGCATCGTGATGAAGATGGCTACATCTGGATTATGGGACGCAACGATGACGTGCTGAAAGTATCCGGCCACCGCTTGGGGACGATGGAAATCGAATCCGCACTCGTTTCCAACCCCTTGGTTGCTGAAGCCGCCGTCGTAGGTCGTCCGCACGACATCAAAGGCGAATCAGTCGTTGCTTTCGTGGTATTGAAAGGCGCGCGCCCTGCTGACAGCGCTACTGCCAAGAAATTAATTGAAGATTTACGCAACTGGGTAGGCAAAGAAATCGGCCCGATTGCTAAGCCCGATGAAATTCGTTTTGGCGAAAACTTGCCTAAGACCCGTTCAGGCAAGATAATGCGCCGCCTCCTGCGTGCCATTGCCAAAGGAGAAGCGATAACTCAAGACGTTTCAACGCTAGAAAATCCAGCCATCCTCGAACAGCTAAAAGAGGTAATTAAATAAGAATGGCTGGGTTTCAGCGAAGGCTAATCTTCAGCTTATTTCGTAGCCGAAACCCAGCTATTCTTGAGCAACTTAAAGAGGTAACTCGTTGATCGAAAAAAAATCTTTTAGTCACATCACCGTAAAGACAGCGCGCCTAGCCGCGCTGTCTTTGTTTTTTATTGCCAGCCCCGTATTAAGCGCGACGGAAATCGTCGAATCCGCCGCCCCCATTCGCGAAGCCTTAATTCTTGCGCCAGACCCCGTACTGGAAGAGCCTGCTAACGCCGCCTTCATTGCCCCCGCCACCCCCGATGCGGTAGAGACCAGCGCCAGCGAAGCGCATCTGCCCGTTTTGTCTGCCGTACCTAGTGACACCGTATGGCAACGTATTCGCAGCGGCTTTGGTATGAAAGAGTTGAACAACCCTCTCATCAAGCGCCATGAAAAATGGTACGCCAGCAACCCCGCTTACGTTTTACGCATGAGCGAACGCGCCAACCGCTATTTGTTTTACATCGTAGAAGAAGTGGAACGGCGCGGCATCCCCACTGAAATCGCCCTTCTTCCCATCATTGAAAGCGCCTTTAATCCCGGTGCAAATTCCGTCGCCAGCGCGTCGGGAATTTGGCAGTTCATTCCTGCGACTGGCAAAAATTTTGGCATGGAACAAAACTGGTGGCACGACGAACGTCGCGATGTAATTAGCGCCACCAATGGCGCACTTAATTATTTAGAAAAACTGCACGACCAATTTGGTGATTGGGAATTGGCCCTCGCCGCGTACAACTGGGGCGAAGGCGCGGTGGCTCGTGCGCAAGCCAAAAACCGTCGACTCGGCAAGCCCACCGATTACTCGCACCTCAAAATGCCGCGCGAGACCAGCAACTACGTTCCCAAATTACTGGCCGTGAAAAACATCGTGAGCGACCCAGCGAGTTTTGGCGTGGTGCTATATGACATTCCCAACCAACCTTACTTCGCGGCAGTCACTCCCTCTAAACAGATGGATGTGAAAATTGCGGCTGAATTAGCCGAAATTTCGATGGAAGAATTTACCGCGCTTAATCCGGGCAACAACCGCCCTGTGATTTTGCAAGACCACGCCGAAATGTTGCTACTACCTGTAGATAAGGTCGCTATCTTCCGCGAGAATTTAGAAAAAACTGACCAGCGCTTGGTGTCTTGGAAGTCCTACAAGAGCAAGAAAGGCGAATCATTTTCTGATGTCGCCAATCAATTTGATATCTCACTAGAACAGTTGCGCCACGCTAACGGCTTATCCAAATATGCGGCGCAAAGCAATGGGCAAACGCTGCTTGTGCCGATGACGGATGATGAAGCGGCAGAAGAATTTTCGCCTTTCAATATGCATGCCTCTGCCACGCGCGAAATGTCTGGCTTTAGCTACAGTGTGCGCAAAGGTGACACTATCTCCACCCTCGCACGCCGTTTTCATACCAGCCAAGCCAGCCTAGTCGCGATGAATAATGGCAAACATCGCCTGCGTGTTGGGCAGCGCTTCACCATCCTGCCTGGGGCATCCGCATCACGCCGTGTCGCCTCCAAAAAAATACGCGCCAAACAAGCTGCTGGAAAAG